>DATHHM010000254.1:0-4417 GCA_035317145.1 Xanthobacteraceae bacterium | reverse complement strand
GATCCAGGACGATACCAAGCACAACATCAACGGCCTGCCGGGTCTTGCCGAGCTGCCGGTTCTCGGGCCGCTGTTCCGCAGCAACGACTACATCAATCAACGCACCGAACTGGTGGTGCTGGTGACGCCCTACGTCGTGCGCGCGGTGGCGCAGAAGGATCTGTCGCGGCCCGACGACGGCTTCGCCGATCCGAGCGATCCGGCACAGGTCCTGCTTGGCCACTTCAACCGCATCTACGGCGTCGGCGGCGGTGGCGGAAGTCCCGATCGGCAGGACTACCACGGCCGCTACGGCTTCATCCTCGATTGAAGCCGGTGTCAGGAGACGATCGATGCACACCGTCCGCACAATGATTACCGGCCGCCGCGGCAGCGCTGTGGCGGCGTTGCGTGCTGTCATCGTCATCGGCTTTGGCCTTCTGGTTTGCGCCTGTCAGACCGACCAGAAAATCACGGCCGCGCCCGACGCGCCGTACGATTACCGCTTGCGCCATCCGATCACCATCACCGAGGCCGAACGCACGCTGCAAATCTTCATCGGCTCCAATCGCGGCGAGCTCAATGCGGAGCAACGCGCCGAGCTGTTGGCATTCGCGCAAACCTGGAAGCAGGAAGCCACCGGCGGCGTGCTGATCGACCTGCCGACCGGCACTGCCAACGAGGGCGCTGCGGCAGGGGCGCTACGCGAGATTCAATCGATCCTGGCGGCGACCGGCGTGCCGCCAAAGGCCATGATGGTGCGCAACTATCCGGCCAATGCGCGCACGCTGGCGACCGTTCGCATCACCTATCCGAAAATCACCGCGCAGGCCGGTCCCTGCGGCATGTGGCCGGACGATATCGGGCCGACCTACAACCGCGATTATTTCGAAAACCAGCCGCACTGGAACTTAGGCTGCGCGACCCAGCGCAATCTCGCCGCCATGGTCGAAAATCCGTCCGACCTGGTGCAGCCACAGCACGAGACGCCGCCCTACACCATGCGGCGCACCAAGGTGATGCAGAAGTATCGGGACGGTGAGAGCACCGCGACGCAATATCCGAATGCCAATGCCGCCAAGATCAGCGACTTTGGCCAATGATGTCGGGACCTGATGGCACAAGCTAGTCAAGCCGGGCGCGACGAGAGCGCAGTCACGGACGCCGCCGGCCGCGATGAGCACATCGCGCCGGCGCCGCGCGTTTCCGTGCAGGCCTTCTGCGAGACCGTGGAGACCGCGGCCGCCATCCAGGGCGCCAGCGAAGACCGCCGCATGGCCAAAGCGCATATGCGCATTCAGATGGGCGGCCTGACCGCGGCTGTCGAAGCCTATCAAAGCGCGCCGACGCCGAACGTCATCATCCTTGAATCCGACGAACGCAGCGAGGAAATCCTCTCAGGGCTCGACCAGCTCTCCAATTATTGCGACGCCGGCACCCGCGTCGTCGTCGTCGGCCGCATGAACGACGTCGTGCTCTATCGCGAGCTGGTGCGCCGCGGCGTCAGCGACTATCTGATCGCGCCGATCGGCACGTTGCAGGTCGTGCGCGCGGTGTGCGGGCTGTTTTCGGCGCCCGATGCCAAGCCGGTCGGCCGCATCGTCGCCGTGGTCGGCGCCAAGGGCGGCGTCGGTGCCTCCACCATCGCCCACAATATCGCGTTCTCCATGGCGCGCGACCTGATGCTCGATTCGGTGGTGACCGATCTCGATCTGGCGTTCGGCACCGCCGGCCTCGATTTCAACCAGGATCCGCCGCAGGGCATCGCCGAAGCGGTGTTTTCGCCGGACCGCATCGACACCGCCTTCGTCGATCGCCTGTTGGCGAAATGCACCGATCATTTGAGCCTCTTGGCGGCGCCGGCGACGCTCGACCGGGTCTACGATTTCGGCGCCGATGCGTTCGACTCGATCTTCGATTCGCTGCGCGCGACGGTGCCCTGCGTGGTGCTCGACGTGCCGCATCAATGGACCGGCTGGAGCAAGCAGACCTTGATCGGCGCCGACGAAATTCTCATCGTCGCGGCACCCGACCTCGCCAATCTGCGCAACGCCAAGAATATCTACGACCTGCTCAAGGCGGCGCGGCCGAACGATCACCTGCCGCGCTACTGTCTCAACCAGGTCGGCGTGCCGAAGCGGCCGGAGATCAAGGCCGCCGATTTCGCCAAGGCGCTGGAAGACGAGCCGGTGGCGACCATACCGTTCGAGCCGCAATTGTTCGGCGCCGCCGCCAATAACGGGCAGATGATCGCGGAGATTTCCGCGGGCCATCGTACTACTGAAACATTCCGGCAATTGGCGCAGCTCCTCACCGGGCGCGCCGAGACCAAGAAACAGCGTCCGGGCCTGCTCGATAAGCTGTTGCGGCGGCAAGCTTAAAAATGCGTTGGAGTTGCGTTCGTGTTTGGCAAACGTCCCACCGGTAGTCCCACCAGCGTCGACGAGCACTCCGCTCCGGCGGCGGCGCCGCGCGCGCTGTCGCCTGCGCCAGCCTCGGCGCCTCCGCCTGCGGCGTCAGCAGGCGAAGTCGGCCGCACCCCGTTTCCCTCCGCAGGTCTCGGCGCGCCGCTGATCGGCGCACCGGTGCCGGGCAAAAGTGTCAACGCCGGACCGAAAACGCCGCCGGCCCAGGTTCCCTCGGCGGTCGATTCACGCCGCTCGGAATCCTATTACGAGGTCAAGGGCACGATCTTCGGCGCCTTGATCGAGGCCATCGATCTGGCGCAACTGGCCAAGCTCGACGCCGATTCCGCGCGCGAAGAAATCCGCGACATCGTCAACGAGATCATCGCGATCAAAAACATCGTGATGTCGATCTCCGAGCAGGAGGACCTGCTCGACGACATCTGCAACGACGTGCTGGGCTATGGTCCGCTCGAGCCGCTGTTGGCGCGTGACGAGATCGCCGACATCATGGTCAACGGCTCGGGCACGGTCTACATCGAAGTCGCCGGCAAGATCCAGAAAACCGGCATTCGCTTCCGTGACAACCAGCAGCTCCTGAACATCTGCCAGCGCATCGTCAGCCAGGTCGGCCGCCGCGTCGATGAATCCTCGCCGATCTGCGACGCGCGCCTGCCGGACGGCTCGCGCGTCAACGCCATTGTGCCGCCGCTGGCGATCGATGGGCCCGCGCTCACCATTCGTAAGTTCAAGAAGGACAAGCTGACGCTCGAGCAGCTCGTCAGATACGGCTCGATCTCGCCGGAAGGCGCCGAAATCCTCAAAGTCATCGGCCGCTGCCGGGTCAACACCTTGATCTCCGGCGGCACCGGCTCCGGCAAGACGACGCTGCTCAATTGTCTGACCCGTTACATCGACGACGACGAGCGCATCGTCACCTGCGAGGACGCCGCCGAACTGCAATTGCAGCAGCCGCACGTGGTGCGCCTGGAAACGCGGCCGCCGAACCTCGAAGGCGAGGGTCAGATCACCATGCGCGATCTGGTGCGCAACTGCCTGCGTATGCGGCCGGAACGCATCATCGTCGGCGAGGTGCGCGGCCAGGAAGCCTTCGACCTGTTGCAGGCCATGAACACCGGCCATGACGGCTCGATGGGCACGCTGCACGCCAACATGCCGCGCGAGGCGCTGTCGCGTCTGGAATCCATGATCACTATGGGCGGCTACGCGCTGCCGTCGCGCACCATCCGCGAGATGATCTGCGCTTCCGTCGACGTCGTGGTCCAGGCGGCGCGCTTGCGCGACGGTTCGCGCCGCATCACCCACATCACCGAGGTGATGGGCATGGAAGGCGACGTCATCATCACCCAGGATATTTTCACCTACGAAATCCTTGGCGAAGACGCCAACGGCAGCCTGATGGGAAAGCACAGATCGACCGGCATCGGCCGGCCGAAAATCTGGGAACGCGCACGCTATTACGGCGAGGAAGCGCGGCTCGCCGCCGCGCTCGACGCATCCGACCCCGCGCGCGAGACGGTGTGAGGCTAGGTCATGCAGGCTTACGGCCTTTTCTTTCTGGTGGCGATCGCGATCGGCGGTGTCGCGTGGGTCTTCATCTACCCCTTTCTGTCCGGCGAGCGACATGCCGAACGGCGGATGGCGAACGTGGCGCGCTCGGAGCCGGTCGCGGCACGGCCGACTCGTGTGACCCAGAAAACGCGGCGCGATCAGGTCGAAGGCTCGCTCAAGGAGCTCGAAGAGCGGCAGAAAAAGGCCAAGCGCGTGCCGTTGTCGATCAAGCTCACGCAAGCGGGGCTCGACTGGTCGAAGCGCCGCTTCATGGTCACCGCGGGCACGCTCGGCGTCGTCGCTTTCCTGGTCGCGATGCTGTTGGGCGCCGGCCCCGTGGCCGCGCTTGGCTTTAGTTTCGCGGCGGGGTTCGGTATGCCGCTGTGGCTGTTGAAGTTCCTCAAGAAGCGGCGCGAGTCGAAATTCCTCAATAATTTCCCCGACGCCGTCGACGTCATCGT
>DATHHM010000253.1:0-4198 GCA_035317145.1 Xanthobacteraceae bacterium | reverse complement strand
TTTACCCGCCGGTGACGTTGTCTTCGAGAAAGTCCTGATGCTGCAGGCGGGTGAACTCGATGGCGAAGCCTTCCTCGAGATGGCGCACGACGCGGCCCTGCACGGTGCCGAGCGTGACCAGCGCGCCGATCGGCGGCCGCTGATCGGTGGCGATACCGGCGCCCGATTGCGAGACGTCGATGATGCGGCAGGTGAGGTTGACGCCGTTCGGCATGATCAGGCGGCCGACCGGGTTGCGCGGCACGATACGGCCGTGGCGGCGGTCTTCCGGCAGGTCGAGGATGTTGCGGTTGGCGAGCCAGGTGAGCTGGGCGGCAAGCTTGTCGCGTTTGCGCGCCGTCGCGCCGATGGTCATCGCAAAGCCGTTCTGGAAGATGCGCGCGACGTGGCCTTCGAGCCGGCCCAGATGATCGACATAGGCGATGATGCGCTCGCCCGGCGCGGCGCTTACGGGCGTGATCAGCGCCATGCCGCCGGGCGACATGTTGACGACCTGGCAGGGAAACTCGCGTCGATCCGCCAGCATGTAACGGCCGAGCAGGTTGACCTTGACGCGCTGGTGGCGGCGGCGATCCTGGCTGAGCGCCCGCAAACTAGCCTTTCGTTCAACCAAAGCCATGCGATCACTTAAGCCTGCCACCGCTCGTGGCCAAACCTAGGCGCGCGATGTTAATGGCGCGTTAGCCGCCATCCGTCAGCGTTTGTCATAATTGCGCGGCGTCGGAGGGGACGCCGGCCGGAAAGCTTAAGAGCGTCCGCCCTGGTGGACGACAAGACCCCGTCGCGGCGCCATGAAACGCGGCAAAAGGCGGGTCTTCGCCATCGCGCCGACGTGGCGGCGGCTGCCGAGCGTCAGTGCCCCGATCGGGCACACACCCAGCCACGCCGGCGGCTTGAGCGGCGCCAGCACGCCGATGGTGCGCGCCAGCCGCGGCCGGCGCATGCCGAGCGGCAATAGCAAAAGCTCAAGCTCGAGCGGTTCACCGGTCGTGCTGTGAGCGGTCACCCCGGCAACGGTGCCGACGCTTTCGTCGCTCGAGATGGCGAGCAGATCCGCGATCGGACCGCGGCTGCCAAGATCCCAAAGGTCGATGAAGGATTCGCCTTTGAGCTCGCGGCCGAACAGGGCGCAGACCCGGGTGCCGGCGAGCCGGAACGAATGGCCGTCGGTGGCATCCAATTCGAGAATGAAGGTATCGCTCAAAGCCGCCCGAATGGCGCCCGGCTCGATGTCGGTGCGCTCCGGCGCCGGGCGCTGGCCGCGCCGTTCTTCCCAGTAAGCGTAAAGCTCCTGGCTTGCCGCGTGTTTCATGACGCCCGCTCCTGCATTCGCAACCGCTGCGCTGTCCCTGATCGGGACAGGTTTTGCTTCGTGCGGCTCTTTGCTGGGTACTGAGCAGGCGGCGTGCCGCGGCGGCGTGCGGGAGGGCGGCGGCGGCGCTGAGGCAAAATTAATCTTAACGAAACGTTGACGTTGGCGGTCCCGATGCGGCCGCCTAGGGTCCGCTCACGCAAGCTTCAATCAGACGCCGGCCCGCGATCCTGGGCGGCGGTCATCACATAGAGGGAGGCGAGGTTGACGCGGCCGACGGCGCGGCACCGGCAACGGATGCGGCGATGGGGTTGAGGGAAGAAGAACCCGAAATCATCGGCGTCGACGCGGAAACTCGCATACAGGGTGCAAAAGGGAGGGCCAAAAACCCTCCCTTTTGTTTTGCGCCGCGCTGTGTGCTTGCCGGAGCCGTCGCCACGGCCTATCTCGACAGGACGCAGGTACCCGACCGGTGACACAACGCCACGAGCCGATGTTCAACGTGCCGCCGGTCGTGATTGCGACGGTCGCCGTGCTCCTGCTCGTTCATGCGCTGCGCATGTGGGTCTTCACCGAAGCGCAGGACACCCAATTTCTCCTGATTTTTGCGTTCATTCCGGCGCGCTATGACGCCGGCCTGGCTGGCAGCTTCCCCGGCGGCTTTGGCGCCGAGCTGTGGACTTTCTTCAGCTACACCTTCATCCACGCCAACCTGCTGCATATCGGTCTCAATCTGGCATGGCTGTTGCCGTTTGGCACAGCGCTGGCGCGCCGCTTCGGCGCCGTGCGCTATATCGCCTTCATGCTGGTGACGTCGGCCGCCGGCGCGCTGGCCTATCTCCTCAGCAACCCCGAACAGATGGCGCCGATGATCGGCGCGTCGGCAGCGATTTCAGGCGCCATGGCGGCGGCGATGCGCTTTGTTTTCCAACAGGGCGGAATGCTCGGTCTCTCCGGCGAAGCCGACGCCCACCGTGTGCCGGCGCGGCCGTTGCTGGCGACGCTGACCGACGTCCGGTTCCTGATGTTCCTCGTGATTTGGCTCGGGCTCAACATGCTGTTCGGCCTTGGCCCCGTGTCGATCGGCGGCGAGGAGGGCGAGGCGGTCGCTTGGCAGGCGCATATCGGCGGCTTTTTTGCCGGCTTGATTCTGTTCAACGCTTTCGATCCGGCAGTTCCGCAGACGGAACCGAACGCGAGCAATACTGAACCGAGCGGATAGCTATTCCATACCGCGTTGCACCACGCTCAGTGCACTGCAATACGTGCATTTGTGATGCCGTTGGAACCGGGCGCCGGTGTAAAACATTGTAGCTAACACCTTCACCGCGCCGACCGCCGAAGCGGGCGCAGCGCGGGGAAGCATAGGGAGGCTATGATGACTGTCAGCATCATCCTCGCGGGCAAGGGCCGTGAGGTCGTCACCATCGAACCCAACGCCAGTCTTACAGAGGCAGTCGCGCTGCTCGCCGAGAAGCGCATCGGTGCGCTGCTCATTCTCGGCGCCGACCGCCGCATCGTCGGCATTCTCTCCGAACGCGACATTGTGCGGGCGCTCGCCGAGCGCGGCGCGGCGGCGCTCGACGAGCCGGTGAGTGGAGCGATGACCCGCAAAGTCTCCACCTGTCATGAGCGCGAGACGGTCGTTTCGATCATGGAGCGCATGACCGCGGGCAAATTCCGCCATGTGCCCGTGGTCGACCAGGGCCGGTTGACCGGCATGGTGTCGATCGGCGACGTGGTCAAGCACCGCTTGGGGGAGATGGAGCGCGACTCGGCGGCAATGCGCGACTACATCCTGACGGCGTAAGCGACGCCGCGCAGGCACATTCCAGACCGGCCTCTACCGGGCTATAAGTGTCGAGGGCGACTGAAGACCGGTAGAGGCAGTCATGCGGTGCTGTACCGTTCTGTTCGCGGTGGTGGCGGTTGCGGGCTTCGTCAGCGAAGCGTCCGCCGGCGAAAAAATCCGCCTGGCGCAAACCTCCACCACGACGAATTGCATGATGACTTGCAATGCGCAGGCCGCGACCTGCCAAGCCGCCTGTTTCGTACCGCCGGCGCCGGCGCTCGGTTCGACCACGATCGCGCAAGCCCAGGCCCCAGGCTCCAATCCGACGGCGAGCACGTCGTGCGTCATGAATTGCACGACGACGCAACTCACGTGTCAGACGACCTGCGCCAGAATATCGCCGTCGCAGTGATCCGGCCGGCATCAAATTGCCGCGATTAACCTAGAGAAAACGGCATGTCTGGGCGGGGCTTAACATCGTTTCGGCGCTGGCGGCTGCTTGTGGCGGCGCTGCTTTGCTGTGTGCCCGCCGTGGCCTCGGCGCAGAATCTGATGGCGCCGCAAGCCGCCGTGCCGGTGCCGCTGACGCCGGGCACCGGAACGCCCGGCGCGACGATGATGAGCCCGGTGCCGTTGGCGCCGCCGTCCTCGCCCCCGATCGCGCAAGGGACCCCGATCGTTCCGGCCGGACACGTGGCGCTCGCCGTCGCCGCCCGTTACGGCCGCGATGCGCCGGCGATCTCTGGCGGCCTGATCTGGCGCGTCTATGCGGCCAAGGCGGACACCACCGGCGTGTTTCGCCTGATCAAGGAAGATCGCGGCCCGGCGCCGACTTTCATCTTGCCGCCCGGCAGCTACGTCGTGCATGCGAGCTTAGGGCTGGCCAGCGCCGCCAAGGCGGTTCAGCTGCGCGCCGACACGGTCCGTGAAATGTTCGATATTCCCGCCGGCGGCGTGCGGCTCGAGGGCCACGTCGGCGACGTGCGCATTCCCCCCGGACAGATTGCGTTCGATGTCTACCCGGGCAGCCAATTCGACACCTCCAATCGCCGGCCGCTGGCGCAGAACGTCGTCACCGGCGACGTCGTGCTATT
>DATHHM010000252.1:0-20909 GCA_035317145.1 Xanthobacteraceae bacterium | reverse complement strand
ACGCGCAGAAGCCAGGGCCGATTCTGCGTAAATCAAAACCGGGCCCCTGCTTGTTGTTTGAGCAAGCCTACGCGCCCGAACCCGGTATGAAGCAACGGATCTGCGTTGCTCCGGCATTGTCCTGATACGGCCACACCACCGCCGGCCCGAACTTGTTGGGCTCGGTCACCACCGCCGCATCGGGCACGACGACCCACTGGCCGTTGATGCGCACCCGATAGCTTGCGCCCTGGGTGTCCCAATCCACGTCCTCGACGCTGACGCCGTCGGCGAACGAGCAGCAAAGCCCCTTCCCGCTGGCGAGCTTGTCGAACCAGGCTTTCAGCGGCGAATTGGCAAAGCGCCCGTCGTCACGCGCGGCCAGGTTTGTCGGAACGAACACAAGCACGCACAACGCTACTGCAGCCAGAAACCGACCAGTAAGTGTGTGCATCGTGGCCTCCAAAAGATCATTTTGAGCGGACCACTAACGAATAGGTTCCCGCAGACCTCGAGAGAGCAAGCCACACGCAGCGTCGTTGTTGATCCGCCTCACCTCGTTCCAGGAAAGCAACTTCCGTGCCGATCACCGAATCGGCATATTGAGGACGTGATTTGGTTAATAAAAAGTTAACAACGCCGACACAGCGCGATTTTTTACGGCACCGCGGGGCTAGCTGAACAGCGCGATCAGCTCTTCCTCGCTCAAGTCGCGCACCGCTGCGAGCGGATCGCTGCCTGGCGGGCGTGGAATTGCCCGCGCCGGCGGCGGCGGCACGGCACGCGGCGGTTCCGCCGACGGCTCCGCCGGCACGGGATTATCCGCAGTGACCGGAGCCGCCGCTTCGATAGGCGTCGTTGAAACCGGTTGCGGTTCGAACAAGTCGGCGAGATCTTCTTCCGGATCCGGGTCGGTCGGAAAATTCTGCGCCGGCAATACGTCTTCGCTCGGCGGCTCCTCGTTCAATGCATGCTCGCTTCCAGTCTCTTCGGGTGCCGGCGCTTCGCCTGAAAAATTTGCGCTGGCGAAATGGTCGTCCGAAAATGCCTGGCTCAAAACCGCTTCGCTCAGCGACATGTCTGTCGACGTGAATTGCGGCGGCGCGGCGCTGTCGTCCGCAACCTCGGATTCCGTCGCTGTCTGCTGCGCCTCATCGACGGGCAACAAAGCATCGTCGCTTGGCGCGGCTTCGACTGCGGGTGCTTGCGCGCCCTGCCCGCTTTCCGGCTCCGGCGCCGCTTCGGCAGGCTCGCTTGGCGCATCGGCAAGCGTCGGCAACGATGCCGCGAGCGCTGCAACGGCTTCCGCGAAAGTTTCGCCGTCGTCTGTTGCCAGCTCAAAAAGACCCGCACCCGACGCAGTCTCCGCCGCAACATTTTCGCCAGCCGGCTGGTCGGTGCCGCTGCCGCCGATCGAGCGCGTCATCATCGCGCTGACGCGCCCGGCAAGCGCGTGCAAAAGCTCCGCTGCTTTACGCACGTCTTCTGCCGCGGATTGTGAACGCATATTGGCGTCGGAAACTTCGCGGAAGGCAGCATCGAGCCCGTCGCACAGCGTCGCTTCGACCGGACGCTCGTGCAGCATGAAGGCGATGTCCGAAAGGCGCTCGATCGCGGCGGAGACGTCGGGCGCGGGCATCGTGCCGGCGGCGAGCGCGGCTTGGATACGACCGATTACCGCGGCGATCTCCATGAGATCGCCGGCAGCGTCGGCTTGCGGCGGACCTTCGCCGCGCAGCGTCGCCTCGATGCGCGCAATGGCACTCACGATCGTGGTCGTGTCGGCGTGACGATTGCGATCGGCGTATTCCGCCAAAAAGCGGCGGCCGCGGTCCGTGGCCATGAGCGCGGCATGGACGGCATCGTAGTCCGCCTCGTCCGGCAGCCCGGCCAATATCTGCGCCAAAGGGTCGTTGGGCATGGTTCTACCAAGCAAGACCGACTCAACAGCACAACCGCAAACGGCGCAATCCGGCGATCAGGGAATTACCCACAGGCTCGGCACCGGCGCCTGCGGCTCAGTCGATCTTGGCACCGGCGAGTTTCACGATCGAGCCCCATTTCTGCATCTGATCGGCGAGGAAGCTTTTGAAATCCTCCGGCGTGCCGGTCTTGGCGATGGCGGAGAATTTCGCCAGATTTTGCTGCGTTGCCGGCGACTTCAGGCCGTCGTTCACCGCCGCATTGAGCTGATCGACGATCGGCCGCGGCGTGCCGGCCGGCGCCACCAGGCCGGTCCAGGCGTCGATGACGAAATCCGGATAGCCGCTTTCCACCAAAGTCGGCACGTCGGGCAGCGCCGTCCAGCGCTCGCCGCGCGCAATAGCCAGCGCCCGCACCTTGCCGGCCGCGATCAACGGATAGAGCGTCACCAGGCCGTCGATGGTGAATTGGGTCTGGCCGCCGAGCAGATCGTTCACCGATTGCGCCGAGCCGGTATAGGGCACATAGACCACGTCGATCTTGGCTTCGGTCTTGAACAAGGTCGAGAGCAGATGCGGCGGCGTGCCGAGCCCCGCGCCATAGTTGATCTTGCCGGGATTGGCCTTGGCATAAGCGACGAATTCGCCGATCGATTTTGCCGGCACGTCGTTGTTGACGACAAAAACGTGCGGCAGCAGCGCCACTGTGGCGATCGGATCGAACGCCTTGCGCGGATCGAGGCCGAGGCTCGAATAAAGCGCCGGCGCTACCGCAAGCGAGCCCGAGGAGCCGAACATCAGCGTGTAACCGTCGGGGGCTGCTGCGGCGGCGTCCTTGGTGCCGATGGTCGAACCACCACCGGGGCGATTCTCGACCACCACCTGGCCGACGCGGCCGGTCAATTCCTGCGCCGTCATCCGCGCCATGGTGTCGATCGGGCCGCCCGGCGGAAACGGCACGATCATCTTGATCGGACGGTCCGGATATTTCTGCTGCGCGCGAGCCGGCAAAATATTCGGCAATCCGATCGCGGCGCCTGCAATAGCTGAAAGAACGCTGCGCCTCGTCGCCATGACAATCCTCCCGGACGTTTATGCGCCGTCGCCGATCGAACTTACACCAACCGCCGATGCGCCTTTAGCCCCAAAGCGCCGCACCCGCGGGATATGCCAGGCTGCCGTCGTAGCGCAGACCGTCGGCGCGATCCTTGGCGAGCAGCAGCGGGCCGTCGAGATCGACGACACGGGCGCGCTGCGCGACCAGCATGGCCGGCGCCATCGCCAGCGACGTCGCCACCATGCAGCCGACCATGATGGCAAAACCGCGCTGTTCCGCGGCCGCAGCGAGCGCCAGGGCCTCGGTCAGGCCGCCGGTCTTGTCGAGCTTGATGTTGACGGCGTCGTATTTGCCGATGAGCGCCTCGAGCGAGGCGCGATCGTGCACACTCTCGTCGGCGCAGACCGGGATCGTGCGCTTGATGTGCGCCAGCGCCGCGTCTTTTCCTTCGGGCAACGGCTGCTCGATCAATGTCACGCCGGCATCGGCGCAGGCGGCGAGGTTTTGCGCGAGATTATCGCCGGTCCAGCCCTCGTTGGCATCGACGATGAGCTCCGCCCGCGGCGCGGCGCGACGGACCGCCGCTATCCGCATACCGTCGTCGTCGCCGGAGCCGAGCTTGACCTTGAGCAACGGCCGGTGTGCCGCGCGCTCTGCCGCTTCCGCCATGGCCGCAGGCGCGGCGAGCGAGATCGTATAGGCGGTAATCCGTGGCGCAGGCGCCACAAGCCCGGCCAATTCATGCACCGGGCGCGCGGCGGCCTTGGCGTTAACGTCCCAGTAAGCACAATCGAGTGCATTACGGGGTGCGCCTGCGGGCATCGCGCTTTGCAGGTCGGCGCGGGTCAACCCGCGCCTTAGCGCCGGACGCAAAACTTCGATCGCCGCAACCACACCGTCCGGAGTTTCGCCATAGCGTGCGTAGGGGACGGATTCACCGCGGCCGCGGTGGGTCCCATCGCTCAATTCAGCCACCACCACGACCGCTTCGGTCTTGGTGCCGCGGCTGATGGTGAAGGCGCCGGCCAAGGGCCAGCGCTCGATCCGTACGGAGAGCTCCATGCAGGGAGCGAGTATGACCGCAGCCAGGCATGACGCTCAAGGGACTTCCGCGTCCCTGGTCGCGACATTCGACGGCAAAGGCGTGGGTCTCGTCGCAACCGGCGCCTGGATCGCCGAGCGCGCCGCGGAGCTTGAGACAATCGTCGACGACGCGGCCGGGCGTTACCAGACGGCGCGCAGCATCGACATCGATCTCGCCCGGCTCGATCGGCTCGACACGTTCGGCGCCTGGCTCATCGAGCGCCTCAACCGCGCCTTCGCGGCGCGCGGCGCCTCGACCCGCATCATCGGCCTCTCCGACAGCGATCGCGGCTTGATGGACGAGGTGCGGCTGGTGAATCGAACCGCCGGACGAGACGCCGCCGCGGCGAATCGCATCCTCGTCGCGCTCGATTCCATCGGCCGGGCGGTGGCCGAGATCGGCGCTTCGCTGGCGCTGCTCGCGCATCTCCTCGGCGCGCTGACCATGGTGGTGCTCGGCACCATCGCGCATCCGGCGCGGTTGCGGCTCACCTCGCTGGTGCATCACCTCGAAAAGGTCGGCTGGCGCGCGGTGCCGATCGTGGCGCTGAGCACCTTCCTGATCGGCGCCATCATCGCGCAACAGGGCATTTTCCATTTCCGCACCTTTGGCGCCGAAGTCTACGTCGTCGACATGGTCGGCATTCTGGTGCTGCGCGAAGTCGGTGTGCTCATCGTCTGCGTGATGGTCGCCGGCCGGTCGGGCAGCGCCTATACCGCCGAGCTTGGCTCGATGAAAATGCGCGAAGAGATCGACGCGCTGCGCACCATGGGTTTTGACCCGGTCGAGGTGCTGGTGCTGCCGCGCATCGTCGCGCTCGTCGTCGCGGTGCCGCTCCTGACATTCATCGGCTCGATGGCGGCGCTCTACGGCGCTGGCCTGGTGTGCTGGCTCTACGGCGGCATGACGCCGGATATCTTCCTTGCCCGGTTGCGCGAGGCGATCTGGCTGCCGACTTTCGCCGTCGGCATGATCAAGGCGCCGTTCATGGCGCTGGTGATCGGGCTCGTCGCCTGCGTCGAAGGCTTTGAGGTCGACGGCAGCGCCGCATCGCTCGGGCTCAAAACCACCTCGTCGGTGGTCAAGTCGATCTTCCTCGTCATCGTGCTCGACGGCTTTTTCGCCATGTTCTTCGCCGCGATCGGGATGTGAGCATGGTCAGCAATACCGCCGTAATCAGCGTGCGCGATCTCGTTGTCGGTTTCGGCGACGCGCCCGTGCTCGACCACGCGACGCTCGACGTGTTCGAAGGCGAGATCCTCGGCTTCGTCGGCGGCTCGGGCGCCGGCAAGTCAGTGCTGATGCGCACCATCATCGGGCTGTTGCCGAAGCGCAACGGCAGCATCGAGGTGTTCGGCGCCGACCTCGCCGCCGTCAACGATGACGAGCGGCGCGCGATTGAGCGGCGCTGGGGCGTGCTGTTCCAGCAGGGGGCGCTGTTTTCCTCACTCACGGCGCTGCAAAACGTACAATTCCCGATCCGCGAATATCTCAACCTATCGCCGCGCCTGATCGAGGAGATCGCGCTGGCGAAGCTGGAGATGGTCGGGCTCAACGCCGATGTGCGCGGCAAATATCCCTCCGAGCTGTCCGGCGGCATGGTCAAGCGCGTCGCGCTGGCACGCGCGCTGGCGCTCGATCCCGACATCGTTTTCCTCGACGAGCCGACTTCGGGCCTCGATCCGATCGGCGCCGCCGAGTTCGACGCCTTGATCCGCACCTTGCAACGCACGCTGGGACTGAGCGTCTTCATGGTGACCCACGATCTCGACAGCCTGCACACGGTCTGCGACCGCATCGCGGTGCTGTCCGAAGGCCGCATCATCGCCACGGGTCCGATCGAGACCATGTTGGCGTCGGAGCATCCCTGGCTGAAATCGTACTTCCGCGGCAAACGCGGCCGGCTGGTTCACCACTAAAAAAGCGTAGAGGGTTTCATGGAGACCAAGGCCAATTACATCGCGACCGGCGTGTTCACGCTTGCCGTCATCGTCGGCGCTTTCGGCTTCATCTTCTGGTTCCAGAACACGAACCGCAGCACGGCGCAGGCAACGTACCGCGTCGTCTTCGACGGCTCGGTATCGGGACTGCGCACCGGCGCCGCGGTTCTGTTCAACGGCATCCGCGTCGGCGAGGTCGCCGAGCTTGCCCTCGACGCCGCCGACCCGCACAAGGTCGTGGCGGTGATCGCGCTCGGCCGCACCGTGCCGGTGCGCGCGGACACCAAAGTGGGCCTGCAGTTCCAGGGCCTCACCGGGCTTGCCGAAGTGTCGCTCGCCGGCGGCTCGGTTGACGCGGCGCCGCTCATCGCCGACGCCGGCACGCCGCCGACCCTTTATGCCGATGCCAGCGCCACCGCCGACGTGACGCAGCAGGCGCGCGATGTGCTCGCCCGCATCAATGGCCTGGTCGCCGACAACGAAAGCGCGCTGCATCTGTCGCTACGCAATATCGAGACCGTAACCTCGACCTTGGCCGACAACTCGGCGCGCCTCGACAAGGTGATGGAGGGCCTGCAAAACCTCGCCGGCAGCGGCGACGGCAACGGCCAGATCGGCCGCGCCGCCGACTCGATCCGGCGCCTTGCTGATGACCTCGACAAGAACACCAACGATATCTCGGCCGGGCTGTCGCAATTCTCCAACTCAGGCCTTAAGGAATTCCAGGCCTTCGCCACCGACGGCCGCCGCACCTTGGCCGAGCTGAACAAGGCGATCAAAAATATCGATCAGCATCCGTCCCGGCTGATTTTTGGGCATTAGTCGCGCGTCACGCCGCAATCTCGGCGTCGTCGTCGAACGGCACGACGCCCGAATCCGGCAGCGGTCGCGATGCGCCTTCGTGATCGGCCCAATGAACGATCTCGAACCGGCCGTCCCGGTGCTCGACCAGCGCCGTGCAGCTTTCCACCCAATCGCCGCAATTCATGTAGCGGATGCCGAAATCGTCGTGCATCACCGCGTGATGGATATGGCCGCAGATCACGCCGTCGACCTTGTGGCGATGCGCTTCCGCGGACAGCGTCTGCTCGAAGGCGCCGATATAATTCACCGCGTTCTTGACCTTGTGCTTGGCCCATTGCGACAGCGACCAGTAGCGAAAGCCGAGGCGGCGGCGCACGGCGTTGAAATAGCGGTTGACCAGGATGGCGAAGTCGTAGGCCGTGTCGCCTAGGAGCGCCAGCCAGCGCGCGTGCTTGACCACCATGTCGAACACGTCGCCGTGCACGACGAGATAGCGGCGGCCGTCGGCGGCCTCATGGATCGCGGTCTCGACCACTTCGATGCCGCCAAAATGGGTGCCGTAATAATCGCGAAAGAATTCATCGTGGTTGCCGGGCACGTAGATGACGCGCGCGCCCTTGCGCGCCTTGCGCAATAGCTTCTGCACCACGTCGTTGTGATGCTGCGGCCAGTACCAGCCGGATTTCAGCTGCCAGCCGTCGACGATATCGCCGACCAGATAAATCGTGTCGGCATCGTGATAGCGCAGGAAATCGAGGAGGCGGTCGGCTTGGCAGCCGCGCGCGCCGAGATGAACGTCGGAGATAAACAGAGTACGGAACCCAATTGTACCGTGCTCAAACGTCACGAATCATTGTCTCGCGTCAGTGCCACCTGCCGCATCCTATAAATTCTTTGCATTGCAGGACGATGACAGCAAAAGTTAACGCAAGCTTCTGCTCGCATCTGCCAAGCTTCTGTCCGCATCTGGAAAGTCGAGTCACAGCCCCGTCACGGCGTTAAGCTAAAAGCCAACGCGATGACAGCGTCGATTCTCGCCTTCGCGACCTTCTGCATCATCGCCACCGTCGTCCATGTCGCGAGCATCGTGATCGCGATTTTTCGCTTGCGGCGGGACTCACTCGGCGAGACGCCATTCCAGCAAACATTCCCCCCGGTCAGCTTGGTGCGCCCGCTCTGCGGACTGGATAATTATGCCGTCGATACGCTGCGTTCGACATTCGACCTCGATTATCCGCACTACGAAATCCTGTTCTGCGTCGCTGCCGCAAACGATCCCGTCGTGCCCCTGGTCGAGACCTTGATCGCCGAGCACGGAAGCGCAAATGCGAGGCTCTTGATCGGCGACGACCGGGTGAGCGGCAATCCGAAGCTCAACAATGTGGTCAAGGGCTGGCGCGCGGCGAGCCATGATTGGATTGTACTCGCCGACAGCAACGTGCTGATGCCACGCGACTACATACGGCAATTGTTCGCCAGCTGGCGCGCCGATACCGGGCTGGTCGCTTCGCCGCCGGTCGGCTGCCGCCCGCAAGGCGTCTGGGCCGAGCTCGAATGCGCGTTTCTCAACACCTATCAGGCACGCTGGCAATACGTCATCGACAGCTTCGGCCGCGGTTTCGCGCAAGGCAAAACCATGCTGTGGCGGCGAGCCGATCTCGAGCACTCAGGCGGTATCGCGGCGCTCGGCAGGGAAGTCGCCGAAGACGCCGCAGCCACCAAGATTGTGCGCGGCGCCGGCCTAAAAGTCCGGCTGGTCGATCGGCCGTTCATGCAGCCGCTCGGCTGGCGCGGCGCGGCCGAAGTCTGGAATCGTCAGGTGCGCTGGGCGCGGCTGCGGCGTGCCAGTTTTCTGCCTTACTTCCTGCCGGAAGCTCTTGCCGGCGGCGTGTTGCCGATGGTCGCGGCAGCCATCGTGGCGAGCGCGGCCGGACTATCGCCGGCGCTGGGCGCGGGCGCGCTCGGCACCATCTGGTATGGCAGCGAAATGTTGCTCGCGGCGGCGGCCGAATGGCACCTGCCGTTCCTTTATCCGCTTTACGGGCTGATGCGCGATTGTCTTCTGCCGGTCCTCTTCTTCAAGGCGCTCGGCGGCAGCGAGTTTGTCTGGCGCGGCAACGAAATGCAGGTAGAGCGCATGCGGCCACGCCGCATGATGGCCTGCGTCCGGCCGCGCTTGCAGGAAGTCGCCGCGGGCAGCCGGCGACGGCTGCGCGCGCTGCGCGCCCGAGCGTTGTGATCGCCTCAGCACGCTAAAAGCTGCCCGCCGGCGTAGCGACCGCTTCGCGAACGGTGCTACAGCTCCCTGATCACCGGCGCACCACCATAGCTTCTTCGGCGAAGGGGCTCGATGACGATTTACATTTTTGTCCTGACCGTCGGCCTCATTGCAGGCACGTTGAGTGGAATCGTCGGCACGGGCGCATCGATCATGCTGTTGCCGATACTGGTGTTTCAGTTCGGCCCCAAGCAAGCGGTCCCGATCATGGCGATCGCCGCGTTGATGTCCAACATCGGAAAGGTCTTGGCGTGGTGGCGGGAAGTAAACTGGAGAGCTTTTGCCGCTTATTCGATCACCGGCGTTCCCGCGGCCGCGCTGGGAGCGCGCACGCTTCTGGTCTTGCCATCCCGCGTCGTAGATATTGCGCTCGGACTATTCTTTCTGGCGATGATCCCCGGCCGGCGCTGGCTGACAAAAATGGATTTCCAGCTGCGGCTATGGCAACTTTCGCTTGCCGGAGCGGTTATCGGTTTTATTACCGGCATCGTCATTTCCACCGGGCCGCTCAGCGTACCAGCCTTCGCCTCCTACGGCTTAGTCAAGGGCGCGTTTCTGTCGACGGAAGCGGCAAGTTCTCTCGCGCTCATGGTCAGCAAAGTTGCCACCTTCCGGCAACTCGGAGCGCTTCCGTTCAGTTCTATTCTCAAAGGCCTGGTCATTGGTGCGTCAGTCATGGCTGGCGCATTCGCCGGAAAAGCGGTGGTGCGGCGCATGCCGATCACCATTTTCCAACATATTGTAGATGGCCTGCTGCTCTGCTCGGGGCTCGCAATGCTGTGGGCTGCATTATCTTAGAAGAGCCTCACGCTCGCCGATGCAACCGGCCTTTTACGACTGCGCGGTACGAACGGCCCGATCGGCAATCGCATCGATTGCGGCACGGTCTTCGGGAAAATCCGCATCGATCCAGGCCTGTTCGGCGGCGCGCAGGGCGGCGCCCATTTCCGGCCCTTTCGGCACGCCGCGGCTGAAAAAATCTGTCGCCTTGAGCGGAAACCTAGGTGCGGTCCAGCGTTGCGGCAGGGCCGCGAGTTCGCGCCAGGCGTGGTCGGCCGCACCGGCATCCGAGCGCGACCACGCGACCAGCACGCGATCGGTGAACGATACCGGCCCAAGCTGATAGAGCAACACGCGCGCGGCGTGCTCGCCGGCCGCCGGCCGCACGCGCCACCAATATTCCAGTGCCATGAGTCGCTCGAATTCGGCATTGGACAGCCGCAGCCGCTGCGACAGCCGCTCCGCGTCTTCCATCACGGCGACGCCGAGCGCGCCGAGGCGCCGCGTTGCATCCGGCGCGACACCGATTGCCGCTTCGGCCTTCGCCGTGTTCTCGAAGCTCGCGAGCAGCGGCACGCCGCCGAGCACGGTGCCGAGGATGCCGGCTTCCGCCATCACCGCGAGCGTCGGCGTGGCGTGCGGCGCCAGCAACAGCTTGAGCATTTCCATCCGCACCCGCTCGCGCGATAAAGTATCGAGGCCTGAGCGCGCGGCGATGCAGGCGTGCAATCCGGCTGCATCCGGCGCGCCTTGGCCATACCAGGCGTGAAAGCGGAAGAACCGCAGGATGCGCAGATAGTCCTCGGCGATACGCGCCCTCGGATCGCCTATGAAACGCACCCGATGCGCGGCAATGTCGGCACGCCCGCCGACATAGTCGTAAATCTTGCCGTCAGGCGACACCGACAACGCGTTGATGGTGAAGTCGCGCCGCTGCGCATCCGCTTTCCAGTCGCGGCCGAACACCACCTTGGCTTTGCGGCCGAACGTTTCGACGTCCTCGCGCAGCGTCGTCACCTCGAAGGGCCGACCGTCGATAATGGCCGTCACCGTGCCATGCTCGATGCCGGTCGGCTTCGCCTTGAAACCCGCCGCTTCGGCGCGGCGCACCACCTCTTGCGGCACCGCCGTCGTCGCCACATCGATCTCGCCGACCGGCAGGTCCATCAGCGCGTTGCGCACCGCGCCGCCGACGATACGGGCTTCCTCGCCGTCGCGATCGAGCAGCGCGAGCAGGTGGACGATCTCGGCGTCCTTGAGCCAACCGGCGTTGTTGAGATGGCCGCCGTCCGTCATCGCGTCGTTCCCGGCACGAACTTGCCGCCGTCGACATGGGCCGGCACATAGGTCGAGCCCGGCGGTGCGCCGGAAAACTGCGCCAGCAGCAGGAAGCTGCCGATCACGAGCACGAGCGATACCATGACCAGGCCGGCGACGCGCCGCAACGTCCACGACACCGGGTCAAGGACGCCGGCGCGCGTCGCGATCAGAAATGCGGCGTAGATCACGAATGGGGTGAGGAACAGCCCGATCTCGGTGAAGATTGGCCTGATCATGCGCCGTAAATCCGGTCGTACAGATTCCGCAAGATACCCGCGGTGATGCCCCAAATGTAGCGCTCGCCGAACGGGATGGCGTAATAATCCCGTGGAATGCCTTTCCAGTCGCGCGTCTTGAGCTGGTGATTGCCGGGCGTCATCAGAAATTCGAGCGGCACCTCGAACGTCTCCTTCACCTCCCACGGATTGAGCGTGAGCGAAAAATCCGGCTTGATGCGCGCCACGGTCGGCAGAATACGAAAGCCGGAAAAGGTCAGATAGAGATCGAGATAGCCGATCGGCTCGATCAGCACCGGCGCCAGGCCGATCTCCTCTTTCGCTTCGCGCATTGCTGCCGCGACCGGGCTTTCATCGCTCGGATCGATCTTGCCGCCGGGAAAGGCGACCTGCCCGGCGTGGCTGGCAAGCTCCGCGGTGCGTAACGTCAACAGCACCGTCGGCTCGCTGCGATCGATAATCGGGATCAGCACCGCGGCCGGCTTGGTGGCGCTCACCCCGGCGCGCTCCCACAGCACCGGATCGAGATCCAGATCGCCGCGGCGCACACCGTGCGCCGCCGGATCGGTCAGCGCCGCTGGCACGTCGAGATTGAGACGCGCGCGGGCACGCTCAAAAAAGTCTGCCGTCGCCGGGCGCGCCAATTGTGCCGGTTGATCGTTCACGCAAATTCCCTCACCTGATCGGCAGGCGCCATGGGAAAGAATGTGCCCATCGACATGACGCCGAACATCGCCCTGCCCTCGACGTCGCGTTCCTCGCCGATCTCGACCAGATCGAAGAACAGCGTGCGCGTCACCTTCGCCCACAAGTCGCGGCGCACATGGAGATAGGGCTTCAGCCCGCCGGTGCCGCCTTCCGGCTCGAAACGCAGCGCATGTTGCGGTCCGCAAGATACCCAATCGTCAACATTGGTGCGAAAGTGCAGCGCGCGACCTTCAGCGCTGTCTTCGATATTGAGCTCGACGGCGAGGAACGGCGCATCGTCGACCGTGATGCCGCACTTCTCCACCGGCGTGACGAGGAAGTAACTGTCGCCCTCGCGCTTGAGCACCGAAGCGAACAGCTTCACCAGCGCCGGCCGGCCGATCGGCGTCTTCATATAGAACCAAGTGCCGTCGGCGGCGATGCGCATGTCGAGATCGCCGCAGAACGGCGGGTTCCAACGTTCGACCGGCGGCGGCCCCTTGGCGCCGGCGCGCGCTAGCGCGCCTGTGATCGCCTCGAGGCCGGATTGCCCTTCCTTCGCCATGGTTTGCCTGGAACCTACCATCCGGACATGAGTCCGGGGGCGAGATTATTCGAGGTATTGCGATCGCCAACCTGCATCCGGCCGCCGCTTTCCAAGTTGTGATCCCTGTGGATGAAGAATCGGCGCAAGCTCTGCGTTGGCGCGGGCTGGCGTGTATATTGCATGATGTGTGCCCAATAGCAGTGCAATGTTGGCTGCCCTGGATTTGTGCATAAGGCGCGGATCCCCTCCGGTACAAGAATACGGCCCAAAGACAAGGAGTTAGCCATGCCCGTTGCTGGCGGAGATGGTCTCGAAAAGCTCGAAGACATGATCGTCCGGACCGCCGAATCGACCGCGGCGCATGTGACTGCGGCCAAGGCTGCGATCGGCATGGTGATCTTCGGCCAGGACAAGGTGATCGAGCAGGCGCTCGTCACCATCTTGTCCGGCGGCCACGCGCTGCTCCTTGGCGTGCCCGGCCTCGCCAAGACCAAGCTGGTAGACACCTTGGGCACGGTGCTCGGCCTCGACGCGCGCCGCATCCAGTTCACGCCCGACCTGATGCCGTCGGACATTGTCGGCACCGAAGTGCTTGAGGAAAGCCAGACCGGCAAGCGCAGCTTCCGCTTCCTGCCTGGCCCGGTGTTTGCGCAGCTCCTGATGGCCGACGAAATCAACCGCGCCAGCCCGCGCACGCAGTCGGCGCTTTTGCAGGCGATGCAGGAGCAGCACGTCACCATCGCCGGCACGCGGCACGATCTGCCAAAGCCGTTCCACGTGCTGGCCACGCAAAATCCGCTGGAGCAGGAGGGCACCTATCCGTTGCCCGAAGCGCAGCTCGACCGCTTCCTGATGCAAATCGACGTCGGCTATCCGGATCGCGAAGCCGAGCGGAAAATTCTTTTCGAAACGACCGGCTCGGACGAAACCCGCGCCAAGCCGGCGATGACGGCCGAAGAGCTGATGGCGGCGCAACGCTTGGTGCGGCGGCTGCCGGTCGGTGAATCCGTGGTCGAAGCCATTCTCGCGTTGGTGCGCTCGGCACGGCCGGGACCCGAAGGCGGCGAAGGTGCCAAGCTGATCGCGTGGGGACCGAGCCCGCGCGCCAGCCAGGCGCTGATGCTCGCGGTGCGCGCGCGAGCGCTGCTCGACGGCCGCCTCGCACCCTCGATCGACGACGTGCTGGATCTTGCTGAGCCCGTGCTCAAGCACCGCATGGCGCTGACCTTCACGGCACGTGCCGAGGGCGAGAGTATCGAAGCTGTCGTCGGCCGCCTGAAGTCGCGGATCGGATAGCGGATGGCGGCCGAGCCCAAGCGCACCTACCAGGATAGCGCGGCGGTTGGACGAGCGATCGGCGCCGGCCGGACATTGGCCGCCAGCATGCCGCGGCTCATTCTGGAAGCGCGGCGCGTGGCCGCCACCGTCATCCATGGCCTGCACGGCCGCCGCCGTGCTGGACCCGGCGAGAATTTCTGGCAATACCGCCGCTTCGTCTCCGGCGAGCCGGCCTCGCGGGTCGATTGGCGGCGCTCGGCGCGCGACGATCATCTCTATGTGCGCGAGCTGGAATGGGAAGCCGCGCATACGGTGTGGATCTGGCCCGACCGCTCGCCGTCGATGAATTTCGCCTCGCCGCTGGTTCGCGACTCGAAACTTTTCCGCGCGCTGGTCATGGCGCTGGCGCTGGCCGAGGTTCTGGTCGAGGCCGGCGAGCGTGTCGGCATTCCCGGCCTGACGCGGCCGACCGGCAGCCGCAATGTCGTCGACCGGATGGCGCAAGCGATCGCGCACGACCGCGCCGAGCGCCCAAGCTTGCCGCCGAGCTTTGCGCCCTCCCCGCTCGCCGAAGTCGTGCTGCTCTCCGACCTGTGGAGCGAGATCGGCGAGGTGCGGCGCACCATCACCCAGCTTTCCGGCAGCGGCGCCCGCGGCCACGTGGTGCAGATCGTCGATCCGGCCGAGGAGACTTTTCCGTACTGGGGCCGCGTCGAGTTCGTCGAGCCGGAAGGCGGCGGCCGCATCACCGCCGGCCGCGCCGAGACCTGGCGCGCTGACTATACCGCGCGCGTGGCGCGCCACCGCGCCGAAATCCGCGCCGAGACCGACCGGCTCGGCTGGAGCTTTACGATCCATCGCACCGACCGGCCGGCGAGCGAACTGCTGCTGGCGCTGCACGCCCACATCGGCACCGCTGCGGCCGATATTCGGCCGGCGGTCCAGGCCACGGTGACGGCATGATCGGCGGATTGCCCATCGGTTTTGCCCAACCGCTCGTTCTGATCGGCTTGTTGACGCTGCCGGTGCTCTGGTGGCTGCTGCGCTTGATCCCGCCGCGGCCACGCCGCATCGATTTTCCGCCGACGCGGCTGCTCCTCGAAATCGCACCCAAAGAGGAAACTCCCGCCCGCACGCCGTGGTGGCTCACGCTGATGCGGCTTGCGCTCGCCGCTTTGGTCATCATCGCCGCTGCCGGCCCGCTGTGGCATCCGCCGCTGGCGGCGTCGACCTCGCGCGGCCCGATCGCAATCATGATCGACGACGGCTGGGCGGCTGCCGCGACGTGGGACGCTCGCGTGCGCACCGCCAACGACATCATCGCCCGCGCCGAGGACGAGCGCCGCGCCGTGGCGCTTATTCCGCTGTCCGAGGGCACGCGCGACATTTCGCTCGAGCCCGCAGGCTCGGCGCGCGTCCGCCTGCACCAGATGAAGCCGAAGCCGCATACGGTCGACCGTTCGGAAGCGCTGCCGGCAATTGCCCAGTTCCTCACCGCCGTGCATGACGTCGATTTGGTGTGGCTGTCCGACGGCACCGATCTCGGCCGCGGCGCGGACTTCATCAAGGCGCTGGCGCAAACTCTCGACAACCGCCCGATCACCGTCATCGACGGCGGCATTGCCGGCGCCCACGCGCTGGCCGCGGCCGACAATGCCGCAAGTGGGCTCAGCGTAAAGGTGTTGCGCGCCTCGACGGACGCCGCGGACACCGGCACGGCACGCGCACTCGATTTGAAGGGCCTGCCGCTCGGCGAAGCGGCTTTTACGTTCAAGGGCGCGGATCGCGAGGCCGAGGCGCAATTCGCGCTGCCGGTCGAGATCCGCAACGACATCTCCCGGATCGAGATTTCCGGCGAGCGCTCCGCCGGCGCCGTGCAATTGCTCGACAAGCGGTGGCGCCGCCGCACCGTCGGCATCGCCTCGGGCGCCAGCGTCGAGCTGGCGGAGCCGCTGTTGTCGTCGAGCTATTACATCGTGCGGGCGCTCAATCCCTTCGCCGACGTGCGGATCTCCCAAGGCGAAGCGCCGGCGGACGCCGTGGCGCATTTCCTCGATCAGAATTTGCCCATGCTGATCCTCGCCGACGTCGGCAATGTCACCGGCGACGCCCACGATCGCCTGGCGCGCTGGGTCGAGGACGGCGGCGTGCTGGTGCGTTTCGCCGGCCCCCGGCTCGCCGCGTCCGACGACGATCTCGTGCCGGTAAAG
Organism: Xanthobacteraceae bacterium; assembly: GCA_035317145.1. Lineage (GTDB taxonomy): Bacteria > Pseudomonadota > Alphaproteobacteria > Rhizobiales > Xanthobacteraceae > BOG-931. The sequence goes on along the minus strand of DATHHM010000252.1, from coordinate 4,787 downwards.
CTGCGGCGCGGCGGCCGCATCCTCGGCGGCAGTTTGAGCTGGGACAAGCCGCAGCCGCTGGCGGCATTTTCCCGCGACAGCCCGTTCAACGGCATGACGGTGCCGGGCGACGTCACCGTCACCCGCCAGGTCTTGGCAGAGCCCGACGCCACTTTGAGCGATAGCACCTGGGCGACGCTGGCCGATGGCACGCCGCTGGTCACCGCCGCGCGCCGCGGCAAAGGGTTGATCGTGCTGTTCCACGTCACCGGCGACACGCGCTGGTCCGATCTGCCGCTCTCCGGCGCTTTCGTCGAAATGCTCCGGCGCATCGTGGCGCTCGCCGGCACCACCAGCGTCACCGACGCCGCCAAGGCTGAGACCAAAAGCGTGCGCGAACTGGTGCCGCCGAGCCGCGTGCTCGACGGTTTCGGCAATTTCATCGCCCCGCCGCCGGCCGCGCGGCCGGTGCCGTCGGACTATTCCGCAAGCGCCACGGCCGATCATCCGCCGGGCTTCTACGGCTCGGCCGAGGGCATCATCGCCGTCAACACGCTGGCGCCCGCCGATCGCCTGGCGCCGCTCGATTTCACGCCGCTCGCCAATGCACGCCATGAAATCTACCGCATCAGCGAGCCGCAGGATTTGCGCGGGCCGATCCTGCTCGCAGCGCTTTTGCTGTTCCTGCTCGATACCGTGGTGGTGCTGTTCCTCGGCGGCGGCATTCAACGGCTCATGCCGCGTTTCTTGCCGCGCTCCTCGCGCGCCACGGCGGCGATGGCTATCCTCATTGCGGTTCTCGCGCTGACGCTGACCCAAGCGCGTGCCGACGACGTACGGGTCGGCAATGTGCCGGCTTCCGCGCTCGAGACCAAGCTCGCCTATGTGGTCACCGGCAATGCGGAGGTCGATGCGATCAGCAAAGCCGGCCTCGCCGGACTGACGCTTTTCCTCGCCCAGCGCACCGCGCTCGAGCCCGGCGACCCGATCGGCCTCGACATCACGCACGACGAGCTGGCGTTTTATCCGCTGATCTATTGGCCGATCGCGCCCGGCGCGGCGCGGCCGTCGGAAGCAGCGCTCAAGCGCATCGACACCTACATGAAAGACGGCGGCACCGTGCTGTTCGATACTCGCGATTCCGTGGTCGCGCCGCCCGGTCCGGGCGGCGAGACGCGCAGCCCGGGAATGCTGGAGCTGCGCAAAATCCTGTCCTCGCTCGATCTGCCCGAGCTCGAGCCGGTGCCGCGCGATCACGTTTTGACGAAAACCTTCTATCTGCTGCGCGACTTCCCCGGCCGCTTCAATTCCGGCCAGCTGTGGGTCGAAGCGCTGCCGAACGTGGACGAAGACCGCTCCGGACGCCCTGCCCGCGGCGGCGACGGCGTGTCTTCGATCATCATCACCTCGAACGATCTGGCCGGCGCCTGGGCGACGCGGTCCGACGGCCAATCGATGCTGCCGATGGTCGAAGGCGAGCCGCGCCAGCGCGAGCTGGCGTTCCGCGCCGGCGTCAACATCGTCATGTACACGCTGACCGGCAATTACAAAGCCGATCAGGTGCACGTGCCGGCGCTGCTCGAGCGTTTGGGGCAATAGGAGTGAGATCTTGAATCTCGGTATTGCGTTCGCCCCGCTCGTCGCCGAACCCATATTGTGGGCGGCCATCGCCGCTGCCGTCATCCTGGCGCTGTTGCTGTTCGTGTCGCGAAGCCGCGGCGCCACGATCCGCGCGCTGGCGCTTGGGCTGGTCGTCCTGGCGCTCGCCAATCCATCGCTCACCCGCGAGGACCGCGATCCGCTCTCTTCGGTCGCCGTGGTCGTGGTCGACAAGAGCCCGAGCCAAAATTTTGGCGACCGTACGCAGCAGACCGAAGTGGCCCGCGCCGCGGTCGTCGAACGGCTCGGCCATATTCCCGGCCTCGACGTGCGCGTCGTCGAAGCCGGCCAGGCCGACGGCGAGACCGACGGCACGCGGTTGTTCACCGCGCTCGGCACGATGCTCGCCGACGTGCCGACCGATCGCGTCGCCGGCGTCATCATGATCACCGACGGCAGAGTCCACGACGTGCCGCAAGACGCCGGCGCCCTCGGCTTCGCCGCGCCGATTCACGCGCTCATCACCGGCACCAAGAACGAGATCGACCGCCGCGTCGCATTGATCGCCGCGCCGCGCTTCGGCATCGTCGGCCAGTCGCAGACCATTACGTATAAGGTCGAAGACCAGGGCGCCAAGGAAACCAGCGCCGCGGTGACCGTGCGCCGTGACGGCGACATCATCGAAACCCGCACTGTTCCGGTCGGCATACCGCAGAATGTCGATATTGCGATTCCGCACGGCGGCCAGAATATCGTCGAGATCGAGGCCGCGCCGCTGCCGGGCGAGCTGACGACGGTCAATAACCGCGCCGTGGTCACCATCGACGGCGTGCGCGACAAGCTGCGCGTGCTCCTGGTCTCCGGCGAACCCCATGCCGGCGAGCGGACTTGGCGCAACCTGCTAAAATCCGACGCTTCCGTCGATCTCGTGCATTTCACCATTCTCCGCCCGCCGGAAAAGCAGGACGGCACGCCGATCAACGAACTGTCACTGATCGCATTTCCGACCCGCGAACTGTTCCAGCAGAAGATCGGCGAGTTTCAGCTCATCATCTTCGACCGCTATGCGCGGCAAGGCGTGCTGCCGATCATCTATTTCGACAACATCACCCGTTATGTCCGCGACGGCGGCGCGGTGCTGGTCGCGGCCGGGCCCGATTACGCGAGCCAGACCAGCCTGTGGCGCACGCCGCTCGATGCCATCCTGCCGGCGGAACCCGATGGCAATGTCACCGACCAGGCGTACCGGCCGAGCCTGACCGACCTTGGCCGGCGCCATCCGGTGACGCGCGGCCTCGACGGCGCCGACTCTAATCCGCCGCACTGGAGCGAATGGTTCCGCGTCGTCGATACCAGAAACGCCACTGGCACGACGGTGATGCAGGGCCCGGACGCAAAACCGCTCCTGGTGCTGTCGCGCGAGGGCAAAGGCCGCGTGGCGCTGCTGCTGTCCGATCACATCTGGCTGTGGGCGCGCGGTTTTGAGGGTGGCGGCCCGCATCTCGATCTGTTGCGCCGCCTGTCGCACTGGCTGATGGGGGAGCCCGACCTCGAAGAAGAGGCGCTGCGGCTCAAAATGAGCGGCCGCAATCTCGTGGTGCAACGGCAGACCATGGCCGATGGCGTCGCCGATGTGACACTCACCTCGCCGTCGGGTGCTTCCCGCGTGCTCAAGCTCGAACCGACGGAACCGGGGGTGTGGGAAAAGAGCATCGTCGCCGATGAGCTTGGGCTGTGGCGCGCCACCGACGGCAAGCTCAATGCGCTCACCAATATCGGCCCGGCCAATCCGCGCGAATTCGCCGAAGTCACCTCGACAACCGACGTGCTGGCGCCGATCGCCAATGCGACCGGCGGCGCGGCGCGCCGGCTCGACGACGGCAACGGTCTCGCTGTGCCGCGCATCGTCGCGGTGCGGTCCGGCGGCACCTATAGCGGCGACGACTGGATCGGCCTGAAGATGCGCGACGCCAGCGTGGTGCGCGGCATCGGCGTGCTGCCGGTCTTTGCCGGCCTGCTCGGCCTGTTGCTCCTGATCGGCAGCCTCGCCGGCACCTGGGCGCGCGAAGGCCGATAATCTATACAATAGCGGCATGCGCCAAACCTTGCGGCTTCATTCCGACTCGCATTGCGCCGCGGCGACACGGATCGAAGCGGACATCGCGCGTCCGCGCACTGGTAGTTTGATCCTTTCCTATATCGTCAGCGGCAGGATCAGCGACCTGCGTTTTCCGCCGGCCGTGGCGGCCGCGCGTGCTGACGAGCTTTGGCGCCACACCTGTTTCGAGGCCTTCGTCCGTCCTTCGACCGGCCCCGCATATTACGAATTCAACTTTTCGCCCTCGACACAATGGGCGGTCTATCAATTCGATAGCTATCGCAGCGGGATGCGTGCTGCGACTGAGATCGGCGCGCCACGGATCGAAGTGCGATCAAGTGCTGAAACTTACACCTTGCAAGCCGCTCTCGAGTTCGATGGACTATCGTCTCCCCTTCATCTCGGCCTATCGGCAGTGCTCGAAGAAACAAACGGCGGTAAATCCCATTGGGCGTTGGCGCACCCGCCCGGCAACGCGGATTTCCATCATGCCGATTGCTTTGCGCTTGAATTGTCCTAAACCGTAGCAACCATGAAATTCGGCATCGACCGCCTTATCGCCGAACCCGCGCTGCGGGCGCCGCTTGCCGGCAGGCGCGTTGCATTGCTCGCGCATCCCGCTTCGGTCACGGCCGACCTGACGCATTCACTCGATGCTTTAGCCGCATGCGGCGACATCAAGATCACGGCCGCCTTCGGCCCGCAGCATGGCCTGCGCGGCGACAAACAAGACAACATGGTCGAGTCGCCAAACTTCAACGATCCGATCCATGGCATCCCGGTGTTCAGCTTGTATGGCGAAGTGCGCAAGCCAACCGACGCGATGATGGAGACATGCGACGTCATCCTCGTCGATCTGCAGGATCTGGGCTGCCGCATTTATACGTTCATCACGACGCTGCGCTATATGCTCGAAGCAGCAGCGCGGCACGGCAAAGCGGTGTGGGTGCTGGATCGGCCCAACCCCGTCGGCCGGCCGATCGAAGGCCTGACGCTGCGCGCCGGCTGGCAAAGTTTTGTTGGCGCAGGCCCGCTGCCGATGCGCCATGGGCTCACGCTTGGCGAGTTGGGTTCGTGGTTTGTCAAAACGCTCAAGCTCGACGTCGACTAT
>DATHHM010000251.1:0-16419 GCA_035317145.1 Xanthobacteraceae bacterium | reverse complement strand
AACGCGAAATCGCAAGCGCCTTGGCGAGCTTGTCGAGTCGCCCTGCGGCGGCGCAGTCCGGCAAACGCCAGCTCAAGGGACCCGAGCGCGCCGCGGTGCTGATGCTGGCGCTGGGCGAGCAATACGGCGGCAAGATCTGGGGCATGCTCGACGACGACGAGCTGCGGCAGATTTCGGTGGTGATGTCGACCATCGGCACCATCGAGGCGGAACTGGTCGAGAACCTGCTGCTCGAATTCGTCTCACGCATGTCGGCGTCGGGCGCGATCATGGGCAATTACGACGCCACCGAGCGGCTCTTGCAGCAATACCTGCCGCCCGAACGGGTCGGCAACGTCATGGAAGAAATCCGCGGCCCCGCCGGCCGCAACATGTGGGAGAAGCTCTCCAACGTCCAGGAGGAGATGCTCGCCAATTATCTCAAGAACGAATATCCGCAGACCGTCGCCGTGGTGCTGTCGAAAATCAGCCCGGACCACGCCGCCCGCGTGCTCTCCATCCTGCCCGAGGACCTGGCGCTCGACGTCGTCAACCGCATGCTGCGCATGGAGGCGGTGCAGAAGGAAGTTCTGGAGCGGGTCGAGCAGACTCTGCGCACCGAGTTCATGTCCAATCTCTCGCAGACCCGCCGCCGCGACGCTCACGAGGTGATGGCCGAAATCTTCAACAATTTCGACCGGCAGACCGAAACCCGCTTCATCACCGCGCTCGAAGAGGAAAACCGCGAGAGCGCCGAACGCATCAAGACCCTGATGTTCACGTTCGACGATCTGACCAAGCTCGACACCGCGTCGGCGCAGACGCTGATGCGCCACGTCGAGAAGGACAAGCTCGGGGTCGCGCTCAAAGGCGCCACCGAGCCGGTGCGCCAATTCTTCCTGTCCAACATGTCGACCCGCGCCGCCAAGATGTTGATGGACGACATGCAGGCCATGGGCCCGGTGCGGCTGCGCGAGGTCGACGAGGCGCAGACGCTGCTGGTCAATCTCGCCAAGGACCTCGCCGCCAAGGGCGAGATCATCATCTCGAAGAGCCGCGGCGAAGAAGAGCTGGTGTATTAAGATGGGCGCACCGGCAAAATTCCTGTTCGACGTCGACTTCGCCTCGGGCACCGACCGCAAGCCGGGCGGCGCGACGATCACGCTCGCCGAGCACGCGATAAAGCTCGCCGAGGCGGAAGCCTCCGCGCGCCGCCAGGGCTATGCCGATGCCCACGCCGACGCCAAGGTCGAGACCGACCGCCGCATGGCCGATGCGCTCGAGCGCATCGCCGTCAATCTCGGCAAGGCCAACGACGCGCTGCAGGCGATCGAAACCAGGCTCGAATGCGAAGCCGTCGAGGTCGCCGTGGCGGTGGCGCGCAAGCTCGCGCCGACCTTGATCGCGCGCGAGCCGTTTGCCGAAATCGCGACGCTGGCGAGCGATTGCTTCCGCGAGCTGGTGTCCTCGCCGCACATCGCCGTGCGCGTCAACGACGCGCTCTATGCCCCGGCGCGCGAAAAACTCGACGACATCGTGCGCGCGAAAAGCTTTCAAGGCCGCCTCGTCGTGCTCGCCGAGCCCGATATCGCCGTCGGCGATTGCCGGATCGAATGGGCGGACGGCGGCATCAGCCGCGACGTCGCCGCCGCCGACGCGGCGATTACCGCCGCGGTCACGAACTATGTCAGCGCGCGGCGCAGCTTCGCCGACGCGCACGAAATGCTGAGGAGATCCGAGCATGAGTGAGGATGGCAAGGTTCAATTGCCCAATCTCGAGGACGGCGGCGGACAAGCCGATGTCCCGATGGTGCCGGAGCCGGAGGGGCCGACGACGCGCATCGCCGCCGACCTCGAAGCGGTGTTCGACGTGCCGGTCCAGGTTTCGGCCGTGCTCGGCCGCGCGCGCATGGAGATCGGCGACCTGCTCAAGCTCGGCCCCGGCACGGTGCTCGAGCTCGACCGCAAGGTCGGCGAAGCGATCGACATCTATGTCAACAACCGCCTGGTGGCCCGCGGCGAAGTCGTGCTGGTGGAAGAAAAGCTCGGCGTGACGATGACGGAAATCATCAAGGCCGAGAGAAATTAAAGGATAAAAACCATGCGCCTTCTCATCGTTGGCACGCTCAATGGCCAGCTCACCACCGCGACCAAGATCGCGATGGACAAGGGCGCGACCGTCACGCATGCGGCGGACAACGCCCAGGCTGTTGCCGTGCTGCGTTCGGGCCGCGGCGCCGACCTTTTGATGGTCGATGTCTCAGGTGACATCCGCGACCTGGTGCGGCGGTTGGAAGCCGAGCACATTCACGCCCCGATCGTCGCCTGCGGCACCGCCACCGACGCCCGCGCCGCGGTCGCCGCCATTCACGCCGGCGCCAAGGAATACATCCCGCTGCCGCCGGACGCGGAATTGATCGCCGCCGTGCTCGCCGCCGTCGCCGACGACAGCCGCGAACTGATCTATCGCGACGACAGCATGGCGCGAGTCGTCAAGCTGGCGCAGCAGATCGCCGGCAGCGACGCCTCGGTGCTGATCACCGGCGAATCCGGCACCGGCAAGGAAGTGCTGGCGCGCTACGTCCACGCCCGCTCGGGCCGCGCCAAGAAGCCGTTCATCTGCGTCAATTGCGCCGCTATCCCGGAGACGCTTCTGGAGTCCGAATTGTTCGGCCACGAGAAAGGCGCCTTCACGGGCGCAGTCGCACGCCGCGTCGGCAAGTTCGAGGAAGCCAACGGCGGCACGCTGCTGCTCGACGAGATTTCCGAGATGGAGGTGCGGCTGCAGGCAAAACTCCTGCGCGCCATCCAGGAGCGGATGATCGACCGGGTCGGCGGCACCCGGCCGGTGCCGATCGATATCCGCATCATCGCCACCTCGAATCGCAACCTGGCCGAGGCGGTGCGCGAGAACACCTTCCGCGAGGATTTGCTGTTCCGGCTCAACGTCGTGAACCTGAAACTGCCGCCGTTGCGCGAACGGCCGGCCGACGTGATCGAGCTCGCGGAATATTTCATCAAGAAATACTCCGTCGCGAACGGCGTGCCGGCGCGGCCGCTGGCGCAGGAGGCGCGCCGCACGCTGACCATCAACTATTGGCCGGGCAATGTGCGGGAGCTCGAAAACACCATGCATCGCGCCGTGCTGATGGCGAGCGGCGACGCGATCGGCCCCGAAGCGATCCTCGCGCCCGACGGCGCGCGGCTCGATCAGCAGCGCAGCGCGCCGAGCGTGGCGCATGCGGCACTAGCCGCCGAGCAGGTCTCGCGCGCCTTGGTCGGCCGCACCGTGGCCGAGGTGGAGCGCGACCTCATCCTGGAAACGCTCAAGCATTGCCTGGGCAACCGGACGCATGCCGCCAACGTGCTCGGCATCTCGATCCGCACGCTGCGCAACAAGCTCAACGAATACTCCGCCGACGGCATGCCGGTGCCGCCGCCTGGCGGCGGCGAGCCGCGCGTCGCGGCGTAACGAGCCCGCTCGACCGTCATCTTAGAGGCCGTTTCGAATTGGTTATCGGGCGTGCAGCCCATCGAGCAACGCCTTGGCCTGCTTCAGGTCGAGCGTGTCGAAACCTTCGGTGAAGCAGCCGTAGACGGGCGCCAGAAGGTCGTGAGCTTCAGAGGGTCGCCCTTGATCGGCCCAAAGTTTGGCGAGCGTGGCGGTGGCTCGCAGTTCCCAGAACTTCGCCTCCTGCCGCTGTGCGAGAGCGATGGCCTCTTTGAGGCACTGTTCTGCCTCAGTCGCGCGTTGTTTTGGTTGGATGAGCAACATCTCAGCCTTGAAGCGAAGCAATTCTGGCTCGTACCACCGCTCGCCCGTCGTCGATGCAGCGTCGAGCGCGACCTCGAAAAGGGCAAGCGCGCCATCAGCGTCGCCGGCAGCGACCTTGGTCAACCCGACAATTCCGATTCGGATCGGCAAGTGGAAGCGACGCGAGGGAAACGACTTCAAGGTCTCCAGAGCGGCTTCAGCCTGGTGGACACCGGCTTCGACCTCGCCCTGCAGCACGAGGACCCAACCCTGCATGATTTTGGCCGGTATAAGGTAGTTCGCCAACGAGTACTTCTCGGCAAGTGGAACGCAAATGTTCAGATGCGCTTCGGCCTCTTTCGAGCGGTTTAAGATGATGAAAGTTTCCGCGCAGAACATGTGTGCTTGCGAGAGGCTGGGTTTATGATCAAGGCGATGGCCGAGATCCAGGGCCTCTCTGAGTGCGTCTTCAACTTGATCGAGGTGGCCGAGCATCATCAAGCTCAAGGCGCGCATGCCAAGGGAACAGCATCCCGGATCGTGGGCACCATAGGTCAGCGCGAGGTTGCCGTGGACATCGACCCGGTAGTTCGAGAGCAATTGATCTATGTGAATCAGCGCCGCACGTGGCTCACCTTCCGCCACCATCTGGGAACCACCGGCATGATGGGCCTGAACGACATATTCCGGTTCGTTGGTCTGTTTCTGGAGAGCATAGATTTCCTGGAGTAGTTCGTGGGCTCGCGCGTGCTGTCCGCTGCTGTGCGCCCCCATCCACAAGCCCCAGACCGATCGGAACACTTCTGCCGGGCGCCCCAGTCTTTCAGCCGCCGCCCTCGCCTTCTCGTAGAGCAGTTTCGCCGGCGGGCTGTCCCAGCCGTCCAACGCCATACGCGAGGGTCCCTCGATAACCAGAAAAATAAGCTCCCATTCATCTCTCGCAGTGCTTTCGGGCAACGCAGCAACGAGCTTCATCGCCCTGTCGACGTGGCCGAGCGCCTCGATGTAGGCTAATCGTGCCGCCGCGCGCTCGGCCGCTTGGCGCCAGTACGTCAGCGCACGATCAACCAAACTTGCTTCGGTGTAGTGGTGCGCCAGCAGCTCAGGCTCGGTCTCGGCAACTTCAGGAAACCGGCTTGCGAGAACCTCCGCGATGCGTTCGTGCAACTCGCGCCTTCGTGCGTTCAAGACCGACTGAAAGGCCGCGTCGCGGATCAGCGCATGCTTGAAGATGTAGCGCGACTGAGGTGGCACGCCCCGCTGTCCCAGCAGATCGGATCGGACAAGCTGTTCAAGTCCTTCCAGCAACGTCGCCTGCGACATCCGCGCTACGGCTTCGAGCAGTTCGTAGGAAAACTCTCGACCGATTATCGATGCTGTGAGGGCGACATCTTTGGCCACGCCAAGGCGGTCCAGACGCGCAATCAACGAATCCTGCAACGTAGATGGAATTGTGAAGTTCCGATTTGACTGTCGCAGGACGTAACGCTCGCCTTCTTTCTCAAGATCGCCCGACTCCAAAATCGCTCGCGTGATCTCCTCGATAAACAGCGGAACACCCTGCGACTTCGTCGCTATCTGTTCGACAATCGCCTCCGGCAGCGTTTTGCCGCCCGCGGTCTTGTGAATGAGGTCAACCACCTGGCTTCGCCCCAAGTGGTTGAGCTTCAACATCGTAACGTGGCCAAGGTTCAGCCAGGGTGCGGTGAACTCAGGCCGATAGGTCACAATGATCATTACCGGCAGGTCCACCACCCTGCGAACAATCCTATCCATCAACTCAAGAGACGTTGGGTCGATCCAGTGCGTGTCCTCGAAAAGCACCAGCACTGCATCCCGCCGCGAGAGCACAACCAGTTGCTCTTCCAGCACCTCCATAGTCCGCTGTTTTTGGACTGCCTCGGTGAGCTGCAGCGGCGGATAGCGTTCCCCGAATGGAATCGACAACAGATCGGCCATTAGCGCGGCAGCTTCTGTTCCATCTTCCGCTGAGTTTTCCAAAACGGCTTCCAGCTTGTCGAGCTTCCGGGGTCCAGTATCCGTCCGGACAATGCCTGCCGCCCATTCGAGCTGCCTGGTGAAGGGATAAAACGCACTGTTCACGTGAAAAGGAGAGCCAAAATATTGCAAGCAAGTAACTGAAGGATCGTCTAGACGCTCCCGAAATGCTTGCGTTATGCGCGATTTGCCGAAGCCGGCAGGCGCCGAGAGAAGGATGAGCTGGCCGTCGCCCTCTTTCGCGTGGTCCCAGCGACGGTGGAGTAGTGCGATCTCCTCGGCGCGACCGACCAGCGGCGTCAGACCACCGACAACCCTGCTATGGAAGCGTCCCCGCTCTGTGCTTTCACCTACGACGCGCCACAACCTCACCGCATCAGGGATGCCCTTGAGTTCGTGCAGCCCGAGTTCCTCGTAATCGAAGGCAGAGCCGCCGAGACGATGGGTCAATTCCGGCACCACCACGGAATCGGGAGATGCGACGGCCTGAATCCTTGCGGCCAGGTTCAATGTCTCTCCGACAGCAACGCGTTCCCGCGAACTGCCCTCGCCAATCAACTCGCCCACCACGACCACGCCCGTGGCAATGCCGACCCTGACCTGCGGGAGGACCGGGAAAGAAAGCCGGATCGCGGCCATCGCGTCGATCAGTGCAAGCCCGGCACGGATGGCTCGCTCGGCGTCGTCTTCGTGCGCCTCCGGATAGCCGAAATAGACGAGTGCTGCATCGCCCATATACTTGGCAACCGACCCGCCGAACCCAGTCACGGCACTGACACAGCCCTTTTGAAACGCCCCGATGACGTCGCTTAGAACTTCCGGGTCGAGACGAGCCGATATCTCCGTTGAGCCCACGAGGTCGCAGAACATAACGGTAAGCTGCCGACGCTCCGCATCGGTAGGTCGTGCAGCGGAGACCGAGGCCGGCGTCGGGCTCAGTTCATCCGAGGCATCGGCGGCCAGGGTCGATGCTGTTTCAGATTTCAGGGCCGCGATCGCCGCAAGCAGTTTGCGGCGGTGACCGACCGAGGTCACGCCGATGCTGATCAGGTCGTCGGCCGTCAGCTCCGAAAGCACTTCGCCATCGACATCGTTGTCGCGGAATGCAGGCGCGTATTGTTCGAGCGCCAAGGCGCGCAGCCACGCCGCTACGTCCATCCAGTAAATCCTCCTCGGCCTGCGAGAAGCGGCAGCCCCTCATGAATGACGATAGGCCTCTGCCCTTTAAGTTGCCAGCGGCAGCGCTGAAATAAGCGCGCTATCGGGGTGTTGCCACGTGGTGAAGTTCGCGGGCATCAAGCCGGACTAATCCGAGAACAAGCGCGCGCATATTCCATAGTCTGCCATTCCGCAAATCCGTCAAGGCGAACCTACTTCGTCGCGTCGCCGCCATCGACCATGATGGTCTCGACTTCGCCGGCGCCGTTGGCGCGGCGGAACGCGGCGGCCGCGTCATATTCCTTCGAAGTGAAACAGGCGACGCCCTGCTCGAAGGTCGGGAATTCGATCACCACGAAGCGCTGAAATTTTTGCGGCCCTTCCATGATCTGGAACTTGCCGCCGCGGGCCAAAACCTTGCCGCCGTGTTTGGCGATGATCGCCGGCACCAGGTCGGTGTATTTCTTGTACGCGACCGGATCTTTGATCTTCGAGCGCGCGACCCAATAGGCTGGCATTGACGGTTCTCCACTGTTTTCCCTCCCCCCCTTGTGGGGGAGGGCAGGGTGGGGGGTCGGGGGGTTGCGCGCAAACGTCGGCGCATGTGCCGGCCGCACTGCCCCACCCCTACCCTCCCCACGAGGGGGAGGGGGAAGAATAAGAGATATTACGTATCGGCCAATGCGCCGCGCGTCAGGATCGTCGGCACCGCGCGCGGTTTCGCCGGGAGCTTCGGCGGTCCGACCAGGCGGCGCGAGAGTGCGGCGACGAATTCGGCCTTCGGCATCGGCTTGGCGAACAGGTAGCCCTGTCCGATATCGCAGCCGATCGCTTTGAGCTTGTCGCTCTCGGCGCTGTTTTCGATGCCTTCGGCCACGGTCATCAGCTCGAAGCGCTTGGCGAGCTTGACGATGGTCTCGCACAACCCGCCATTGACCTTGTCGTCGTGGCAATTGCTGACATAGCTGCGGTCGATCTTGAGCTCGCTGAACGGCAATTGCCGCAGCCGCGCCAGCGACGAATAGCCGGCGCCGAAATCGTCCAGCGCCAGCGTGCAGCGCAGGCCGCGCAACTCTTCGGCGGCGTGATTGGCAAGCTTGAGGTCGTGCAAAATCTCGTCCTCGGTGACTTCGAGGATGAGGCCCGGCCAATTCGGCGTCGACGGCCGATGCTCGCGCAGCATCCGCGCCAGCGGCAGTTTGACCAGGGCGGAGACCGGCACATTGACCGAGAGTTTTACCGAAGCGCCGTGGACCGCGCAGTCCTCGAAGTCGCGCAGCGCCGTGACGATGACGCGCTCGGTCAGCGCCAGCATTTCCTCTTCTTTGGCGCCGGGCAGGAAGGCACCGGGAGCGACGATGCTGCCGTCCGGCAGCCGCGCCCGCACCAAACCCTCGGCGCCGACCAGACGCTTGGTGCGCAGATCGATCTTCGGCTGATACCAGAGCTCGTCCCAGTCGCGCAGCAGGATGTCGCGCAGCGTCAGCTTGCCGGCGCCCGCCTGGGGCGCGGCCGTCTCCGGTTCCGGTTCGAACAGCTTGCGCAGGGTCCGCAGCATGGCATTTCACAAAACGGCCGGCGGTGATGCGCCGGCGTTTTCATCGTTACGGACAAGTTATGGCAGATGACGTCAGACGGTCGCGTTAACGCGGCGTTTGCAGTCCGCAATATGCTTTTCGGGGAGTAAATTCCGACAGTGCAAATTTCACAATCATAACTCGGTTGTTAGCGAACCGCCTGGCGCTTGTGGCGATCCGCGCGCGGCGCCGGCGTCGCCGGCCACGGATTGAGATTGCAAAAACTGCGGTCGCCGGCGATCACGTGCGGCACGCATTCTTCGACCGTGCGATATTGGCAATCCCAGACCACGTCGCTGCCGAAATTTTTCACCGCGCACCACGGCGCATCGCCGAAAGCGTAGCACGCCGGAATGTTGCAACCCATGGCCGCCACGAAGGCGGCAGCCGCGATCATCGCACGCATGGTGGTCCTCACGATCGTTGTCAGGCCGTCAGACTAAAAACACTTCAGTTCAGCCTTTATTTCATTCCGCCGCGCGCCGCGCCGCGATGATCTGGTCGGCGGTGCGGCCGGTGAGCTCGGCCATGTGATCGAACTTGAAGGTGAAGGTGCCGGAGCCGGCGGTGGCCGAGCGGACTTCGACGATGAGATCGCCGATTTCCGCTTCCGGCATTTTGGCGCGCACCACGTCCCAGCCGTCCCAGCCTTCGCGGGTATCGAAGCCGAGGATATGGCCGCGCCGTCCCGACATCAGCGCGTTGATCTTCGCGGTGGCTTCCGACGGGCAGACGATCTCGACCAGATGGATCGGCTCGAGCAGCACCGGCTGGCACTGCGGCAGCGCCTCGACGATGCCGACGCGGCCGGCGGCGCGGAACGCCATGTCGGAGGAATCCACCGTGTGATAGGAGCCGTCGACCAAAGCCACCGTGAGGTCGACCACGGGAAAGCCGAGCGGCCCGTGTAGCAGCGCGTCGACGATGCCTTCTTCGACCGACGGAATGTAGTTGCGCGGCACGACGCCGCCGGTGATTTTTTCCTCGAAACTGAAGCCCGCGCCGCGCGGCATCGGCTTGATGTCGAGCATGACGTCGCCATACTGGCCGTGGCCGCCCGACTGCTTCTTGTGGCGGCCGCGCTGGACGACGCCTTTGCGGATGGTCTCGCGGTAGCCGACGCTGGGCTGGCGCCGCTCGATCGGGACGCCGAAGCGATCGTTGAGACGCTCGGTGGCGACACGCAGATGCATCTCGCCCTGGCCCCACAGCACCACCTCGTGGGTCTCCGCATTGTGCACGATGGTGATCGAGGGATCTTCCTCGGCGAGCTTGTGCAACGCCTGGCCGAGCTTGACGTCGTCCTTGCGCTCCTTCGCCGAGATGGCGATGGCGAGCACCGGCGGATAAGGCTCGATGTTGGCAAGCGCCGGATGGGCCTGCTTGCCAGCCGTCAACGTATCGCCGGTCTTGGCCTTGTCGAGTTTGGCGAAGCCGACGGTCTCGCCAACCGCGGCAGCGCCGCGCTTCTCGGTGGTCTGGCCGACGAGCTTGAACACGCCGGCGACGCGGCCGGCCTCGTCGTCGCCGGCGAGCAATGTCGTGCCGTCGCCGGCCTGACCGGCGATCACCCGCGCGATCGACATTTTGCCGCCGTGGGTGGTGTTCAGCGTTTTCAACACATAGGCGACGGCGTCGCTGCCCGCCTTCACGCCCAGCCGCTTGGCGGTCTCGGCAATGCCCGGCGATTCGTGGCGCAACGCTTTGAGCAGCCGCAACACGCCATTGGTGCGCGTCGCCGAGCCGAGCAGCACCGGACAGACCTGGCCGTCGCGCAATTCCTTGGCGAGATCGTCGAATACCTTGTCGCGCGGCGGCTGGATGTCTTCGAGCAATTGCTCCATCAGCTCGTCGTCGTGATCGGCCAGCGTCTCCAGCATGGAGAAACGCGCGGTCTTTTCCAGGTCGGCGGCGTCGCCTTCGAGCGGCACCACTTCGGAAGGCGCGTGCTCCTTGTAGACGAAGGCGCGTTCCAGCGCGAGATCGACGAAGCCCGAGATGATGTCGCCGGAGAAGGTCGGGATCTGCCGCATGATCAGCTTGGTGCGCGACGCCGGCTGCAACAGCTTGAGCACGTCATGGACGCCGGAATCGCCCTTGTCGATCTTGTTGACGAACAGGATGCGCGGGATTTTCTTGTCTTCCAGCTCGCGCAGGATGAGCTGGAGCTGCGGCACCTTTTTCTCGTCCATCTCGCAGACGACGACGGCGGCGTCGATCGCCGGCAGCACGGCGCGCATGTCGTGGACGAATTCGACCGAGCCCGGGCAATCGAGGAACGTATAGGTGTCGCCCATGAAATTCGTAGTGGCGGCGGTGAGCTCGACGCTCATGCGGTGATGGCGGGCTTCCTTGCTGGCGTCGCCGACCGTATTGCCGGCTTCCATGGTGCCTTGGCGCTGGATCGCGCCGGTGCGCGCCAGGATCGCTTCCAAGAGCGTGGTCTTGCCGCTCTGGAACGGGCCGACCAGCGCGACGCAGCGTGGACCGGTCGCTCTTGTGCCATTGCCGCCGTTCGTTGCCATGGTCATCTCCCACGGCTGCCGCTTGTTCCAGCGCGGCCGCCGGAAACCCATCGTTTCAGGCGTCGGCGGGGCTGGTCAAGGGGCGCAACATTGGGCGCGGGGTCGCGCCCCGCCGCACGGCAATCTATTGGGCGAGATGCAGCTCCAGCGAGCTCACGCCAGCGGCGATATTGAGCCCGGTCTGGCCCTGCACCGACACCGGCTGCAGCGCCACCGAACGGTTCGAGCCGCCGACCAGCACGTTGGCGCCCAGGCCCGCGGCAATGGAGGCTTCCGCCGACGCGCCGACATAGGTCCCGGACAGCATGCCGGCATACAGATTGGTGCTGGTAAACACGCCCCAGATGATGGCGCCACCGCCGGTTATGCCGATGTCGAGACCGACGCGAGTCAGTGTTCCGACATAGGCCTCGGGCGGTCCGCCCCTGGGCTTGAAATTGCAAGCCACATTGCGTGTCGACGTGACAATGAGGCCGATGCTGGACGACAGCGAGCATTCGAGCGAGCCACCCTGCATACGGTCTTGCTGTGCGCCGGCAGGCATAGCCAGCACCGTCGCCAGTGCTGCAGTGCCCAGGACTGCTCCAATGGCAGTACGAAACATATGGAATCTCCCCTCACCCGGCCCGCCCGCGGGCCATTCGGTACGATTGTAAGCGAGAAAAATGCCGCCGTCTGCCGTCCATTCGCGTGAGCGTCATTCCGGGGCCGAGCCAACGGGTCCGGCCCGAAGTGGCCGGCCTGATGACAGGCTCCGCGAGAAGTCCGGAATGACGCCTACTGCAAATTCCCGCAAAAGCGCTGGATGCGCGTGCAGGCTTCCTCCAGCGCGCTGGTCGCCGTGGCGTAGGAGACGCGGAACGCCGGCCCGACGCCGAACGGCGTGCCCTGCACCACCGCGACACCCTCGGCTTCCAGAAGCTCGGTGACGAAATCCTCGTCGGTGGCGAGCTTTTTGCCGGTCGGCGCGGTTTTGCCCATGGTGCCGGCGCAGGACGGATAGACGTAGAACGCGCCTTCCGGCTTCGGGCATTGCATGCCGCGGGCCTGGTTCAACATGGAGACGCACAGGTCGCGCCGCTCCTTGAAGATCTTGTTGTGCTTGGCGATGAAATCCTGCGGCCCGTTGAGCGCCTCGACCGCGGCCCACTGGGCCACGGCAGTGGGGTTCGACGTCGACTGCGATTGGATCATCGCCATGGTCTTGATCAAAATCTCGGGGCCGCCGGCGTAGCCGATGCGCCAGCCGGTCATGCAATAGGCTTTCGAGCAGCCGTTCACCGTCAGGGTGCGCTCGTAGAGCCGCGGCTCCAGCTGCGCCGGCGAGTAGAACTGAAAGTCGTCGTAGACCAGGTGCTCGTACATATCGTCGGCCATGACGTGGACGTGCGGATACCGCACCAGCACGTCGGTCACGCCCTTGAGCTCGGCGCGCGTATAGGCGGCGCCGGTCGGGTTCGACGGCGAGTTGAAGATGATCCACTTGGTCTTCGGCGTGATCGCCCGCTCCAGGTCTTCCGGCTTCATCTTGTAGCCGGACGCCATGGTGGTGACGATCTCGACCGGGGTGCCGCCGGCGAGCAGCACCATGTCGGGATAGCTCACCCAATAGGGCGCCGGGATGATCACCTCGTCGCCCGGGTTCAACGTCGCCACCAAAGCGTTGTACAGCACCTGCTTGCCGCCGGTGCCGATGATGATTTGGGACGGCTTGTAGTCGAGCTGGTTCTCCCGCTTGAACTTGCTCGACACCGCGGCCTTGAGCTCGGCAATGCCGTCGACAGCCGTGTATTTCGACGACTTGCCATCGCGGATCGCCTTGATCGCCGCCTCTTTGATGTTGTCGGGCGTGTCGAAATCGGGCTCGCCGGCGCCCAGCCCGATGACATCGCGGCCGGCCAGTTTCAGCGCACGCGCTTTATCCGTGACGGCGATGGTCGCCGACGGCTTGATGCGCATGATCTGGTCCGCGATGAAGGCCATTTCCGATTCTCCAAGCTCTCCAAGTGCCTTTAGGGCGCGTGCTTCCTAAAGCGCCCATTAAGCACAGGCAAGCGCCAAATCCTCACATGCCCTCAAATCTCCGGCATCCGGACAAAGGCCGCCGCCCGAGCAACGCTCCATTAAGGCTCGATAGGCCAAATGCCCGGCAGGACAAGCGGAAACCAGCCATGGACCGGGTGCGTGGGGCGTTGCGGAGCGGCGAGTGGCTTACCCGCGAACGCATCCGGATGGTCGCGGTCGCGGTCCTGATCGCCTCTGCCGCCGGCTTCCTCTATCTGGTGGTGACCGCCACGGGCGGCGTCGACCTGCAAGGCCGGCCGATCGGAACCGACTTTTCCAACGTCTACGCGGCGGGCACTTATGTGCTGGAGGGCAACTTCCAAGCGCCGTTCGATTCGGTGCAGCAATTCGACCGCGAGCGCGCGATCTTCGGCGCGGCGACGCAATTCTACGGCTGGCACTATCCGCCGTACTTTCTCTTCGTCGCCGCCGCTTTGGCGTGGATGCCCTATGGCCTGGCGCTGTTCGTCTGGCAGGCGGTCACGCTCGGCCTTTATCTGCTGGCGATCCGCGCCATCCTAAAAGCT
This sequence comes from Xanthobacteraceae bacterium, assembly GCA_035317145.1. Classification (GTDB taxonomy): domain Bacteria; phylum Pseudomonadota; class Alphaproteobacteria; order Rhizobiales; family Xanthobacteraceae; genus BOG-931. The sequence goes on along the minus strand of DATHHM010000251.1, from coordinate 2,837 downwards.
TTCGCCCCGCAAGGCGGGACAACAGCAAGTGCCGACCCGCTCTGGCTCCTCCTCGCGCTCGCCTTCCCGGCGGTGCTGATCAATGTCGGGCACGGCCATAACGGCTTTCTCACCGCGGCGCTGCTGGGCGGCGGACTTGTCATTCTCGATCGCCGGCCGCTGCTCGCCGGCATTCTGTTCGGGCTGATGGCCTACAAGCCGCAATTCGGGCTGATGATTCCCATTGCGCTGGCCGCCGGCGGCTATTGGCGCACGTTCGCCGCCGCCGCGGTCACTGCCGTGCTGCTGACGCTGGTGACCACTTTGGTCTTCGGTGTACAGGTCTGGCACGCGTTTTTTGTCGGCGCCGAGTTCACCCGCACCGTGGTGCTGGAGCAGGGCGATACCGGCTGGCACAAGATTCAAAGCATCTTCTCTTGGGCGCGCATGTGGGGCGCGCCGGTTCCGCTGGCCTATGCGATCCAGGGCGCGGCGACGCTGGTGTTCGCCATGGCGTCGGCGTGGCTGTGGCACGGCAAGGCGGCCTACCCGCTCAAGGCCGCGGGGCTTTGCCTCGCCGCCATCCTCGCCACGCCTTACACCCTGGACTACGACATGATGGTGCTGGCGCCGGCCATCGCCTTCCTTGCCGCCGACGGCATGACGCGCGGTTTCGGCCCGTGGGAAAAAACCACGCTGGCTGCGCTGTGGCTGGTGCCGCTCGTCGCCCGCACCGTCCCGCAAGTGACCCCGATCCCGCTCGGCGTGCCGGCGATGCTGGCGATGTTTGTTTTGATATTGCGGCGCGCGGGATTGGCTTTTGCCCTGCCGATGCCCTCCTCCGCCGCCGCCATTAAGCAATCTCATCGCGAATAATTGGAATAAACGCGTAAATCGGGTTTACCTGATCTTCAGGCGCAGAAGCCCATAATAATGTGTTTGCCGTTCGATAAATATCGAATTTGGCATGTGGAATAGCGCGGCGCTCGCGGTGAGTGCTGATGTCCAGAAAGGACATCATGGAAGCCGGCCAGTCACTGATCTCCGAGCTTGAGGACGCGATCCAAAGCGGCTCCAAGGACAAACGTGTCGACTCGCTGCGGCGGATCACCGACCTTTTTGTTGCCGACGCGGATCGGCTCAACGATCAACAGATCGATGTGTTCGATGACGTCCTGTGCCACCTCATCAAGCGGATAGAGGGCAAAGCGCTCGAGGAGCTCAGCCGGCGCCTTGCCCCGATCAATCAAGCGCCGAGCGACGTCGTTCGTCGGCTCGCCGGAAACGACGATATCGCGGTGGCGGCGCCGATCTTGACGCAGTCCGCGCGCCTGACCGACAGCGATCTCATCGAAATCGCCAGCACCAAGCCGCAGCCCCATCTCTTGGCGATTTCCGGCCGCGCGCAAATCGGCGCCACGGTGACCGACGTCCTGCTGCATCGCGGCGACCGTGACGTGTTTCACAAACTCGCCGGAAATTCCGGCGCAAGCTTTTCCGAGAACGGCTTCGCAACCCTGGTGAAGCACTCCGAACGCGATGAAAAACTGGCCGAGAAGGTCGGGCTTCGGCTCGATGTGCCGTTACGGCTGTTTCGGGAACTGTTGATGCGCGCCACCGAGGCGGTACGTTCGCGCCTGATGGCGTTGGCCGGGCCGGAAAGTCGCGAACAAATCCAAAGAGTCCTCGCCGCCATTGCGGAAGATACGCAGCACGAAGCGGGATTCCAGAATCAACACGACTACGCGGAGGCGCAAGCGCACGCGCTGGCGATGCGGGCCGCGGGAGAGCTCAACGAAGCGGCAATTTTCGAGTTTGCCAAGGCGGGCCGCTACGCGGAGTTTGTCGCGGCCCTGGCGCTGCTCTGCGGCGCGCCATTGCCGTTGGTCGAGAGCCTGATGCAGAAAGAGAGCCGCGAGGCCATTCTCGTGCCCTGCAAAGCCGCCGGGCTGCAATGGCCGACCGTTCGCATGATCATGTCTTGCCGGTCGGTTGGTGGCGCGGCCTCCGAGCATGACGTCGAATCGGCGCGGACCGACTATTTCAAGTTGTCGCAAACCAATGCCCAGCGGGTTCTTCGATTTTGGCAGGTCCGGCAGACGGCCGCGGATAGCGCATCCCCGCCGGTCGTCGCCTCGCCCAGTCTGTCGCCCGGCTTGAAGGGGCGACCTTAAGCCTGAAAATCTTTACGTCGGAACACGTCCGGGCCGGCGGACCTTATCTTGTGTACCAATGGCTTTCCCGGCCGACTTCTCTACAATATCGTCAGGCCCCGGCGGAGCTTCGCGCAGCCAAGATTTCATGCCGCCATGATTTCTTACGGCCATGACATCGCCGCGTTGAAGTCTTAAGCCCGCAATACTCGCGCGATACTGCCGCACGGGACTTTGGGAAGCGGCGATGTTTACGCTCTATTCGATGCAGCGTTCGGGCAACAGCTACAAGGCGCGGCTCGCCTTGGCGCAGCTGCGCGTGCCCTATCGGCTGGTCGAAATCGACATCCTCAAGGGTGAGAGCCACACGCCGGAATTTCTGGCCAAGAATCCGAACGGCCAGGTGCCGCTCCTTGAAGTCGCGCCGGGCCGTTATCTCGCCGAGTCCAACGCCATCCTGTGGTACATCGCCGGCGGCTCGGCGCTAGCGCCCGAGGATCGCATCGACCGCGCCGAGGCGATGCAGTGGATGTTCTTCGAGCAGCACAGTCTCGAGCCGAATATCGGCGCGGCCTATTTCTGGCTCACCTTGATCAAGGGCGGCCGCGATTTGCAGCAGCACGCCTTCGAAGACTGGATGGAAGAAGGCCATCGCGCGCTCGGCGTGATGGAGAAGCATCTTGCCACCCACGACTTCTTCGCCGC
>DATHHM010000250.1:0-19903 GCA_035317145.1 Xanthobacteraceae bacterium | reverse complement strand
CCGACATCATCATGATCGGCGAAATTCGCGACGTGGAAACCGCGCGGATCGCGATTCAGGCTGCTCTGACCGGTCATCTCGTGCTGTCGACATTGCACACGAACAGTGCCGCCGCCACCGTCACGCGCCTCATCGACATGGGCCTGGAAAGCTTCATGCTGGCTTCGACGGTCAAGGGCATCATTGCGCAGCGGCTGGTGCGGCGTTTGTGTAACGCGTGCGCTTCGCCCGACGAACATGGCGACGTTTGGCAGAGTGAGCTTATACGCGCCGTACCGAGGCTGAAGCCGCCGCAACGGCTCCGGCGAGCGAACGGCTGCCCTGTTTGCAGCGGCACGGGCTTTTCCGGCCGCACCACGATTGCCGAAGTGCTGCCTGTGACCTCGGTCATCCATCGGCTCATCGCGTCGAAGGTTTCCGATGCCGAAATTGAAGCCGCGGCGCGCGAAGGCGGTATGGCGACCATGTACGAGAGCGGGGTAGCCAAGGCTTGGCGCGGGGAGACAACTGCCGAAGAGGTTCTTCGGGCGACACGGGTTGCGTGAGCGGGAAGCCTCGACCGGCAAATACGTCTTGAGAATGTGACTTGGAGCAGCGCGATGTGGGCTCAGGTGTCTTGGTTACGGAGCAGCGTCTCCTTGCAGGTGAGCCAGCTGAACGCCCGCTTTGGACGTTGGTGGCTGCGGGAATTTCTGGCGTTGTTTCCGGAGCGGGTTGCGCAATGGCTCACGGGATCCGGCAAAATCGCTCTTGTGCTCGCGCAGGATGATGCATTTGTAGAATTGCGCCTGCGTTCAAGCGGCGGTGCGCAACTCGCCAGCATGCGCGTGACACGCGGTGAATACACCGCAGCTTCAATCGATGATTTCTTGCGGCATAATAAGCTTACACGATTTGACGTGACGATTGCAGTCGTATTGCGGCCCGAGCAATTCTACACGCGAAAGCTTGTTCTTCCCCGGCAAGCCGGCAACGTCGTCGACGGCATCGTCGCTCGTGACCTGGCGGAAAAGACGCCCTTCAGACTTGAGAATATTTACTACGACTACGCCATCGTTCAGGAAGCCGACAAGCTCACCGTGACCCAACAATTGGCTAAACGCGATAGCGTCGAAGCTGCGGCCATAGCGTTCGGGATCGAGGTATCAGATATCGCTTTTCTGGACGCCGCCACTCAACAGGAGGACGCGGCGCGAGAGCCTGCCATCACACTCCGCCGCGACCGCAACGACCGAACATTCTGGGCTCGTCGCATGGCTCTGGCGCTTGCAGGGAGTGCCGTCGCGCTGACTCTGACTGCGGGTGGAATAGACTATTGGCGCCAGCAATCGGCTCTCGATACCCTTGGGCCACAGATCGCAAATGCGCGACGGCAGGCTCAAGAGGTACGCGACGCATTCGCCAAATTAGAACATCGCCAAAATAGCTTCGGTCATCTTCTCGCCAGAAAGCGCCATACGCCGGCGCTACTGGACATCTGGAACGAGGTTACGCGTCTCGTACCGAGCGATTCGTGGTTGACCGAACTCCACGTGACCGACGCGTCGCCGTCGCAAGATCATCGTCTTGCGGTGAGCGGCTTCTCCGCTGCGGCGGCCAAGCTGGTTGTCACCTTCGATCGATCGCCATTGTTCCGAGAGGCCGCCCTGACCACGGCGATTGCGCTCGATTCGACAGAGCAACGGGAGCGATTTGCCTTGCAAGCCATGGTCCGAAGCGACGCGATGGGGAATGCGACGCCATGATCGGTCAATGGCAAAAGGGTCAATGGCAAAGCAATCTGCGGCTTCGGCGCAGCTTGTTCGTGCTGCTCAATGCCGCCGCACTAGGTGGATTGCTGTGTCTGTTCGCCTGGCCGATCCAAGCCTTTTTCGCCGATCGCGATATCGAGATTTTGCAACAGCGCGCGATTCTGGCGCGCCTCAGTGCTATTGCCGCTCAGCGCGCGACCGTTGCAGATCTTGTCACCCAGGCTGCCTCGAACGGCAGCGCTGAATTCCTTCAGGGCGGCAATGATGGCGTTGCCGCCGCCAATCTTCAGACGCTGGTCAAGGGCATGGTGGAGCTGACCGGTGCCCGGCTGCGGTCGGTCCGCACGCTCCCCACTAAGCCGCAAGAGGATATGAAAATCATTGGTGTGCAGGTCGACATAACAGGGACCATCCAAGCCGTCTATCAATCCGTCCGTGCCGTCGAAACGGCAAAGCCGTTTCTTTTTATTGTGGGCGCACTGCTAAGGCCAACGCAACGAGTGGCCATGACACCTCCAGGCATGAGCGCAGAGCCGACTATCGACGCTCAGCTTGACATCGTTGGCGCCATGCAAATCGAGGGGGACAAGTGACGCGCTCCCGTACTTCTCCTCTAGTCCTTTTGGGACTGACGCTTCTGGCTGCAGCCAACGCCTGGCTTCTACTAATGGCCGTCCAACAGGCGACGTACGAAGATCAAATTGCGGCTGAAGCACCCGGGTGGACGCCGCGGCTACCAAGGCTGGAGGATGCTCGGACGCAGACAACGGCTGCAGTTTCCTATCAGGAGATTCTAGCCCACCCGATTTTCTCGCGATCACGTGCGCCGTATGTACCGCCGACGCCGTCTGCGCCAAAGCCCAGTCCGCCACCGGCAGTCTTTGTCGATCCAGGGCTTGTCCTTGGTGGCGTCATGGTCAATGGAGCGATCAAGAAGGCTTACCTATTCCAAAAGACCGAAAAGAGCGGTGCTTGGGTCGGCGAGGGTGATGATTTTGTCGGCTGGAGGGTTCAATCGATTACCGCCGACGCCGCCAAGCTGCAAAAGGAAACTCACGTCATCGAGGTCCACCTTTACCCAGAAAGATAAGGCCAGCAGACGATCGAGAAATCGTCGCGCGCGACAGCAAATAACTGTGAGTTATGTACAGCCCGGGACACAGCTGCGTGCATAATTCCAGGTTATGTACCGATGGAGGAGCATAGCGTAGCGCATATAGCTGCCAATTATCGATATTCAATTTGAACATAACGCATGATCGGCATGACGTATTTTTGAAAATGGCCCCGCGAGACAATTCCGTCTTGCTTCGGTCCCAAAACCAAAACCATCACGCCTTACCAAGGCACGGAGCGCGCCGGTGCTGACTCCGCGAACGTGTTTCGGATATTGAAAATTGGCGATTGGAGACCGTGCGCAAAAAGTCGCGAATAAAGGCTGAGTCGGAGCAAATTCCACAGCTCCGAGACCCATTCTCAGGCGCTAACCTACCGAAATATCGCAGACATTTCTGACGTACGGAAGTTCGACATAGAGACGGGACTGGGTGGCTGGGGCGCCTGGATTCGAACCAGGGGATGGCGGAATCAAAATCCGCTGCCTTACCACTTGGCTACGCCCCAATACCGTCGGATTGGCGCCGGCCGCTTGGGCCGGCCGCCGCAACATAGCGATGGGGCCTGCGCCAAGCAATGTTCGACCCGGCCGCGCCGCTATCCTCGCCCGCCAAGCGCCATATAATAATGTCCGGCCTGGCCGCCGACGCGTTGCGCGACCCGGGCGGCACTGCGAATTGAGGGCGACACCATGTCCGATTCCATCCTCGTGACCGACGACGGCGCCGTTCGCGTCATCCGGATGAACCGCCCGGAAAAGAAAAACGCGCTGACCCAGCCGATGTATGCCGCCATGACCGGCGCCATGCGCGAGGCGGAGGCGAACGAGGCGATCCGGTGTCTCGTGCTCGCGGGCGGCCAAGGTGCGTTCTGTGCCGGTGCCGATATCGGCGAGTTTCTCGAGTCGGCGCAAAGCGGCGGCTTGCGCCCGCATACGCTGGATTTTCTCAAGGCGCTGGCGCAGAATCAAAAGCCCTTGGTCGCCGCAGTCGGCGGGCTTGCGGTCGGCATCGGCACCACCCTGCTGTTCCACTGCGATCACGTCGTCGCCTCGGCGGAAGCCACCTTCACCACGCCGTTCTTGAAGCTGGCGCTGATCCCGGAGGCGGCATCGAGCCTCTTGGCGCCGATGCGCATGGGCTACGCGCGCGCCTTCGAGATGCTGGTGATGGGGCATCCGCTTTCGGCCGAACAGGCGCGGGAAGCCGGCATCGTCAATAAGGTGGTCGAAGCCACCGCAGTCGATGCCGTTGCGTTAAAGGCGGCGCACGAGATTGCCGCGCTTCCGGCCGGCGCCGTCGCGGTGTCGCGCCGGCTATTGCGCGGCCATCTTGACGTTGTGGTGCGGCAGATCGATACCGAAGTGATGCATTTCAAGGACCGTCTGCAGTCGGACGAAGCGCGCGCCGCGTTCTCCGCGTTTCTGTCGCGCAAGAAGTGAGGCAGCGATGACGCTTGCCGGAAAAACCCTGTTCATCACCGGCGCCTCGCGCGGCATTGGGCTGGCGATCGCGCTGCGCGCCGCGCGCGACGGCGCCAATATCGCCATCGCGGCGAAAACCGCCGAACCGCATCCGAAATTGCAAGGCACGATCTATACCGCGGCCGACGAGATCGAGCGCGCCGGCGGCAACGCGCTGCCGCTGATGGTCGATGTGCGCGACGAAGCTGTTGTGCGAGATGCGCTCGACCAAACGGCGCAAAAATTCGGCGGCATCGACATCGTGGTCAATAATGCCAGCGCGATCCAGCTCACAACCGTGGTCGACACCGACATGAAGCGGTTCGACCTCATGCACCAGATCAACGCGCGCGGCACCTTCGTCGTCTCGAAATGGGCGGTCCCCCATTTGGCCAAGGCGGCCAATCCGCACATTCTCATGATCTCGCCGCCGCTCGACATGAAGGAAAAATGGTTCGCGCCGCACACCGCCTACAGCATGGCGAAGTTCGGCATGAGCTTGGTCGTGCTGGGCATGGCCGGTGAGCTGCGCAGCCAGGGCATCGCCGTCAACGCATTGTGGCCGCGCACCATCATCGCCACCGCCGCGATCAAAAACCTGCTCGGCGGCGACGCGCGGATGCGCCAGGCGCGTAAGCCGGACATCATGGCGGATGCGGCTTATGCGGTTTTCACAACCCCGTCGCGCGAACTGACCGGCCGTTTTCTCATCGACGACAATTTTCTCGCCGAGCGCGGCGTTACCGACTTCGAGCGCTATCGCGTCGACCCGGGAGAGCCTCTGGCGCAAGACTTCTTTCTGCCGGACGACATCCCTCCGCCGCCAGGTGTGCAAACCGTTGAAACTTATGGAGACCGCCGGTGACCTATCGGGCTCCGCTCGCCGACATCGGCTTCGCGCTCAAGCACGGCGCGGCGTTTTCATCCGCGCTCGACGAAGGGCTGTTCGGCGATCTCACCATGGACGTGGTCGAGGCGGTGCTGGCTGAAGCCGGCCGCCTCGCCGGCGAAGTCATCGCGCCGCTCAATCGGATCGGCGACACCTTCGGCACCCCGTTCAAGGACGGTGTCGTCACCACCGCGCCCGGCTGGAAGGAAGCTTATAAAACCTGGCGCGAAGGCGGCTGGAACGGACTGGCGGCGCCAGCGGAATGGGGCGGCCAGGCGTTGCCGCAGTCGATCAACATCGCCTGCATCGAAATGTGGAATGCCGCCGCCATGGCGTTTGCCGTCGGCCCGTTGCTGACGATCGCGGCGATCGATGCGCTCCATGCCCACGGCAGCGAACAGCTCAAGCGCATTTACCTGGAGAAAATGGTGACCGGCGAATGGACCGGCACCATGCAGCTCACCGAACCGCAAGCCGGCTCCGACGTCGGCGCGCTGCGCACCCGCGCCGAACGCGCAGCCGACGGCACCTACCGCATCAAAGGCCAGAAAATCTTCATCACCTATGGCGAGCATGACCTCACCGAAAACATCGTTCACTTCGTGCTGGCGCGCCTGCCCGATGCGCCGCCCGGCACGCGGGGCATTTCGCTGTTCCTGGTGCCGAAATTTTTGCCCAATGCCGACGGCTCGCCGGGCAAGCGCAACGACGTGCGCGCCCATTCGGTCGAGCACAAGCTCGGCATCCACGGCTCGCCGACCTGCACCATGATTCTCGGTGACGAAGGCGGCGCCGTTGGCTTTTTGATCGGCGAAGAGAATGCCGGCATGGCCTGCATGTTCACCATGATGAACCGCGCGCGGCTGGCGATCGGCGCGCAAGGCGTCGGCGTCGCCGAAGCGGCCACCCAGCAGGCGCTCGCTTATGCCCGCGAGCGCAAGCAAGGCCGCACGCCCGGCATGAAAGCGACGGAATCGGCGCCGCTGATCGCCTATCCCGACGTCAAGCGCATGCTGCTCACCATGCGCGCGCTCACCGGCGCCGCGCGCGCCATCTGCTATTCGACCGCCATGGCGCTCGATCGTTCCGAGCGCTCGGCCGATGCGGCCGCGCGAAAAGCCGCGCACGATCGCCTGTCATTGCTCACGCCGGTCGCCAAGGCGTTCTCGACCGACATCGCTAACGAGGTCACCTCGCTCAGCATCCAGGTGCACGGCGGCATGGGATTTGTCGAGGAGACCGGCGCGGCGCAGCTGTTTCGCGATGCGCGGATCGCCGCCATCTACGAAGGCACCAACGGCATCCAGGCGATCGACCTGGTGACGCGCAAATTGCCGCTCAGCGGCGGCGACGCCGTCGCGGCGCATCTCAAGGACCTGCGCGGCATCGTCGATGCCGTGAGCGCCAGCAACGACCCGGCCTTCGGCTGGACGTCGACGCGGCTCAGCGAGGCGCTCGACAGCCTCACCCGCGCGACGCAATGGCTGCTCGGCCAAACCGGCAAGGACGCCGATGCGGCGCTGGCCGGCGCCAGCCCCTATCTGCGGCTGTTCGGCATCACCACCGGCGGCTGTTACCTGGCGCAGCAGGCGCTGGCAGCGATCCGGCTCGGCGAAGTGGCCCAGCCTCGCCTGGCGCTGGCGCGGTTTTTTGCCGAAAACTTTGCCGTTCAGGCCGGCGGGCTCGAACGCACCGTGGTCGAAGGCGCGCCCGGCCTGATCGGCGCCGATGCGGCGCTGGCGTAAGCGCGCCGACACATGATGGGTTTCGCTGGCGCTCAACCCATCCTACATTTGTCCGATGTCCACACTCCTGATCAGCCACCCCGCTTGCCTTGAACATCTGACTCCGGCCGGCCACCCCGAGCGGCCCGACCGGCTGCGCGCCATCGAGCAGGCGCTGGAAGCGGAAAAGTTCCAGCAGCTTGCCCGCGAGCAAGCGCCGATGGCGGCCATCGAGACCATCGCGCTGTGCCATCCGATGGACTACATCGTCGAGCTGCGCGAAGCCTCGCCCAAGGAAGGCATGGTGCGGCTCGACGCCGACACCTCGATGTCGCCGGGCACGTTCGAAGCGGCGTTGCGCGCGGTCGGCGGCGCCGTCCTTGCGGTCGACGAGGTGCTGGCCAAGAAGACGACAAACGCCTTCGTCGCCACGCGCCCGCCCGGCCACCACGCCGAGACCGCGCGGCCGATGGGCTTTTGCCTGTTCGACAACGCCGCCATCGCGGCGCGCTACGCGCAGAAGCAGCACGGCATCGCGCGTGCCGCGATCATCGATTTCGACGTGCATCACGGCAACGGCTCGCAGGAGATTTTCTGGGCCGACAAATCGGTGATGTATTGCTCGACCCACCAGATGCCGCTGTTTCCCGGCTCTGGCGCGGTCATCGAGTCCGGCACGCACAACACCGTGGTCAACGCGCCGCTGCGCCCCGGCGATGGCGGCGAAGCGTTCCGCTCAGCCTTCGAAGATAGGATCCTGCCGCGGCTGCGCGAATTCCGGCCGGAGCTCGTCATCATCTCCGCCGGCTTCGACGCCCACATGCGCGACCCGCTCGCCAGCATCAATCTCACCGAAGACGATTTCGTCTGGGTGACGCAAAAGATCATGGACGTCGCCGATCATTGCGCCGAGGGCCGCGTCGTGTCGCTGCTCGAGGGCGGCTATGATCTTCGCGCGCTGGGCAATTCGGTCGCCGCCCACGTCACGACGCTGATGCAAGGGTAGACGTAGCCCGGATTGAGCGCAGCGAAATCCGGGAGAAAAGAATCCCGGATTGCGCTTCACGCAATCCAGGCTACAGTCGACAGTGGAGTCGGAGAGCCGGGAATGGCGCAAAAAGCCAACAGCGATATTGCACAACTGCCGTTCGAGCGCGCGATCGAGGAATTGGAATCGATCGTCAAGCGGCTCGAAGAAGGCAAGGTGCCGCTCGAGGAATCCGTCGCCATCTACGAGCGCGGCGAGGCGCTCAAGCGCCGTTGCGAGGATTTATTGCGCCAGGCCGAGGCGCGCGTCGAGAAGATCACGCTCGATGCGCAAGGCAAGCCGACCGGCACCGAGCCGCTGGACGTCGAATAATTTTCGGGCCGGCGCCGCCCTCGTCTTCGGAAATCCCCAACTTCCGCGAAAAGCCGCCTGGAAAAGCGCTTGACAATCTAGAACAAATAGTGAACATTAGACGGTTCGAACAAGAGCTGAAGACAATGGATTCGGACAAGAAAAGCGCATGGCTGCGCAAGCTCGACGAGGAATGCCCCTATCAGGTGGTGCTGCCGCGGCGGCAGCTCGCCGATGACAGCGAGATCTTGGATTTCCTCATCCAATACGTCGAGAAATTCGACATGTATGTCGAGGACGATTACGCCGCCTTCGTGCGCTACTGCTTCGCCGACCCGCTGGACGCGGAAATCTTCCGCTCGCGATTCGAACCGAAGGCGGAGCGCTTCAAGCTCGCCGGGTGAACGTTATTTATTCGGCAGCTTCTGCCGCACCTTGCCGATATCGGCCCACGGGTCCTGCTTGAACAGCTTCTTCAGGTTAAGCACGGTGAAATCGGCGGCGCTCTTGGTGCGGCCGAGTTGTTCCCACGACAGCGGTGCCGAGACCGCGGCGCCGGGGCGGGCGCGCGTCGAATAGGGCGCGACCGAAGTCGCCTCGCGGGTGTTGCGGAAATAATCGATGAAGATTTTGCCTTTGCGCAGCGCCTTGGTCATTTTGCCGACGTAGCGCTGCGGGCTGTCGGCGGCCATGCCGAGTGCGATTCTTTGGCTGAAATTCTTCGTCGTGTCCCAATCGGCGCCGGCGACCGGCACCACCACATGGATGCCCTTGCCGCCCGAGAGCTTGACGAAGCTTTCAAGCTTCATCGCGTCGAGCCGTTCACGCACCTCGCGCGCGGCAGCGACGATCTCCTTCCAGCTTACGCCGTCGCCAGGATCGAGATCGAACACGATGCGGTCGCAAAACTCGAGTTTTTGCAGCTGCGAGCCGCGGGTGTGAATCTCCAACGTGCCGGACTGCACCAGCGTCACGACATCGTCGAGCTTTTCCACGGCGATGACGTCGTGCTCCTTGGCGTCGACGGAGTGCCGCAGCGGCGAAACCTTCACGTTTTCCGCGATATGTTTTTGGAAAAAACATTGGCCCTTGGTGCCGCCCGGACAACGCACCAAAGCAAGCGGCCGGTCGACGACGTGCGGCGCCATCCAGTCCCAGACGCTGACGTAATATTCGGCCAAATCTTCCTTGGTGACGCCGACGTCGACCCAATAGACCCGGTCGGGATGGGTCAGGTGAACGTTGCCCACATCGGCAGCACTGCGCGCGCCTGCCTTGGCGCGCGCCGCCGGCTTTGCAGGCTGCGGCTTTGCCGGCGCTTTGTCGCGTGATTTCGCCATCGTTCGTGCCGACTTCCGCACCACCTGCCGCTGCGTCATCGCTGCCGGAGCGGCAGGCACTTCGCGCACCACCTCGCGCGCCGGCTTGTCCTCGCGCAAGCCCTTGAACGACGCCTGGCGCAGCACATTACCATGAGTGACGCCGCGATATTCCACCTCGATCACAAGCCGCGGCTTCACCCAGATGACATCCTTGCGGCGCTCATCCTGCGGCAGCGTGAGCGGCGGCTTGTCGATCTTCAAGGATTTGAGCCGGCGCCACAGTTCGCGCGCGGTTTTGTGGGTGTAGCCGGTACCAACCCGTCCGGCGTAGCGCAGTTCGCCATTGTCATGCACCGCCACCGTCAACGCGCCCACCGCATGCGGATCGGTCGACGCGGGGCTATAGCCGGCCACGACGAATTCCTGGGCGTCGTGACATTTGCTCTTGATGAAATTTTCCGACCGGCCGGAGCGGTAAGGCGCATCTTTGCGCTTTGATACGATGCCTTCGAGATTTAAGCCGCAGGCGTGTTTAAGGATCACCGAACCGTCTTCGGTGAAATGTTCGGCGTAGCGGATGCGACCATTTTTGCCTGTGGCCTTGAGCAGCCGCTCCAACGCCGCCTTGCGCGCCGCCAACGGCTCGCCGGTCAGATCGCGGCCGTCGAGATACAGAAGATCGAACACATAATAGGCCAGGCGATCGCCGCGGCCGTCCTTCAAATCGGATTGCAGCAGCGAGAAGCTCGAAATGCCTTTGTCGTTCTCAACGACCAGTTCGCCATCGAGCAGCGTGGTTTCGGCGGGCAATGCAGCGACCGCGGCCGTGATCGATTTGAAGCGATGCGTCCAATCCAGGCCTTTGCGCGTCAGCAAGCGCACCTTGCCGTGATCGAGCCGCGCCTGGATGCGATAGCCGTCGTATTTGATCTCGTGCAGCCATTCGGCGCCGCGCGGCGCGGCGCTGTGCAGGGTGGCAAGGCTGGGCGGGACGAAGTCGGGCAAGCGGTCGTGCGCCGCTCGTGAGCTCTTTTTCTGCGCACTCGTTTTCGTAGCAGCCTTGGCGCGCGCCCGCGGTTTTGCCTCGGGCTTACCGAGCGGCACCTTCTGCTTCGCCGGCGCCTTGGCGTCGCGATTGCTGTGCCAGACCCGCTTCTTGCCTTTGCCTGCGGCAATCTCCTCTATCGAGCGGCCGGTCGCGACCGACAGCGGCTCTTCTTCGAGAATGTCCTTGCCGCGCGGCGCGCGCGCCGCCTCGTCCTTGCTCTTGATCAGCAGCCAGTTGTCGCGGCGCTCCTTCGGCCGCGCGCGAAGCCGCACCAGATGCCAGCGGCCGCGCAATTTCTCGCCGTCGAGATCGAACGTCAGATGCCCCTTGGCGAGCCCCTTGTGCGGGTCGCCCTCGGGAGCCCAGTAGCCGCGATCCCAGATCATCACGGTACCGCCGCCATATTCGCCTTGCGGGATGGTGCCCTCGAAGCTGTTGTACTCGACCGGATGGTCCTCGACGTGGACGGCGAGACGCTTTTCGCCGGGATCGAGGCTCGGCCCGCGCGTGACCGCCCAGCTTTTCATGACGCCGTCGAGCTCGAGCCGCAGGTCGTAATGCAGCCGCCGCGCCGCATGTTTTTGAATCACATAACGGTTGCCGCTGCGTTTTTCCTGGCGGCCGCGCGGCTCCGGCGTGACGCCGAATTTTCGCTTCTTGCGGTAGACGTCGAGGGCCACGTTCAGCCGGCGCGTTTGAGGCGCTTGGTTTTGACGGCGCCGTGCTTGCGTGACGCCGTGCTCGACCGCGCGGAACGCGGCTTACCGCGAGGTTCGGCACTGCTGCCGCTACGCTCGGAGCGCACCGAACGGCGCAGCGCATCCATCAGATTGATGACATTGCTCGGCCGCTCCGGAGCGGCCGGCGCCGGCTTGCCCGCCTGCTTCGCCTTGATCAGCGCTTTGAGCGCATCCTCGTAACGATCGGAGAACTTCGACGGGTCGAAATGACCGCGCTTGGTCTTGAGGATGTGCTCGGCCAGCTCGAGCATGTCCTTGGGCACCTTCACGGTCTCGATGTCGGAGAAATATTCCTTCTCGTCGCGAATCTCGTCTTGATAGCGCAACGCCGTCGCCTTGATGCCCTTGTCCAGCGGCTCGAGCATCAGCACGTGTTCGTGATTGTGCAGCACCACGCGGGCGAGCCCGACCAGGCCAGTGGCCCGCATGGCGTCCCGGATCACCGCGAAGGCTTCGACCCCGACCTTGTCGTCGGGGAAAAGGTAATACGGCGTATCGAGGTAGATTTCGTCGATTTCCTTGCGCGGCACAAAGGAGTCGATATCGATGGTGTGGGTGCTCTCCAGCGCCACCTCGTCGAGTTCCTCCGGTTCCAGCAGCACATAGGAGCCATCGGCCGCCTTAAAACCCTTGATCCGATCCTCTTCGGGAACATCTTCCCCGGTTTCCGCGTCAATCTGCCGGTAGCGTACACGGTTACCGGTCTCGCGATTAATGATGTTGAAGCGGGTCCGGTCCCTGGACGAAGTGGCCTGAACCAGGCCGATACTGCAGGAGACCAAGGAAAGCTTGAGGAAACCCTTCCAATTCGCCCTCGGTGCCATGGTAAAACTCCCAACGCTACCCAACATATAAGGGGTATAATGCCTTGGAGTTCCGCAGCCAGGAACCAGTAAATTGCCCTTCGCTGCCGCTATGGTGTAAAGACAGGCAAATCAGCGTGCGTGAGGATGGGCGCGCACTAGACCCCAAAAACGCCGTTAGGCGATAAGCCGTTGTCGGTAGTCGTTTGTCGGTCCTTAAGGAGCATAGCGTGACTGTTGCCTCCAAGACCCCTTTGCTCGACCAAATCAAGACCCCGCACGACCTCAGGCAACTCAAGCCGAGCCAGCTTCGCCAAGTGGCGGACGAGTTGCGCCAGGAGACCGTCGACGCTGTCGCCGTGACCGGCGGCCATCTCGGTGCCGGCCTCGGCGTGATCGAGCTGACGGTGGCGCTGCACTATGTTTTCGACACGCCCCAGGATCGCCTGATTTGGGACGTCGGCCACCAGGCCTATCCGCACAAGATCCTGACCAATCGCCGCGACCGCATCCGCACCTTGCGCATGGGCGGCGGACTGTCCGGTTTCACCAAGCGCGCCGAGAGCGAATACGACCCGTTCGGCGCCGCGCATTCCTCGACCTCGATCTCCGCCGGCCTCGGCATGGCCGTCGCCCGCGATCTGCAGGGCAAGCAGAATAATGTCGTCGCCGTCATCGCCGACGGCGCCATGTCGGCCGGCATGGCCTACGAGGCCATGAACAATGCCGGCGCGATGGATTCGCGTCTCATCGTCGTGCTCAACGACAACGACATGTCGATCGCGCCGCCGGTTGGCGCGCTGTCGGCCTATCTCGCCCGCCGTGTGTCCGGGAAGGCCTATCATCGGGTGCGCAAAATCATCCGCCAGATCGCCAAGCGCATGCCGACCAAAATGCTCGAGCAGCGCGCGCTGGCGATGGAGGAATACGCCCGCGGCCTCGTCACCGGCGGCACGCTGTTCGACGAGCTTGGCTTCTTCTATGTCGGACCGATCGACGGCCACAATATCGACCACCTGCTGCCGGTCCTGAAGAACGTGCGCGACATGAAGAACGGGCCGATCCTGGTTCACGTCGTGACACAAAAGGGCAAGGGCTATGCGCCGGCGGAAAAATCCGCCGACAAATATCACGGTGTGGTCAAATTCGACGTCGCCACCGGCGCGCAAGTCAAATCGAAACCGGCCGCGCCCGCTTATCAGAAAGTGTACGGCGAGAGCCTGATCAAGGAAGCCCGCAAGGACGACAAGATCGTCGCCATCACCGCGGCGATGCCGTCGGGCACCGGCATCGATCTCTTCCAGAAAGAGTTTCCCAATCGCACCTTCGACGTCGGCATTGCCGAGCAGCATGGCATAACGTTTGCCGCCGGCTTGGCGACCGAAGGCTACAAGCCGTTCGCCACCATCTATTCGACGTTCCTGCAGCGCGCATACGACCAAGTGGTGCATGACGTCGCCATCCAGCGTCTGCCAGTGCGTTTCGCCATGGACCGCGCCGGTCTGGTCGGTGCCGACGGCCCGACCCATGCCGGTGCTTTCGATATCGCCTATCTGGGCTGCCTGCCCGGGTTCGTGTTGATGGCGGCCGCCGACGAAGCAGAATTGGTCCATATGGTGGCGACCGCCGTTGCCATCGACGATCGCCCGTCGGCGCTGCGCTATCCGCGCGGCGAAGGCCGCGGCGTACCGATGCCGGAAGAAGGCATACCGCTCGAGATCGGCAAAGGCCGCATCCTGCGCGAAGGCACCAAGGTGGCGCTGCTGTCTTACGGCGCGCGGCTCGGCGAGTGCCTCAAGGCGGCCGACGAGCTTGCCGCGTTTGGCCTTTCGACCACGGTCGCCGATGCGCGTTTTGCCAAACCGCTCGACGTTGACATGTTGCTCCGCCTGGCGCGCGAGCACGAAGTGCTGGTGACCATCGAGGAAGGCTCCATCGGCGGCTTCGGCTCCTTTGCGCTGCAGACGCTTGCCGAGCACGGCGCGCTCGACCGTGGTGTCAAAATCCGCACCATGGTGTTGCCCGACTTCTTCATCGACCAGGACTCGCCCAACGCGATGTACGCCAAGGCCGGCCTCGATGCCAAAGGCATCGTCGCCAAGGCGTTCGAAGCGCTGGGCCAGAACATGCGCGGCGAGGCGGTCAAGCTCGTTCGGTCCTGATCGCTGCACGGCGCTTCGGATACGAAAGCGTTTGATGCCCGGCGCAATGCCGGGCATCTCGTTTATAATCACCCGTCATGACCGTCCGAGAACGCGCAGATCGGCTGTTGGTCGCGCGCGGCCTGTTCGAAAGCCGCGCCCGCGCCCAGGCTGCGATTGCCGCGGGCCTGGTGACCGCCGACGGCGTGCCGGTGCGCAAGGCGTCGGAGGCAATTTCGTCCGCCGCAGTCATCGCCGCCGAGCCCGAGCATCCCTTTGTGTCGCGCGGCGGCGTCAAGCTTGCAGCCGCCCTCGATCATTTTCATCTCGACGTGACCGAGCGCATCTGCCTCGACGTCGGCGCCTCGACCGGCGGCTTCGCCGAAGTTCTGGTTTTGCGCGGCGCGCGGCACGTCTACGCGATCGACGTCGGCCGCGATCAGCTGCATCCGCGCCTGCGCGGCCGCGACGATATCGTCTCGATGGAAGAAACCGACATCCGCACCCTTGATCCGGCGCGCCTTGCCGAAGAACCGGATTTCGCTACGGTTGACGTGAGCTTCATCTCGCTCAAGCTCGTCGTGCCGGCTGTCGGCAAAATCCTAAAAACCCGGGCGGCGCTCGTTGCGCTGATCAAGCCGCAATTCGAGGCCGGCCGCCGCGACGTCAAGAAAGGCATCGTGCGCGATCCTGCCGTCCACACCGCGGTCTGCAACGACATCGGCGATTTCCTGACCGCGCTCGGCTGGCGAGTCGGCGAAGTCGCGCCGGCGGCGATCCTTGGCGGCGATGGCAACCGTGAATTTTTTATCGAGGCCGAACGTGGTTGAGCGTCTTGTCATCGACCGGATCGGCCATCGCGGCGACGGTGTCGTCGAGGGCGGCGCGGAGCCGATTTTCGTGTTCGGCGCGCTGCCCGGCGAGACGGTCGAGGTCGAGGATATTGCCGGCCATCCCGACCGGCGGCAGCTGCTTCGTGTCGACACGCCGAGCGCCGAGCGCATGGCGCCGATCTGCCCGCATTTCGGCATTTGCGGCGGCTGCGCCGTGCAGCATTGGCAGACCGAACATTATCGCGCGTGGAAGCGCGGTCTCGTGGTGACGACGCTGCGTCAGGCCGGCATCGAGGCGCCGGTCGGCGATTTGATCGATGCTCACGGTGGCGGTCGCCGCCGCGCCGTATTCCACGCCAGGCGCGGCGGCCGCGATATTCTCGAGGTCGGCTTTTCGGCCGCGCGCGCCCATCACGTGATCCCCATCGACCGCTGCCCGGTCTTGGCCCAAAACCTCGACTGCGCGCTGCAAGCCGCATGGGCGATTGCCGAAGTGCTGGTGCCCGCCAAAAAGCCGCTCGACATCCAGGTCACGGCGACCGATACAGGCCTCGATGTCGACGTGCGCGGCTCCGGCGCGCTGTCAGCTTCGCTCACGGCGGCACTGGCGCGCGTCGCCGGCGCTCATAACCTGGCGCGCCTGACCCGCCACAGCGAGCTCGTCGCACAGCAGCGCGCGCCGACGTTGCGGATCGGCAAAGCGACAGTGTCGCTGCCACCCGCCACATTTCTGCAAGCCACCGCGGCCGGCGAGACGGCGCTTGCGCAACTCGCACTTGCCCATTGCGCCGGCGCCAAAGCGGTCGCCGACCTGTTCTCCGGCATCGGCCCGTTCGCGCTGCGGCTCGCTGAAAGCGCGCGCGTCGTCGCGGTCGACGCCGACGAGGCGGCGCTTGCCGCGCTCAAGCGCGCGGCGGCAACTGTGACCGGCCTCAAGCCGGTCGAAGTGGCGCGACGCGACCTGTTCAAGAATCCGTTCGTGAACGAGGATCTCGACGATTTCGACGCCGTGCTGTTCGACCCGCCGCGCCAGGGCGCCCAGGCGCAGTCAAGCGCGCTCGCGGCGAGCGATGTTCCGGTCATCGTCGCGGTGTCGTGCAATCCGGCGACGTTCGCCCGCGACATTCGCATTCTGATCGATGGCGGCTACCAGCTCACGGCGGTGACGCCGGTCGATCAGTTTCGCTATTCGGCCCACGTCGAGATCGTCGCGCGGCTGCAGAAGTAGCTATTTCTTCGGCTTGAGATCGTCAGCCAGAAAGCTCGTATCGACGATCTTCGACCAGTCGACGTCGCCGGACAGCGCGCCGACCAGTTTTTGCGCGCGGATCATGCGGTCCATGCCGGCAAAATCGAAATTGCCGGCGCTCCAATAGGGCACGCCGGATTTGCTTGGCGCGACGAGGTTATGGATGGTGCTCTTGGCGACTTCGACGTCGAGATTGTAGGCCTTGGCGACGATATCGGCGGCCTCGTCGGGATGCGCCGACATGAACTCGACCGCCTTGCGCCGCCCGCGCAGAATGGCGCGGATGAAGTCACCCTTGGTGGCGGCAGCCTCGCCGGTGGTCACGCCGATGACATTGCACAGCGGCGGCAGCACGTCGCTGGCCGACACCAGCACGCGGAACTGGGATTTGTTTTTCGACCACACCGGATCGGCGATCGCCGACGCATCGATCAGGCCGAGATTGAGCGCCACGACCGCTTCGCCGAAACCGCCGGTCTTGACCAATTCGGCGTCGTCGGGTTTCAGCCCGGCCGCTTCGAGCAACAGAATATCCAGCGCCTGGCTGGTCGAGCGCGGATTGGTGTAGCCGATCTTCTTGCCCTTGAGGTCCGCGATGGTCTTGATCGGCGAATCCGGCTTCACCGCCCAGACGAACTCCGCGACGGTGAGCACGTTGTCGCTGACGATTTTCAGGTCGGCGCCCTGCTGGATCGCCGCCACGGTGCCGGCGAGATCGATCTCGCCGAACGACAGATGCCCGGTCATCAGATTGCGCACCGTCGTGCCGCCGCCGGCCGATGACAGGATGCCGCTGACGTCGGCGCCTTCGGCCTTGAAGAAGCCCTTGTCCATCGCGATGGCGTAAGGCATGCCATTGGCGGCGACGCCGAAATTGCTGACGACGATTTGTTCGGCGGCCATGGCGTGCAACGGCAGCAGCGCCGCCAGTGCGAGCGCCGCGATGGCGCCCGG
Organism: Xanthobacteraceae bacterium; assembly: GCA_035317145.1. GTDB lineage: Bacteria > Pseudomonadota > Alphaproteobacteria > Rhizobiales > Xanthobacteraceae > BOG-931. The sequence continues at coordinate 2,532 of DATHHM010000250.1, read as the reverse complement.
CTTGATAATCGAAGGCATGCGTCCTCCCGTATTCACTTGAATGTTTGTGGGCAGTTGCCCGCTGCCATGAGTGTCGTCAAGGCAGACGTAGTCTACGACACGCGCCGATGGAGTCTATGGTCGATGACGATGAGCAGCGTACTCACCGAAGCTGCGAACAGCACGATCAGCAACGTCACCGCCATGATGAGTTGCACATTCTGCAAGCCGATGGCATTCATCAACAGATAGCCGAGCCCGCGCTGCGAGCCGAACATTTCGCCCAACAAGGTGCCGATCAGGGTCAGCGAGAAGCCGACGCGAATGCCGGTGAAGATTTCCGGCAATGCTGCCGGAAGCAGCACCGACCCGACCAACTCCTTCGGCCCGAGCCGCAATACGCGCGCGGTCTTGAGCAGGATCGGGTTGAGATTGCGCACCGCGCCCATGGTGAAGATCGCAACCGGCACCACGCCGTGGATGGTGCCGAACGCGATCTTGGCCGGCAGCCCCAGCCCGAACGCCAGCAGGATGATCGGGTAAAGCGTAATTTTCGGAACGGAATAGAACGCGACCAGGACCGGCTCGAACACCTCGCTCGAAAAGCGGTGCGCGCCCAAGAGGAAACCGATGATGAGGCCGAGCAGTATCGCAAGCAGCAACGCAAAGAAAAAGGCCCGCGAGGTTTCCTCGATGTGTCCCCAGAACGTCTCTGTCATCAGCAGATGGGTGAGGTAGCGGAAGGTCTCGACCGGCGCGGTCATAGCCTGGTTGCCGGCAAATTCGAACAAGAGCTGCCATGCCGCGAGCAGTACCGCGATCAGGATCAGGCTGTTGACGGCACCGAGCCAGGATTTCGCGGTCATGACCGGCCGCGTCTTTGCATCAGGATCTGCTCCCAATGGGACAGCACCGCATTGATCGCGATCGAGACCGCGAGGATCAACAGGATCAGCGGATACATGATCTTGTTGTCGAAATTGTTGTAGGCGAAGCTGATCTCGTAACCGATCCCGGTGCGCGACATGATGAACTCGGCGCCGATCACGCCGATGAAGGCATAGGCGAGCGCGAGCTTGATACCGGTGAGCAGATAAGGCGCGGCCGACGGCAAGGTGATCTTGAGCGCGGTCGCGACCGGCCCCAGCCGATAAACCCGCGCCGTCTTCAGGTGCACGCGCGATACCCGGTCGAGGCCGTTGAGCGTGTTCACGATCACGGCCACCACCGCCAGCATGAAGCCGATCAGAATTTGCGGGGCGTCGCCGAGGCCGAACAGGATGATGAAGAGCGGATAGAACGCATAGACCGGGATGGCGTAATAGGTGGCGAACAACGGCTCCAAAACCTGCCGGATGGCGCGGCGGCCGTGCAGCGCGACGCCGAAGACGATGCCGGCAATCACGGCGGCCGCGCAAGCGACGCCGACATTCGCGAACGTCTTGAGCATCGCGTGGTTCATGGAGCCGGAGGCCATGAGCACGACGAAATCGCGCACCATGGCGCTCGGCGGCTGCATGGTCAGGTGGTCGATCACGCCGATCCGGCACAACAATTCGAGCAGCAGGATTGCGGCGACGACAAACGCGAAGCGATAGCGCGCGGCGCGGCTCATATGCCGAGGAACCGCGATTTGACGTCGTGGTCTTCCCACAGCTCATTCGGCCGCCCGGAATAGACCACCCTGCCCTTCGAGATGACGTGCACGAAATCGACCAGCTTGAGCGCCAGCGCGGCGTTCTGCTCGACCAACAGGATGGACAGTCCCTCCTGCTTGAGCTTGGCGATCGCCTCCCAAAGACCCTGGATGATGATCGGCGCCAGCCCTTCCGACGGTTCGTCCATGATCAGGCAATCGGGATTGGTCATCAGCCCGCGGCCAATGGCGAGCATCTGCTGCTCGCCGCCGGACAGCGTCTTGGCGCGCTGGCTCCGGCGCTCGCGCAGCCGCGGGAACAGCGCATAGACCCGTTGCAGGCCCCAGCCGTGGCGCTCGGGGCTGTGCCCGGCGACCAAGAGATTGTCTTCGACGCTGAGAGTGGGAAACACCCGGCGGCCCTGCGGCACCAGGCCCACGCCGCGGCGCACGATGGCGAATGACGAATTGCCAGTGATGTCGGCACCCTTGAAATAGATCTTGCCGCGGCGCGGCGGCGTGAAGCCGACGATGGAATTGACGATGGTGGTCTTGCCGACGCCGTTCCTGCCGAGGAGCCCGAGGATCTGGCCCTGCTCGAGCTGCAGCGACAAGCCCTGCAACACATAGGCGTCGCCGTAATAGGTATGGATGTCCTGGACGTCGAGGATCGTCATGCGGTCCCCAGATAGATTTCCTGCACCTTGGCGCTGGAGCGGATGCGCGCGGCGGAGCCGCTTTCCAGCACCTCGCCGAAATGCAGGACCGAGATTTCGTCGGCGACGTCGAACACGATATCCATGTCGTGCTCGATCAGCAGGATCGCCATTTTACGATCGAGCCCCTGCAGGAACCTCGCCATCTCCGCCGACTCGCCCGATGACAGGCCGGCGGCCGGCTCGTCGAGCAACAGAATG
>DATHHM010000249.1:0-4083 GCA_035317145.1 Xanthobacteraceae bacterium | reverse complement strand
GTCCATCTCAACGCCGGCGTGGCGGGGCTTGTCGCCGCCTGCGTGATCGGAAAACGCTACGGCTACGGCAGCGAAAATCTGTCGCCCCACGATCTGTCGCTGGCGGTGATCGGGACCGGCTTGCTTTGGGTCGGCTGGTTCGGTTTCAACGGCGGTTCGGCATTGACCGCGGGCTCGCGCGCCGTGTTCGCCATCGTGGCGACGCATCTCGCGGCGTCCGCCGGCGCCTTGACCTGGATGCTGCTGGAATGGTGGACGCGCGGTAAGCCTTCCGTGCTCGGCATGATCTCGGGCGCGGTCGCCGGTCTTGGTACGATCACGCCGGCCTCGGGTTACGTGCTGCCGTGGCATGGCATCGTCATCGGCATCATGGCCGGCGCAATCTGTTTCTGGGCCTGCACCAAGCTCAAGCAAGCGCTCGGCTACGACGATTCTCTCGACGTATTCGGCGTGCACGGCATCGGCGGCGCAGTCGGTACGCTCCTGACCGGCGTTTTTGCGACCGCGGCGATATCGGTCAGCGCCGATACTCCCGCCGGCGTTTCCGGCCTCATCGACGGCAACCCCGCGCAGCTTCTGATCCAGCTCGCCGGGATCGGGGCGACAATCGCATGGTCGGGCGTCGCGACGTTCGTCCTCCTCAAAGCGATCGAGCTGTTCGTGCCGCTACGCGTGAGCAAGGAAAACGAATTCGAGGGACTAGACGTATCCCAGCACGGCGAAGCGCTGCAGTAGCCCAGGCCGGGTTGGGAAATTCAGGCCGCGACCTCATTCTTGGTCTCGAAATTGAGCTCGATCTCCACATTGTTGGGATCGCGGAAGAAAATCTGCCAGCGCGTGCTTTTGGGCACCTGGTTGACGCGATACGGCACGCCCTTGCCATCCAGATGTTTTTTCGTCGCCTCAAAACCGCGGCTACCGAAGGCGACGTGGTCGATGACGCCGGAATCGGAAGGCTGCTGCCGGTCGGTGTGCGCAATGTCGTTGAGATGGAGCACCGGCTGGCTGCCGCTATAGAGCCAGGCGCCGGGGAAATCGAACTGCGGGCGCGGACCGTTCTTGAAGCCCAGCACGTCCTCGTAGAACTGCACGGTCTCTTTCAGCTTGCGGGTCGACACATTGTAGTGGTCGAGCACGCCAATGCTCATGTCCATCGGGCTTCTCCTTGGGCGTTTCGGAAGCCAGGATACTGCGAAATGAGGCCGCTGGGGAATAAGCCGAGCCGTGCCCGAGCTGAGGGTGCGGTCAACGAACGCGCATGGGCACAAAACGCATGGGCACAAAAGGCATGGGCACAAAAAAGGGCCGCTCGCGAGAGCGGCCCATTTGGTCCCCGCGGGAGGAGCGGGGTTGAATTGAGCGCAATTTAGCACGGTGGACCCGTTCTGGCTGTCACCCTTCCGCCACGGTCGAGCGGAAAACGCCTGTCACAAATACCCGTCCGCCGACCGCCGCGCCCATTCCGGGACGGGCGATTACGGCAATCCTCGATGCATCGGTCTTGGTGCGATGAAGACGCCGATGGGCCGGTGTCGCGGCGGGCTGAAACTCATCTATAATGGTTCCAAGAGCCCATTGGCGAATGGGCTCAAAACGTCGTGTCCTGGCGAAGGAATGACGGCAATGCCGGTCAGTTATGAGACTTGGCTTGTCCTGCTCTCGATCGTGATGGCGATCCAGGGCGCCTATGTGGGCTTGAGTCTCGCGGTGCAGATCGGGCAGGCGACCGGCATGCGGCGGCGCCTGCTGCTGGCCGGCGCCGCGTTCTCGCTCGCCGTCGCCATCTGGACCATGCATTTCGTCGGCATGCTGGCGGCGCGCATGCCGTTTCAGGTCGACTACCTGGTGTTCCCGACGCTGCTGTCGTTTCTGGTTTGCGTCATCGTGGTCGGAGCTGCGGTGTATGCCACCAGTTCCGGGCCGCTGACCATGCTGCGCTTGACGCTGTCGGCCTGCCTGATGGGCGGCGGTATTTTCACCATGCACTACATCGGCATGAGCGCGCTCAGCGCCAGCGCCTATATGGTCCACGACCGCTATTATGTCGCCGCCAGCATGGCGATCGCGATTGCGGCGTCGGGCCTGGCGCTGTGGCTCGCCACCGGCCGCGGCGGCCGGCCGCCGCTGATCCTCTCCGCGATCGCCTTCGGCATCGCCGTTTCCGGAATGCACTATACGGCGATGAAAGGCCTGGCGCTGTTGCCGTTTGCCGCGACTTCGGCAGGCGCGCCGGCGCTGTCGGCCGATCTCCTTGCCATCATCGTCGCCGTCGTGGCGTTTTGCCTGTCGGGAATATTTTTGTTGATCCTGGTGCCCGATCCGGCACGCGCGGCGATGAATCCTCTTCCCGTCGTCAGCGGCGCCTCGATTATAACGACCGCGGCGAAGGCGGAGCCGGCGGCGGTCGCAGCCGCGGCGCAAAATTCCAGCGGCAACGGCCACGATGCCAATCCCGAATTCGGCCGCGGCAGTTACGGGCCGCTTGGCGGCGCCGGCGCGCCGCGGCGCTTCGCCCGCCATCTTCCGATCGAGCGCGACGGCGGCACGCATTTCGTCGCTGTCGACGACGTGGTCGCCATCCACGCCAATGCGCATTACACCACCATCTTCAACGGCAACGACAAGCTGTTCTGTCCGCTCGCCATCGGCGATGTGGAGTCGCGCCTCGACAAGGACCGCTTCGTGCGCATCCATCGCAGCCACATCGTCAATATCGAGCGGGTGGTCGGCTACAAGCGCTCCGGCGACAACGAAATGGTGGAGATGGACGCCGGGCACGATTATGCGGTGCCGGTGAGCAGGAGCCGGATCGGCTGGCTCAAATCGCGGGTCGCGGCGCTGACCGGCGATGATCCCGGCGCTGGACTGCGCCGCCGCCATCATTTTGCGGCGCGATAAAAGTCTCCGCCGGCTGAGCGATTACGTCAGGCATTCTGACGCAATTCGTGCAAGCTCCCCACCATTGGTGCAAAAGCCCGGCGTTTCGTGCACCGCGCCACGCGCCGGTGCACCGGCGCTTGCTGCTGCGGCGCACACAGCGCGACCATCACCAATCTAAAGATGCAATTGGTATTGGCGCACAGACGGCCGTCGTGACGACTTCGGCCGCAAAAAAGCGCAAGGGAGGATGCCCGTGATACCTGGGTCCTTTAGCTATCATCGCCCCACATCCGTCCAGGAAGCCGTCGGTCTGCTGACGAAATTGGGCGACGACGGTCGGGCGCTTGCCGGCGGTCACAGCCTCATTCCGATGATGAAGCTGCGGCTGGCAACGCCGGCGAATCTGGTCGATCTCGCCGGCATCGCCGACCTCAAAGGTATTCGCGCCGACGGCAACGACATCGTCATCGGCGCCATGACGACGCAGCACGATGTGATCGGCTCCGATCTGCTCGGTACAAAAATCCCGATCCTGCGCGAGACCTCTCTACAAGTTGCGGATCCCCAGGTGCGCTATGTCGGCACGCTCGGCGGTAATGTCGCCAACGGCGATCCCGGCAACGACATGCCGGCGGTGATGCTGTGCCTTAACGCCACCTATCACGTCACCGGCAAAGGCGGCGAACGGCGCATCGCGGCGCGCGAATTTTACCAGGGCGCCTATTTCACCGCGCTGGAAGCGGGCGACGTGCTCACCGCGGTGCGCATCCCGGTGCCCGCTGCCGGTCATGGCTCCGCTTACGAAAAGCTCAAGCGCAAGATCGGCGATTACGCGACCGCCGCCGCGGCCGTGGTGCTGACCATGAGCGGCGGCAAGGTCGCGAGCTGCTCGATCGGGCTGACCAATGTCGCCGAGACGCCGCTATGGGCGGAGGAGGCGGCGAAAATCCTCACCGGCTCGACACTCGATGCGGCGACGGTGAAAAAAGCCGTGGCTGCTGCCGAAGCCATCACCGCGCCGGCGACCGATGCGCGCGGGCCGGCGCACTACCGCACCAAGATGGCCGGCGTGATGCTCGCGCGCGCGCTGGCCCGCGCCAAAGCAAAAGCCCGCGGCTAGGGGAGGGACACGAACAATGGCCAAATCCCACATCAAGATGACGGTGAACGGCAAGGCCGTCGAAGAGCTGGTCGAGCCGCGCA
>DATHHM010000248.1:0-10284 GCA_035317145.1 Xanthobacteraceae bacterium | reverse complement strand
ACGAGGTCGCGCAACATCGTGTGCCTGGTCATGACGTTGCGGGTCGAGCAGATCGTCTCGCCGGAGCGCCGGCATTCCAGCGCCGCGAGAGCCTGGCGCGCTGCGTCCGCGTGCTCCGGTCCGATCACGTCCGGCACGACGCAATATCCCGCTTGGTCTTCGCATTCGAGGATCGCGTCGGCGTCGCTGCGAATATTCATGCCCGAGCCCTTTTCGTCCAACGCTCGACCGCGCCGGGATTGGCGAGTGCGGAAATCGGATCGACAAGCAGCCAGCGGCCTTGCGTTGCCGGCAGGCGAACGGTCACGGCGCGATCGCGCAACATCGGCAGGTCTTCCAGCGACGCCGGAGCGCAGACGCCGAGCTCCGCGGCTTCCGGTGCAAAGCGCAGCCGCTCGAATTCCGCTTGGTCTCGCGCTCGCACCGGCACGAAGCCCCAACTTGGCGGCGGCGCCCCGTCCACGGACCATGGCGCGAGGCCCAGCTCCGACAATTGGCAAACAAGCTGGGGAACGCGCCGACGCAGGTGTTCGGTTCGGACCTCGGCCCGCTCGACCGCGGCTGGGATATGCGGCAGAGCGTATTTGGAGAGCGCAACGGCGAAAGCCGGGCGGTCACGCTCCCGTTGTCCGGGCGACCAGGTGTCGATGTGCGCGCAGATATCGGCACCGGCGAACGCCGCTCCGCCGCCATCGATGCACAGCGGCTTGTCTGGTCCCATGGAGGTCACCACCACGTCCGCCGTGCCGGCGCCGGCATTGTCGGGCGTATGCATGCCCCAAGCCTGAGCCGCGTCTTCGATGATGCCCACCCGGCTGCCGAGTGCCTGCCGCAGCTCCGCCAGCGCGCACGGCAGCCCCCATGCGTGCACGGCAATGACGGCGTGCGGCGGCTCATCCAGACATTGCAGTGCGCGGCCGGTCAGCAACAGCGTGTCGCTGGTGTCGACAATGATCGGAATTGATCCGCAGCGCAGGACCGCAGCAGCCACCTGCGGACAACTGTTGGACGGGACGACTATTCGCCAGCCCGGTTCGACGCCCAGATGCAGCAGCGCCAACTCCAACGCCATCGAGCCGGAGCACACCAGAGCTCCTCGGGAACGACCGAAGAATCCGGCCAGCCAGGTTGCGCAGGGATTCCTGTCCTGGTTGCGAGCGTTCCAGTTTACGGCGCTGACGGTCAGGCCTCTATGCTGCTTGTGGCGGTCGGGGCCTCGATCTTGCACTTGTCCATGGCGCAGGCGGTCAGGGCCTCGATCTTGCACTTGTCCTGAGCGCACTTCGTCAGCGCCTCGATCTTGCACTTGTCCATGGCGCAGGCGGTCAGGGCTTCGATCTTGCACTTGTCCATGGCGCAGGCGGTCAGCGCCTCGATCTTGCACTTGTCCATGGCGCAAGCGGTCAGGGCCTCGAGTGCCTGAGCGTTCGGTCCGCCGATCCGCCAGCTGGTGAACTTGCCGGCTGGGAGATCGGCCCGCTTGACGACTTCCAGGTTCAGCGTGCGCGCCGTGTGATCGTTGGATTCCAGCAATATTTCGTCTCCGGCAACGGGGAAATGATCGTGCAACAGACACAGACCAAATCTGTCGAGGTTGCCGTGCTTTTCGAGCACGTCATGAAGGTCGCGAACGAATGCCTCGTCGCCGAGCCCAAGTGGCATCGCGTCGTCGAACGAGGGCAGCGCATGCAAATCGGCGTTCATGTTTGATGTCTCCCTTGTTAATTCATCCTAAGATTGTATAGATGACAAACGACTCCTGCAAGATAAATTGTTGGAGTGCGACATGCAGTCTCAGCGCGAACACGGCTACCGGCCATGCCGGCCGGTTCCGCTTCCGGGCCCGCCGTTACCCAAATGCCGGCATCACCTCGCGGGCGAACAGATCGACCGAGTGCAGGGCTTCGTCGACCGACATGTCGCCAAAGGCAAGCCAGGGCACGAAATAATTCGGGCCGGTCGCCTCGATTTCGGCTGCGATGAAATCACGCACGGTCTGCGGCGAGCCGGCCACGGCCATGTTCAAGGTCGCCAATTCGTCGAAGGCCGCGGGATAATGAGCGGCGACGCGGGGCGCCGAGCCGTGGCGCTCGAACAGCCAGATAAAGTTGGCGCGCCAGCGCGGATAGGCGCGCCGCGCGATGGCGAGCGCCTGCGCATCGGTATCGCCCACCACCACGTGGCGGCCGACGCCGTAGAGCGTCGCGGTCTCCTTGCCGAGCTTGCGGCGCGTCGCGAGATAGCGCTCGAAGATCGGGCGCACCGCCGGCCGCGGCGCCAGCGAGACGATGTTGACGTCGTTTTGCGCCGGCCAATCGGCGTTGTCGGGAATGCTGACGCCGTACCATAGCGGCGGATGCGGCCGCTGCACCGGCTTGAGCAGCATCGGCACTTTATCGAAGCGATAGAATTTACCCTCGAAGGTCAGCTCATCGGCGGTGAGGCCCTTGAGCAGCACCTGAAACGCCTCGTGGTACATCGCGCCGGTCTGCGCGAAATCGAGCGCGTAGTTTGCGGTCTCGAACGGCGACACGCCGCGGCCGATGCCGAGCTCGAAGCGCCCGCCGCTCAACTGATCGAGCATGCAGATTTCTTCGATCAGCCGCAGCGGATGATAGAATGGCAACAGATAAACCAACGGGCCGAAGCGGAGCTTCTTGGTGCGCTGCGCCAGCGCCGCGAGGAAAATTCCCGGCGAAGCCGCGCAACCGATCGGCGTGCCGTGATGCTCGGCAAGGTGATAGCCGTAAAAGCCCGTGCGGTCGTAAGCCTCGGCCAACCGGAGCCGGCCGGCAAACAGCTCGCCATGCGGGATGCCCGCATCGTCCATGTGGTCGAATACGCCGAATTTCATGGCCGGCTTCCCCCCGCGTCATTCCGGGGCGCGCAAAGCGCGAACCCTGAATCCATCATCACGGATTGTGAGGGTGTTGGAAACGGGGAGAATATGTCACCACGCGTAGCGCAGCGTGCCGGTGCCTGCGTAGGTCTGCGCGTTGCGCGCAAACTCGCCGTCGAACTTGGCGGCGAGAGACCAGTTCTTCGTCATGTGCAGCTCGGCCGCGGCGGTGGCGAGCGCGGAGTTCTTCGGCGGCGCCGCGCCGTTGACGGTGAAGCTCGCGCCCGGCAGCGTCTCGAATGCCGCACCCAGCGCCGGGTTGCTTACCCAGTCGTGGGCCCAGGCCAGGCGGCTGCGCAGAATGAGCGGCATGGCGCCCAGCATGGTCAGATCGTCGAAGCGCGCACCGAGCTCGCCGCGTGTGTCGCTCGCGCTCATGGCGTTGTAGGTCAGCCCGAAGCCGCCGGCAGTGACGTCGGTTTCGCTATAGCGCGGGGTGTGGAAACCCTGCGCTTGCAGCGCGGCGTAGGGCGCGATGCCGATCATCGGCTGCACCGCGTAGCGATAGCCGGCCTCGACGCGGCCGCCGAAACTCTGGCCGTTGAAGTTCGCTCTGAGTTGATCGCCGAAGGCTGCGGTGCGGTTGGTGGTGAACCAATGGTCGGCGAAGGCGAGCGCACCGGCCAGATACCACGGGCCGGAACGGGTCTTGGCATAGACGCCGCCGGAGAACGCATCGCTGCGGCCGGTGCCGAGACCCTGCGCCAAGCCCCAGTTGGTGCCGCCGCCGGCCAGCGAGAAGCCGGCGAGCGTGTCGGGCGAGAAATGATAATCCATGCCGGCGGCGAAGCCCGCGTCGTGGGCGGTGACGGTGTTGGTGCCGACTGTCGGATCGCCGCTGGTCTTGTTGTAGCCGCCGAAGCCCGCGCCCCATGCGGTCCAGCGTTGCTCGAAGATTTGCTTCGGCGGCGCCTTGAGGATGGCGGCATAGGCCAGCGCGATGTCGGGCGGGAAGCTCGCCTGCTGCTCCGGCGCGAACGGCGTTGCACCGCCGGCCGCCGATCCGCCGCGACCCGCGACGAACGGATCGAGCATGAGGCTCAAATACTCCGACATGAACTGGAACGCGCCCTTCTGGCTGCCGGTCGCGTCCTCACCCGACAGCTGCGTCAGCGTATTCTGCAGGCTGGCACCGGTCAGCCCGAACACGTTCAAGAATCCCGGCGTCAGCGTGCCGCCATTGTTGAAGAAGCCATTGAGCGCGTTGGCGACGTTCTGCTGGTTCGGATTCAGGCCGCCGGTCTGAACGGTGTGGCCCATCACTGCCGTCAGGTCCAGAAATGCATCGGTGTTGGTGTAGTTCAGACTAGCGGTGAAGCCTGCCGGCAGATTCAAGGTTTGCAGCGTGCCGAATGTGCCGCTCAGCGTGGCTGCATGGAGAATGTCGTATTGTTTGGCGACGTAGCTGCCGAAGGCGAAGGAGGCGTCGACGGTGCCGTTGAGGGTTGCAGTGCCTCCGGCTGTGACATTGGCCAATGTCGCATTCGCAGGGTTGAGCTGGACCAGATAGATCGCGCCCGATTGAAATGCGAGATTGCCCGCGATCGTCATGGATGTGCCGGGTTGGCCTGCGGCGCCAGGTGCAAAAATGCCGCCACTGTTGATCTGGGCGTTGCCGACTGTGCCGGTGCCGATCAGCGTGCCGCCGCTGTTGACCGTGGTCAGGCTCGACGTCGCGATCGAACCGTCGACCTCGAGCGTGCCGAGATTGACGGTGGTCGCGCCCGTATAGGTGTTGGCGCCGCTGAGAACGACCACGTTACCCGAATCGGACGTGGCGATGACTGCGCCGGTCCCGGAAATCACGCCGTTGTAAACGGCGCTGCCGATGGCACCGGCAGCCGCGGTTTGGTCGAGCGTCAGTGTGCCGGTCAGGCCGATGCCGCCGAATATGCCGGTGCTGGTCAGTCTATTGTCGCCGCCGGTAAAGTTGATCGCATTCGCCGGCGCGGAGCCCGGGCCGCCTAGGATGTTGCTGCTATAGCTCACGATCGTAAGGTTCGAGCCGGCGATGGCGGCGGCGCCGGGGCCGGGAATGTTGGAGCCGCCCTCAATAATGCTGCCGCTATTTAACGTCAGATTCGAGTTCGAGGCGGCGATCCCGACGCCTGCGGTGCCGCTGAAGGTGCCGCCGCCCTGAACTGAGCCCGATATCGTCAGGTTCGAGTTCGAGGCGACGATGCCGGCGCCGGCGGTGCCGCTATCGCTGAAGCCGCCCCCGACACCGCCGCTAATTCCCAGCGTCACGTTCGAGTTCGAGACGACGATGCCGGCGCCGCCGGTGCCACCGCTGATACTCGCGCCACCATTGAAAGCGCCGCCGTTGAGATTCAGCGTCAGGTTCGACCCGATGACGCCGGCGCCGCCGTTGCCGCGGATGCTTTGGCCCCCTAGGACACTGACATTAAGATCGTGGCCGTCACCGAGATTCAGCGTCAGGTTCGAGGCGACGATGCCGGCGCCGCCCGCTCCATCGACCGCCGCCCCTCCAGCGCCTGCGGCCCCGCCCATGCCGCCCCAGACGAACAATATTGCATTGAGATTGGCGCTTGCGGCCCCGCTATTTAGGAAATCGAGGCCGATGCCGCCACTGCCGCCATTACCGCCGTTGTGGCCGCTGCCGCCATTCCCACCATTGCCGCCAAAGAAGCTTACTCCTGAGGTCGTGCCGAGATTGCCGTTGCCGGTGATCAACGCGCCATAGCCCCCGGCGCCGCCGCCACCGCCGTCGCCCAAGGTGCCGGTGCCGTTGCCGCCGTTGCCGCCATTGCTGCTAAATACCGTGCTAACGGGCAAGGTCGTCCCGACATAGGAGGCATTGCCGGCGGCGCCGCCGATACCGCCGATATTGCCATGCCCATCGTTGCCGCCGGTGCCGCCGATACCGCCAGTCAGGCCGGCGCCGCCGCCCCCGCCGCCCTGCGATGTGCCGGCAGCGCCGTTGCCGCCGCTACCGCCAGTACCGGTTGTGCTGTCCACGCCACCGGCACCGCCGGCGCCGGCACTCCCCGCCCCACCGTCGGCGCGCGCCGGCTTACTGCAGCCGAGCGCACACAACAGGCTCAGCGCCGCGGAAAGACAAAACGCCGTCAAGCGCCGCGGCGTGCCATCGGCGCCGTGCCAAATAAGCCATTGCCGGGTCTCGGTGCCCCGCTTCGCACCGCCACCCGAACCGCCCTTGACCACAGTCCCCGCTCCCCCATCACGCGATCTATCGGAGCCCCCGAGACAAAAATAGAAGATAGTCGCCAAGCCGCACAATCATTGGCTGCAGCCTTATCGGTCGGCCAACGGCGATTCTTCGACAGGTGTGGCGCAACTGCCACGTGAGATGGAACCGCGTACAGGCGCGATGCGCGAGTTATCGTCAACGAAGGTATTCGGACGAAACGATGGGAAAGACGGCGAGGATGGAAGACTTTGTCGGCCGACCGCTATTTCCACTCCAGCTTGACGACCTCGTAGGCCTTGGCGCCGCCCGGCGTGACGACCTCGACCTGCGCGCCCTTCTTCTTGCCGACCAGCGCGCGTGCGAGCGGCGAGGTGATGGAGATCTTGCCCTTCTTGGCGTCGGCCTCGGGCTCGCCGACGATCTGCCACACCGCCTTTTTTTCGGTGTCCTCGTCGATCAAGGTGACGGTGGCGCCAAAGGTGATGGTGTCGCCGGAAAGTTTTGACACGTCGATGACCTCGGCGCGCGCCAGCTTGTCTTCGAGCTCGGCGATGCGGCCCTCGTTGAGCGACTGCGATTCCTTCGCCGCGTGATACTCGGCGTTCTCCGAGAGATCGCCGTGCGTGCGCGCGTCGGTAATCTGCTGGATGATGCGCGGACGCTCCACCTGCTGGCAGTGCTTGTGCTCGGCTTCGAGTGCCGAATAGCCCGCCGCTGTCATCGGGATCTTATCCATCGGTCGCAAACCTCCAAACAAGGGAGCAGAGACAAAATTCAGGTCGCGGGCCGAAAAACGATATCCGGCCACGCGACCCCAAACTCTGGCTCTACACGTACCGCCGCTGCGGCCTTCCCGATTCCTGATCAGATTCGGCTTCGGCCCCGAAATAGCTCTGCAGCGCACGCACCTCGAGGTCGCCCCCAAGATAGGCTTTGATGCCCTGCGCTGCGGCGACGGCCCCTGAGAGAGTGGTGTAGTACGGCACTTTATGCAAGAGGGCTGCGCGCCTGAGCGAACGGCTGTCCGCCAGCGCCGTGGCCCCCTCGGTGGTGTTGAAAACCAGGTGAACTTCGCCGTTTTTGATGGCGTCGACGATATGGGGGCGGCCTTCCGCCACCTTGTTGATCTTGACCGCGGCGACGCCCTGTTCGGCGAGGTAGCGCTGGGTGCCAGAGGTCGCCAATATCTTGAAGCCCAGTCCGGCGAGCAGCCGGGTCGCCTCCAGGATGCGCGCCTTGTCGGCATCCTTGACCGAGACGAAGACGGTGCCGGTTTTCGGCAGCCGCGAGCCGCCGCCGAGCTGGCTTTTGACGAAGGCGACGTTGTAGTCCCGCGCGATGCCCATGACTTCGCCGGTCGATTTCATCTCCGGGCCGAGCACGGTATCGACCGCCGGTCCAAACCGCGCGAACGGGAACACCGCCTCCTTGACGCCGACATGTTTGGCGGCGCCAGGCGCGAAATTCTGCGGCTTCAGCTTGAAACTTTTCAGCGTCTCGCCCGCCATGATGCGCGCCGCGATCTTGGCGACCGGCAACCCGATCACCTTGGCGACGAACGGCACCGTGCGCGAGGCGCGCGGATTGACTTCGAGCACATAAATGTCGCCGTCCTTGATGGCGTATTGCACGTTCATCAGGCCGCCGACTTTCAGCGCCAGCGCCAGCGCGCGGGTCTGCCGGTCGAGCTCGGCGATCACGGCGGCGGAAAGATTATGCGGCGGCAGCGAGCAGGCCGAGTCGCCGGAATGGATGCCGGCTTCCTCGATGTGCTCCATGATGCCGGCGATGTAGGTGTCCTTGCCGTCGGCAAGGCAATCGACGTCGACTTCGATGGCGTCGGTGAGATAGCGGTCGATCAACAGCGGGCGGCGGTCGGAGACGGCAAGCTCGGACGGCCGGTCGAGATCGGCGGTCAGCCGCACCAGATAGCGATCGATCTGGGCCGAGTCGTACACGATCTCCATGCCGCGGCCGCCGAGCACATAAGACGGCCGGATCACGATCGGATAGCCGATCTGCTCGGCAATGGCGCGGGCCTTGGCGGGGCTGGTGGCAATGCCGCTCTCCGCTTGCCGCAGCTTTAGGCGATCGAGCAGCTGCTTGAAGCGGTCGCGGTCTTCGGCGAGATCGATGGCGTCGGGCGAGGTGCCGAGGATCGGCACGTTGGCTTGTTCCAATGGTTCAGCAAGCTTCAGCGGCGTCTGGCCGCCGAACTGCACGATGACGCCGTGCAGCGTGCCGTTGCCGCGCTCGGTGTGGATGATTTCGAGCACGTCCTCGTCGGTGAGCGGCTCGAAATAGAGCCGGTTCGCGGTGTCGTAATCCGTCGATACTGTCTCCGGATTGCAATTGACCATGATGGTCTCGTAGCCGACGTCTTTGAGCGCAAAGGCGGCGTGGCAGCAGCAATAATCGAACTCGATGCCCTGGCCGATGCGGTTGGGGCCGCCGCCGAGGATGATGACTTTCTTTTTGTCCGACGGCCTCGCCTCGTCGACGGCGCGGCCGGCAAACGGCACGTCGTAGGTCGAATACATGTAGGCCGTGGGCGAAGCGAATTCGGCGGCGCAGGTGTCGATGCGCTTGAACACCGGTCGCACGCCGAGGTCATGGCGTTTTTGAGTCACGGCTGCCGCGGTCTCGCCGGTGAGCTTGGCGAGCCGGGCATCGGAAAAGCCCATCGCTTTGAGCCGGCGCAGCGCGCCAGCTTTGGCTGGAAGCCGCTTGGAGCGGATTTCGGCTTCGGTTTCGACGATGCCGCGGATCTGCGCCAAAAACCACGGATCGATCCGGCAGGCGGTGTGGATCTCGGCATCGCTCATGCCGAGCCGCATGGCCTGCGCCACCGCCAGGAGGCGGTCGGGCGTCGGCGTCCCGAGCGCGGCGCGGATCGCGTTCTTGTCGTCGCCTTGGCCGAGGCCGGGGATGGTGATCTCGTCGAGGCCGGTGAGGCCGGTTTCGAGCGAACGCAGCGCCTTCTGCAGGCTTTCCTGGAACGTGCGCCCGATCGCCATCGCTTCGCCGACCGATTTCATCGACGTGGTCAGGATCGGCTCGGCGCCAGGAAATTTCTCGAAGGCAAAGCGCGGGATTTTGGTGACGATGTAATCGATGGTCGGCTCGAACGAGGCCGGCGTCGCGCCGCCGGTGATGTCATTGGCGATCTCATCCAAGGTGTAGCCGACCGCCAGCTTGGCGGCGACCTTGGCGATCGGGAATCCGGTTGCCTTCGACGCCAGCGCCGAAGAGCGCGACACCCGCGGATTCATCTCGATGATGACGAGGCGGCCGTCGGCCGGATTGACGGCGAACTGCACGTTGGAGCCGCCGGTCTCGACGCCGATCTCGCGCAACACCGCGATCGAGGCGTCGCGCATGATCTGATATTCCTTGTCGGTGAGCGTCAGCGCCGGCGCGATGGTGATCGAGTCGCCGGTATGCACGCCCATCGGATCGATGTTTTCGATCGAGCAGATGATGATGCAGTTGTCTTTCTTGTCGCGCACCACCTCCATCTCGAACTCTTTCCAGCCCAGCACCGATTCTTCGATCAGCACTTCGCTGGTGGGGGAGGCGTCGATGCCGCCTTCGACGATGTCGATGAACTCCGCCTTGTTGTAGGCGATGCCGCCGCCGGTGCCGCCGAGCGTGAACGACGGCCGGATGATGGCGGGCAGGCCGATGTCCTCGAGCGCTTCGAGCGCCTGGATCAGCGTCTTGACCTGATGCGAGCGCGGCGTCTCCAGGCCGATCTTCGTCATCGCGTCGCGGAACAGTTTTCGATCCTCGGCCTTGTCGATGGCGTCGGCGGTGGCGCCGATCATGGTGACGTCGAACTTGTCCAGCGTGCCCATCTTGCGCAGCGACAGCGCGGTATTGAGCGCGGTCTGCCCGCCCATGGTCGGCAACAGCGCGAAGCCGCCCGGGATGACGTAGCGCTCCTTCTCGATGATGCTGGTGACGATCTCCGGCGTGATCGGCTCGATATAGGTGGCGTCCGCCAAATCCGGATCGGTCATGATGGTGGCCGGATTGGAATTGACCAACACGACGCGATAACCCTCGGCCTTGAGCGCCTTGCAGGCTTGCGTCCCCGAATAGTCGAATTCGCACGCCTGGCCGATGACGATCGGTCCGGAGCCGATGATGAGGATTCGTTTGAGGTCTGTGCGTTTTGGCATCGTGTCGGCCGGGTATTACGTACGTCCCT
>DATHHM010000247.1:0-6168 GCA_035317145.1 Xanthobacteraceae bacterium | reverse complement strand
TTCCATTTCTCGACCAGGCCGGGCAAGCGCTCAATGACAACAGTCCGCCCGCTGCGGCCGACAACATCGCCGACGAAGAGAATGCGCATGACTATTCCCTCCCCCGCTTGCGGGGGAGGGTCAGGGAGGGGGCACTTCTTGTCTTCTTCATATTCTCAACCTACCGCAAATCGATCACCTCGCGCTCGGTTAGCACGAGATCGAGGCGCTCGTCGCGCGGTGTCGTCGGAATTTTTGGAACTTCTTGGGCGGCAAAGGCAATCCCGATGGCGGTGACCGGCTTCAACCCACGCAGCCGATGGATGGTCATATCGTAATAACCGGCGCCGTAGCCGATGCGATACCCGGCCCGATCGAATGCCAACAGCGGCACCAGCAGAATGTCGGGCTCCACTTCGACGGCTTCCGGCTTCGGCTCACGAATCCCCCACTGCCCGCGATCAAGCGGCGCCCCAAACTCCCACGCCCGCATGATCAGCCGCTTACCGCGCCCGGCAATCGCCGGCAGCGCCAATCGCGCACCCGCCTCGGTGAGCTTCTGCAGCAGCGGCAGCGGATTGATCTCGCTCTTGAGCGGCATGAAGCCGGAGAGGATTGTGTTCGGCGTGATCGCGAGCGGAAATGCTCGTGCGGCAATTGCCTCGGCCGCGGCTTTGCGCACGTCCGCCGGCAACGCATCGCGGCGTGTTTGCGCCGCGGCGCGCAGCTCGATTTTCTGATTTGAAACAGTTTCCACGCGCGATCCGTCATCCTGAGGTGCCCGCGCGCAGCGCGGGCCTGGAAGGACGCCGGCCGAGGCGCTGGGGCCGTCGCCCCGACGAAATCGGGTATACCCGATTTCGAATTTCAAGTGTCCAAGTCGGCAACAGCCGACTTGGTTGGCTCGCTTCGCTCGCACCTCAGGGTGACGGGAAAAGGGTAGCGCGCGCGTTGCAACAGTAAATAAGTGCGGAGCCGCGCCGGCCGTAAGAGGCTGATCCCGGGAACCTACATAAGTAGGTGGGCGCCATATGACCGAACCCAGGAGCTCGGCCAGGGACAGCTCCCTGAGGGATCGTAAGGCCCCGGAAGTGTGCTCCTACGCACCGGGCAGCCCCGCTTGGCCAATGTAGTGCGTTGCGAGGGGCGACGCCACTTTATCTCGGCCGCGCCGCGCGGCGCTCGTTTTGACGGCGATGCCGCCTACACGAAGCACTTGGTTCGTTCGCACGATTGCGGGCCTTCGATTGGCTAACTACTCTATTTCCAGGGGCTACGACCGGAGGACAATCGATGCGCAAACCTTCGCCCCTGGTTCCTCCCCGGCAGCCCGCCTCGACCTCATGGATGGATCGCCGCGGTTTCCTGATTGGCGCCGGCGTTGCTGGGGTGGCGTGCGGCGCAGCGATTGACCAAGCCTATACGCAAATCGTCACGGCAGCGGACTATGCGCTGCGCATTGCGCCGCTGAAGCTTGAGCTTGCTCCGGGGAAGGTAATCCAGACCTTCGGCTACAACGGGACGGTCCCCGGTCCGCTCTTGCGTCTCCGCGAAAACCGCCAAGTCAGCATCGACATCCATAACGACACCGACATCGACGACATCATTCATTGGCACGGGCTTTACGTGCCGGCGGCGGCCGATGGCGCGATGGAAGAGGGCTCGCCGATGGTCGGGCCTGGTGGCACCGCGCGCTATACGTTCGCGCCGAAACCCACCGGCACGCGGTGGTACCATAGCCACGACGTTGCCGGAAAAGACCTGACGCGAAGCCTGTATTCGGGAATGTACGGATTTTTGATCGTCGAGCCGGCCGGCGATCCCGGCCGCTACGATAGGGAAGTCCTGCTTGCGGCCCATCACTGGGAGGGCTCGTGGGTCAGCATGCAGGATATCCGCAAAGGTCCGCCGCCCGACAACGGCCTTGAAGTCCTCTACGCGTCGGCGTCCTTCAACGACAAGATGCTCGGCCACGGCGAGCCGGTCCGCGTCCGGCAGGGCGAACGCGTGCTGTTTCGACTGCTCAATGCCAGCCCGACCGAGAACATCACGCTGGCGCTGCCGGGCCATCGCTTCACCGTGATCGCGCTCGACGGCAATGCGGTGCCCTCGCAGCAAAGCGTCGACACGCTGTTTCTCGCGCCAGCGGAACGTGCCGACGTGATCGTGGACATGAACCGGCCGGGCATTTGGATCCTCGGCGGGATCAAGGACGAGGACCGCAACATGGGCCTCGGCATCGTCGTCGAATACGCCGGCGAGCGCGGCGAGCCGCAATGGTCGGCGCCACCGGATTCGCCATGGGACTACACCGTCTTCGGCGACGACAGGCCGGTACCGTCACCGAACGAACGTCTCGAACTGCTCTTCGAAAAAGTGCCGGGCGGCCATGGCGGCTATAACCGCTGGACCATCAACGGCAAGTCCTGGCCGGCCACCAATCCGCTGTTCACCACGGAGGGTGGCAAGCGCTATCGCCTGGCCCTGAGCAACAGGAGCGGCGACAACCACCCGGTCCACCTGCACCGTCACACTTTCGAGATCACCAAAGTAGGCGACAAGGCGACCGCGGGCGTGATGAAAGATACCGTCAACATGACGCGATACAGCACCGTCGAGTTCGATTTCGTCGCCGACGATCCGGGCCCCGCATTGCTGCACTGTCATCACCAGGATCACCAGGACGAAGGCTTTATGGGGCTGGTGACCTATATGTGATTGTCGTCAAGCGGCGCGCGCGCTGACAATCACCCAAGCGCGACGCCGTTGCCGCCGCCGGACTGGTTGAGCTTTTTGGTGATGATCTCGATGCGCTCGGCGGCGGCGGTGAGCGCTGCGGCCACGGCGCCCTGCACGGTCTTGGCCTGATCGGCGGCGGCGGCGCGGGCTTCCTGCAAGGCCGAGACTTCGTCTTCGAGCCGTTTGATGCGTTGCGCGTTCTCGGACAGCACGTCGGCGATGGTGAGCGCCGCCATCACGGTGAGCCTGGTGTCGCCGATTTCGCCGAATTTTGTGCGTAGCCCCTCGATCCGGGTATCGAGATCGCGGGCGAGCTCCATGAGGTGGCCTTCCTGGCCGTCCTCGCAGGCCATGCGGAACTGCCGGCCGTTGATGGTGACACTGACCTGGGACATTGCCCTTCCCCCAACGCAAACTCTGTTCAACCCGCCGCGGCTTCGCTCAGCCGCCGGGCTCCAGCACGCCGCGGATCGTCTCGATGGCCTGATCGATGCGCTGCGCCACCTCGCGATTGGCGGTTTCGAGCGCGCGGGTGCGGGCCGCCGCCTGGTCGAGCTCGCCGGCGAGGCGTGAGCGGTCGTTGTCGAGCGCGTGGACCTGATTGGCCAGCGCCTCCACGCCGCGGTCGGCCTCGCGCCGGCGCTCCGCCGCCTCGTCCAACGCCTCGAGCGCCAGCGTCAAACGGCGGCTTGCAGCCTCGATCGAATCGGTTTCGCTCATGCGCCTACCCGGCTGTCGCAAAGGGCGCAAAAATTGTGCGACGGCAACCAGTTACGAAAGGAAGCTTACGTCGCATCGAGCTAGAGCGTCAACGCCTAACGCGCGTTTCTCATTCGTGCCTGTGCATGACGCCGCCGCCCCCGGAACCCGTAATTGACTCAATCGGTCCCCATGTTATCTGTGCCCAGCCCTTCAAATAACCGCGGCCGCTTCGCTCCTGTGCCGCGCTTGGCCAGTCCCATGACCATGCCGGAACGTTCGCTTGCGGCCAGCGCCGCGGAACCTTCACGCTTTCCCTCAAGCGGCTCGAGCCCGAGCGCGCGCGCCGATCACGACCGCATGGCGAATGCCATCCGGACGCTGGCGATGGACGCGGTCGAGCAGGCCAAATCCGGCCATCCCGGCCTGCCCATGGGCGCGGCCGATATCGCCACTGTGCTGTTCACGCGCTTCCTCAAATTCGATCCGGCCGATCCGGCCTGGCCCGACCGCGACCGCTTCGTGCTCTCCGCCGGCCATGGCTCGATGCTGCTCTATGCGCTGTTGCATCTCACTGGCTACGAGGCGATGACCATCGACGAGCTCAAGCGCTTCCGCCAGCTTGGCTCGCTCACCCCCGGACACCCGGAGCACGGCCACACGCCCGGCGTCGAAACCACCACCGGGCCGCTCGGCCAGGGTTTTGCCAATGCGGTCGGCATGGCGATCGCGGAGCGGCACCTCGCCGCCGTGTTCGGCGGCGACATCGTCGATCACACAACTTACGTGCTCGCTTCCGACGGCGACCTGATGGAAGGCATCAGCCAGGAAGCCATCGCGCTCGCCGGCCACCTGAAGCTGAACAAGCTGATCGTGTTGTTCGACGACAACGGCATTTCGATCGACGGGCCATTGGTGCTTGCCGATTCCGTCGACCAGGTGAAACGCTTCGAGGCGGCGGGCTGGGCGGCGAGCCGCATCGACGGCCACGATTCCGTAGCCATCACGGCGGCGATCGAAGCGGCCAAAAAATCCGAGCGGCCGTCCATGATCGCCTGCCGCACCACCATCGGCTTCGGCGCGCCGGGCAAAGCCGGCAAGGCTTCCGCCCACGGCTCGCCGCTCGGCGCCGACGAGATCAAGGGCGCGCGCGAAAAGCTCGGCTGGACTTTTGCGCCGTTCGAAATTCCGACCACTATTCGCGAAGCATGGCGCGCCGCCGGCGCGCGTGGCAAACCGGCGCGGCTGGCCTGGAAGGAGCGCCTCGCCGCCAGCGATCCGCTGCATCACGCCGAGTTCGAGCGCCGCCTGCGCGGCGAGCTGTCCGAGCTGTTTCCCGGCGCGGTGCGCGCGCTGAAGGAGAAGCTCAGCGCTGCGCCGAAGGAGATCGCGACCCGCTCGGCGTCCGAGCTGGCGCTGGAATCGCTGACGGCAGCGCTGCCGGAAATGCTCGGCGGCTCGGCCGACCTCACCGGCTCCAATAATACCCGTACCAAGGCGATGAAGGTGCTCGATGCGGCAAACTATTCCGGCACCTTCATCCATTACGGCGTGCGCGAGCACGGCATGGCGGCGGCCATGAACGGCATGGCGCTGCACGGCGGCATCATCCCCTACTCCGGCACGTTTTTGGTGTTCTCCGATTATTGCCGGCCGGCGATCCGGCTCGCCGCGCTGATGGGCCAGCGCGTCATCCATGTGATGACCCATGACTCCATCGGTCTCGGCGAAGACGGGCCGACGCACCAGCCGGTCGAGCATCTCGCCGCGCTGCGCGCCATTCCAAATCTCAAAGTGTTCCGGCCGAGCGACGTGGTCGAGACCGTCGAGTGCTGGCAGCTGGCATTGGAGTCCAAAGACGCCCCCAGCGTGCTGGCGCTGACGCGGCAAAACCTGCCGCAACTGCGCCTGGGCTTTGACGAGCATAACCGCTGCGCGGCCGGCGCCTATGAGCTGATGGCGGCCGACGATGATTCCGCGGTGGTGTCGCTGTTCGCCACCGGCTCGGAAATCGCCATCGCGGCCGAAGCCAAAAAGCTCCTCGCCGCGCGCAAAATTTCCGCGCGCGTCGTCTCAGTGCCGTGCTTCGAGCTTTTCCTCGCCGCGCCGGCGGCAAAACGCGCCGCGGTCGTCGGCCAGGCGCGCGTCAACGTCGCGGTGGAAGCCGGCATCCGTCAGGGCTGGGACGCGATCATCGGCTCCGACGGCGTATTTGTCGGCATGACCGGTTTCGGCGCCAGCGGGCCGTACAAGGAGCTTTACCAGCATTTCGGCATCACCGCCGAAAAGGTGGCGCAAGCGGCATTGAGCAAATTGAGTTGAACCCGCGGTACATTGAATGCGGCGCTGGTTTCTCAGCTACCACTCGCCCGATCAGGCGCTGGCGGAGCGGCTCAAAGCCGCCATCGAGCGCAAAGACGCCACCACGCGCGTCTTCTTCGCGCCGACGAATTTGCGCGCCGGCGGGTCGTGGTCGGTCCAGCTTGCCCAGGAGATCGCCGACGCGAACGCTTTCATTCTTTTGGTCGGCGAAGCCGGGGTCGGGCAATGGCAAGTTCCGGAGTACGACGAGGCGCTCGACCGCTGGGTGAAGTCGCCGGCCGACTTCCCGCTGATCATCGTGCTGCTCGAAGGCCAGTCGGTGCCGGGCCTGCCCTTTGTCCGACGCCTGCACTTTGTCATCAGCGCCGATCCGGCGTCGGAGAAGGATGTCGCGCGGCTGTACGACGCGGCCTCCGGCGGCGGCACGCG
>DATHHM010000246.1:0-9237 GCA_035317145.1 Xanthobacteraceae bacterium | reverse complement strand
TTTCTGGTCCGGCCTGTCGGAAAGCTACGGTATGTTGCTCGCCTCGCGCGTCGGCTTGGGGGTCGGCGAGGCCGCCTGCTATCCGGTGACGCTTGCGCTGGTGGCCCACTGGTTCGCGTTGCGCGAACGCGGCAAGGCGACGTCCTATTGGTGGATCGGCACCATGATCGGGCCGATGCTCACCGGGCTTCTGGTCACCGCGCTGATAGTGAACTTCGGCTGGCGCGGACAATTCTATGCGCTGGGCGTGCTTGCGCTCATTCTGCCGCTGCCCATGGTGTGGTTTCTGATACGCGACAAGCCGGAGCAGCATCCGGCCGTCAACCGGGCCGAAATCGATCTGGCACATTCGGGCGCGATCGAGAACAACGACGATGCGCCCGGGCGGATCCTCAAAGGCGTCAGCAGCGTCTGGCGCAATCACCGCTTCTGGCTGATGGTGCTTGCGATCTCCTGCAACGCGATCTTCTTTTGGGGCTGGTCGATCTGGCTGCCGACCTATCTGCGCACCGCGCGCAATTTCACCTTCAGCACGTCGGGTTATCTCACCTTTGTGATCTACGGCTTTGCCGTGGTGACCATCCTGACCATCGGCCGGGTGTCGGATATTGTGTTCCGCCGCGCGCCGTTCGCCGGGCTCGGCTGGGCCTCGGCCGCGGTGTTCCTGATGGCAGCGGCGCTGGCGCCGAACGCCAATTGGAGCGTGGCGCTGATGATTTGCGCGCTGTGCGCCCAGCAGGTCGGCATCTCCTGCGCCGAAATGCTGATGCACAGCGTGATCGGCACCGCCGACATGGCGAAATCGCAAGGCGTACGGGCGCTGGTCACGCAAATGACCGGCGCATTGTCGCCGCTGATGATCGGCTACATTTTGGCCTATTCCGGCGGCGGCTTCGTCGCGCCGTTCGCGGTGCTCTCCGTCGCCGTCGTGGTCTCTGCCGGCTGCATGATCGCGCTCACCCGGGAAGGATTCTGATATGGCGCTGCCGAGCATGCGCGTGGGCGACGTCGAAGTGCAGGGCATCAGCGATGGTATCCTCAAAACCTCGCTCGATCTCGTCATCGGCATGGAGCGCGCGGTCGCCGACGCACTGGTCGGTGGCACCGCGGATGGTTCGCTCTACATCCCGGTGAACAATTTTCTCATCCGCCGTGGCGCCAAGACGATCATGATCGATGCCGGCGCCGGCAACACCATGCAGCCGACGCTGGGCAAGCTGCCGGACAATTTGCGCGCGGCCGGCGTCGCGCCGGACGCGGTCACCCATATCGTGATGACGCACCTGCATCCCGATCACGCCAACGGGCTGGTCGACGATGGCGGCCTTCCGCATTACCCCAATGCCGAGATCGTCGTGCATCACACCGAAGCGGATTTCTGGATGCGCCCGCACGGCGCCAACGATCCCGACCGGATTAAGGGCAACCGCGCCCGCACCGCGATCAACCTGAAACCCTATCTCGACCGCATCCGGCGCGTGCGCGACGGTGAGGAATATCTCGGCTTCGCGCCGGTGCTGGCGCCGGGCCATACGCCGGGCCATACCTGCTGGCTGCTCGCCGCTAGCGGCGGCGGCTTCATGGCATTCGGTGACGTGGTGCATCTCTCGGCGATCCAGATTTCGCATCCGGACGCGGCGCTGGCTTACGATCTCGACAAGGATCAGGCGATCCAATCGCGCAAACGCATCCTCGACATGGCGGCCAGCGAACGCCTCGCCATTGCCGGCGCCCACGTCAACGCGCCGGGTTTTGGTTACGTCGTGCGCAGGGGCGCGACCTTCGCCTTCGAGCCGGCGGGAAACTGATCGGCTATTCGGGCTTGATGTTGGCGGCCTTGATCACCTTGGCCCATTTCTCGGTATCGCCGACGAAATGCTTTTCGAACTCGGCCGGCGGGCCTTTGAGCACGGCGCCGCCAAGGTCGGTGATCCGCGCGCTCAGCGTGGGATCGGCAAGCCCGGCGTTGATTTCGATATTGAGCCGCTGCACGATCTCGGTCGGCGTCTTTTTCGGCGCGCCGACGCCGAACCATACCGCCGCATCATAGCCCGGCAAAAATTCGGCGATGCTCGGCACGTCGGGAAATACCGGCGAGCGCGTCGGCAGCGTCACCGCCAGGGCCTTGAGCTTGCCGGCCTTGATGTATTCGACCAGTGTCGCCATGGCTTCGAACATCACTTGCGCCCGCCCGGCGATGAGATCGGTCAGCGCCGGCGCCGCGCCGCGGTAGGGCACATGGAGCATATCGACGCCGGCCATTATCTTGAACAATTCGCCGGCCAATTGCGGCGTGGTGCCGTTGCCGACCGATGCCATGTTGATCTTGCCGGGATTGGCTTTGGCATAGGCGATGAATTCGGGAACGGTGCTGGCCGGCACCGAAGGATGAACCACCATCACCATGGGAACGAGTGTCACGCCGCAGACCGGCGCGATGTCGCGCACCAGGTTGAAATCGAGATTGGTGTAGAACGTCGCGCTGATTGCCGCCGAGGTCGAGACCAGGATCAGCGTGTAGCCGTCGGGCGCCGAGTGCACCACTTCGCTGACGCCGATCGTCGAGCCGGCGCCGGGACGGTTTTCGATGATGAAGGGCTGCCCGAGCCGTTGCGATAGCCATTGCCCGATCAGGCGTCCGTAAATGTCGGTCGGCCCGCCGGGTGGAAAGCCGATGACCAGGCGCACCGGATGGTTCGGATAGTCGAGCGCCGCGGCGTGGCGCGGCAGGGCAGAGACTGCAGCCGAAGCCGCGGCGAGCCGCAGAAAATTACGACGGGCAAACTGGCTCATGGTCCCACTCGCGGCATTTGATCGCCATTTCCCCAGCCGGGACGCGTGAAGTCTATGCGGCGATGGACCGAATGGTAAGCGTGGTGCCGCGCCGAGTGACTGCGGCGGTTCGACACGACCAATTTCTTCCCGTTTCGCCTCGCCTTCCAGGAGAGAACTGCTGCTATACAGTCCAGTTTAGCAGAATATTCTGCTATTTGCGGCGCTAAATTGCACCATATATAGAAAGACGTTCCCTATAGCGGGATTTTCATTTGCGATCTTTCCAATCCCGCCCCCTTCACGTGAGGCTGCAATGACATCGCCGCTCGAACAAAAAATCAAAATCACCGGGCCGGTCGTGGTGACCGCCAACCGCGTCGGCGACGGCGCCGTGGTCTATCGCCGCGCCGATGGCGGCTGGAGCACCCGTCTCGACGACGCCGCGGTCGCAACCGACAGCGCCGGCGCCCGCGTCCTGATCGACGCCGCGGCCGCCGACGACCTGCGCGCGGTCGGCCCCTATGTGGCGCCGGTCAAGCTCGCCCCCGGCGGCCATGTGCGGCCGGGAAATCTGCGCGAGCTCATTCGGCTTGGCGGTCCGACCATCGAGCTTCCGGTGACCTTCGGCATCTAAGCCGCTGGCATCCCGAGGCGCCCATGTACGTCTACGACGCATTCGATCGGACGCTCGTCACCGAGCGCGTTGACGAATTCCGCGATCAGGTCGCGCGCCGCTTGTCCGGCGAACTGACCGAGGAGGAATTCAAGCCGCTCCGGCTGATGAACGGCGTCTACCTGCAGCTTCACGCCTACATGCTGCGCATCGCCATCCCCTATGGCACGCTGTCGTCCGAGCAGCTGCGGATGCTCGCCCATGTCGCCCGCTGCTACGATCGCGGCTACGGCCATTTCACCACCCGGCAGAACATCCAGTTCCACTGGATCAAGCTCGCCGAACTGCCCGACGCCATGGCCGATCTCGCCAGCGTCGGCATGCACGGCATGCAGACCAGCGGCAATTGCGTACGCAACATCACCACCGATCAATGGGCCGGCGTGGCGCCCGACGAGATCGAAGACCCGCGGGTCTTGGCGG
This sequence comes from Xanthobacteraceae bacterium, assembly GCA_035317145.1. Taxonomy (GTDB): domain Bacteria; phylum Pseudomonadota; class Alphaproteobacteria; order Rhizobiales; family Xanthobacteraceae; genus BOG-931. The sequence continues at coordinate 5,366 of DATHHM010000246.1, read as the reverse complement.
AAGTGATTCGACAACACGTCACCTTGCATCCCGAATTCACTTTCATGCCGCGCAAGTTCAAGATCGCGGTCGGCGCGTCGTCGCACGATCGCGCGGCGCTGCGTGTGCACGATCTGGCGCTGCGGCTGCATCGCAACGCTGCCGGCGAAATCGGCTTCGAGGTGATGGTCGGCGGCGGGCTCGGTCGCACGCCGTTCCTCGCCAAGACCATAAAGCCGTTCCTGCACAAGCGCGACGTGCTCAGTTACGTCGAGGCGATACTGCGCACCTACAATCAGTTCGGCCGGCGCGACAACATCTACAAGGCGCGCATCAAGATATTAGTGCACGAGCTCGGCGTCGAAGCCTTCGCCAAGGAAGTCGAAGCCGAATGGCAGAGCATCAAGGACGGCGCGCTGGCGCTCGATCCGGCCGTGGTGGCCGAGATCGCCGGCCGCTTCCGCTATCCGGATTACCAGCGGCTTGACGACTCAACGCCCGAGCTTGCCGCTGCACGTAAAGCCGACCGGCAATTCGATGCCTGGGTTGGCAATTCGGTCGCCAATCACAAGGTGGCGGGCTACGCCATCGTGACGCTGTCGCTCAAGCCGGAGGGCGGCACGCCGGGCGACGCCACCGCGGCGCAGATGGATGCGATCGCCGATCTGGCCGAGCGCTATTCGTTCGGCGAGATCCGCGTCGGGCATGAGCAGAACCTGGTGCTGCCCCATGTGGCGCAGCGCGATTTGCCGGCGCTGTGGCGCGAACTCGACGCCATTGGTGTCGCCACGCCGAACGTCAATCTCGTTTCCGACATCATCTCCTGCCCGGGCCTCGACTATTGCAGCCTCGCCAATGCGCGCTCGATCCCGATCGCGCAGGAAATCACGCGGCGTTTCCGCAACGGCGATCTGGCGCGCGACCTCGGCCGGCTGCACATCAATATTTCTGGCTGCATCAATGCCTGCGGCCATCACCATGTCGGCCATATCGGCATTCTCGGCGTCGAGAAGAACGGTGAGGAGTTTTATCAGATCACGCTCGGCGGCAAGGCCGACGAGAATGCCACGCTCGGCACGCTGATCGGGCCCGCCGTGCCCTATGCGCAGGTGGCCGACGTGGTCGAGGATATCGCCGCGGCCTATCTCGAGCTGCGGCAGCGGCCGGACGAGCTGTTCATCGACACGGTCAAGCGCACCGGCGTGGAGCCGTTCAGGGAGCGCGTCTATGCCACTCGTTGAGAACGGCCAGATCGTCGAGGATCGCTACGTGCGTGTCGACGACGACGCGCCGATCCCCGAGCGCGTTCCGGTCATCGTGTCGGCGAAGCGATTTTTGGCGGAAGCCGATGCGCTGATCCGGCGCGATGGATCGCTCGGCGTGTTGTGGCCGAACGATCGGCGCGTTGCGGAACTCGAGCCGTGGCTTGGCCACCTCGCGCTCATCGCGCTCAATTTTCCCAAATTCCGCGACGGCCGCGCCTATAGCCAGGCGCGGCTCCTACGCGAGACATTTGGTTTTCGCGGCACGCTGCGGGCGACAGGCGACGTGCTGCGCGATCAGTTTCATTTCCTGGTGCGCGCCGGCTTCGACTCCTTCGAGGTCAAGAAGCCGGCCGACGCGCGCGTTTTCGCCGAAGTGGTGGGCCGTTACAGCGTAGTCTATCAACCCGGCGCCGACGGCCGCACCTCGGCGCTGCGCCGCCGCTTGCAGAGCCGCGCTAAAACACCGAGCACCCGCGAAACCGTCTGAGCTACCGCGGCCGCCAACGTCTAGCCCTTGGCGAACGCAAGCTGGTATGGTGGGTCTCGTTTCTTGAAGCGAGGCCAATATGACTCCTGTCGTTGCAGTAATCGCGCCGGGCATGATGGGCGCAGCCGTCGGAAAGAGGCTCGTCGATAACGGCGTCAAGGTGCTCACCTCGCTCACGGGCCGCAGCGTGGAGACCGCGACGCGGGCGAAAGCCGCAGGCATGGCGGCTGCGGGCGACGAGGAGATCGCAGCGTGCGATTTCATTCTGTCGATCTTGCCGCCGGGCGACGCGGTAGCGCTTGCCGAGCGCTTCCAACCGGCGCTCAAAGCCAGCAACGCCAAGCCGATCTATGTCGATTGCAACGCCATCAATCCGAAGACAGTGGATCGCGTCGCCGCGGTGATTGCGCCGACCGATTGTCCGTTCGTCGATTCAGGCATCATCGGCTCGCCGCCGAAGCCGGGCGATGCTGGGCCGCGGTTCTACGCCTCCGGTCCGGCGGCGCCGCGCTTTGCCACGCTTCGCCAATACGGTCTCGACGTCCGCGTGCTGGACGGCGCGATAAGCGCCGCTTCGGCGCTGAAAATGTCCTACGCCGGCATCACCAAGGGCACGCAGGCGATCGGGGCTGCGATGATGCTGGCCGCGACCCGCGCCGGCTCCGCCGACGCGTTGTTCGCGGAGCTGAGCTCGAGCCAGAAGGACATGTTTGCCTGGTTCAAGCGCGGTTTGGCGCTGATGCCGCCGAAGGCCTATCGCTGGGTCGCCGAGATGCATGAGATCGCCGGCTTCGTCGGCGAAGACCCGACGGCGCACGAGCTCTACGAGGGCGCCGCGCATTTTTACGAGCGGATCGCCGAAGACTTCGACGGCGACAAAAAAGATGTGAAAGCGCTCACGGAGTTTTTGGGCAAAAATTCTCAGGGCAGTTGAGGACCGCGCGCGGCCGCTACCGGTTGAGCCATCTCCGCGCAAAGCCGAGCAGGCCTTGCGGCAGGAAAATGATCATCGCGATGAAAATCGCGCCGAGCGGGATCAGGTAAGGGAACTGATCGCCGAACAGCCGCGCCATCAGTTCGCGCATGAGCTGGAAGAAGCCGGCGCCGACGATTGGCCCGACCAGCGTGCCGATGCCGCCGATGACATTGTAGATAACCGTGTCGCCCGAGGTCAAAAAGTAGACGAAGTCGGGCGCGGCGAATTGGTTCTGAACGGCGTAGAGCACGCCGGCAAGTCCGGCAAACAGGCCGGACAGCATGACCGACACGATCTTGTAGCGCTCGACCGGATAGCCGATGGCGCGGGTGCGCGGCTCGTTCTCGCGGATCGATCGCAGCACCATGCCGAACGGCGATTGGGTGACGCGGCGCAAGATCAGGTAGGACGCCGTCACCATCGCCAGCACGAACCAGTGCATCGTCGTGGTCGTGAAGCGCGCGTCATAGATGAAGGGGATCCACAGATGCGGGCGGGTGAAGATCAGGCCGTTTTCGCCGCCGGTGACCTGCGTCCAGGTGAAGATGATGACATAGAAGATCTGGCTGAAGATCAGCGTCGTGATGGCAAAATAGATGTCGCGCAGCCGGGTCGAGAAATAGGCCACGAACAGCGCCGCGCCGGCGGCGCCGGCGAGCCCGGCCAGCATGGCAAGCCACAGATTAGGCGTGCTCGCCATCAGAAGCGCCCCCGCGGCGCCGTACATGCCCAGCCCGAAAAACGCCGAATGGCCGAACGAGATCATGCCGGTGTAGCCGATCAGCAGATCGGACGACATCGCCAACAGGCCCCAGATCAGAACTTCGGTGAGAAAGCGCCGCCAGAATTCCGGCAGCATCAATGGCGCCGCGATCAAGACCGCCATGACCACGCAAAAGCCGATCCAGTAAACGGCGCTATGGCTCAGTTTCGGCTTGCTGAGCGGCATCGGTTTTTCGAGCGGGGCGGTGGTCATTTTGGTGTCGGTACGAAAAGGCCGGTGGGACGGAACAACAGCGTGAGGATCAGGACGACGAAGGACACGATCACTGCCTGCGACGGGTCGAGCCAGACCGTGGCGTAGGCTTCAAGCAGGCTGATGAAGATCGCGGCCGCGATCGAACCGCCGAGATTGCCCATGCCGCCGACCACCACGACGATGAAGGCTTTGAGCACCCAATCGAGCCCCATGGTGTGATTGACGCCGGCCATCGGCGCAAACAGCACGCCGCTCGCCGCCGCCATGGCGGCGCCGATGGCGAACACGCCGGTGTAAACCCACGGCACCGGAATGCCCATGGCTTGCGCCATCACGCGATCCTGCGCGGTGGCCCTGATCCAGACGCCGAATTTTCCGTATTTGAGGAACAGCCAGAAGCCGCCGATGATGGCGGCCGAAAGTCCGGCGATGACGATGCGGTACCAGGGGTATTGCAGATAGAACAACGTGAAGTGACTGGTGATCGGCTCGGGGATTTTGCGCACCACCGGTCCGAATTGCCACAGCGCGTAGTTCTGCAGCATCAGCGAAATGCCGAAGGTGACGAGGATCGTGTTCAACGGGTCGCGCCCGATCAGCGGCCGCAGCGTCACGATCTGCATCGCCGCGCCGAGGATGGCGACGACCAGCGCCGAGCCGATCAGCGCCAGCCAGAAACTGCCGGTGGCGGCGAAGATGACGAAGCCGATATAGGCGCCGAGCATGAACAGTTCGCCGTGGGCGAAATTGACCACGTCCATGATGCCGAAGATCAGCGTCAGCCCCGACGCGATCAGCGCCAGGATCATGCCGGTGACGATGCCGTTCACCGTCTGGATGATCAGCAGGTCGAAGGGGATACTATGGAAAAAATGGGCTAGCGCGTCCATGGCTCACACGCCCAGATATTGCTTGATAAGCGCATCGTTGATGTTGATCTCGCTCGCCGCGCAATGGTGGCGTACGCTGCCCTTCTCCATGATATAGACGCGCTGGCTGGCGGCGAGCGTCAACGGCACGTTCTGCTCGACCAAAAGAATGGCGACGCCCTCGTTGTGCAGCACTTCGATGATCTGGCCGATTTGCGACACCATGCGCGGCATCAAACCCTCTGTCGGCTCGTCGAGCAGGATGATTTTCGGCTCCAGCATCATGGCACGCGCGATGGCGAGCATTTGCTGCTCGCCGCCCGAGAGCGTGCCGCCAGCCTGATTGCGCCGTTCCGCCAGCACCGGAAAATAGGTGAACACCTTGTCGAGCAAAGCGCGGCGCTTGTCCTCGGTGACGCCAACGCGGTCGAGGCCGGTGCGTAGGTTTTCCATGACGGTCAGCAGGCGGAAGATGCGGCGGTCTTCCGGAACATAGCCGATGCCGAGGCGCGCGAGCTTGTGCGGCGCCAGCCCGGTGATGGCATTGCCGTCGAGCAGCACCGAGCCGTGGCTCGGCCGCACCAGGCCCATGATGGTCTTTAACGTCGTGCTCTTGCCGACGCCGTTGCGGCCGAGGAGGCCGACGACTTCGCCGGCGCCGACCTTGAGCGTGACGCCGTGCAGGATGTGGCTCTTGCCATAATAGGTGTGCACGTCCTCGACCAGGATCAGCGGCGGCAAGGGGGCGGCGGCGGCACTCATGTCTTGAGATAGACCTCCAGCACGCGCGGGTTGTTCTGGATCTCCTCCG
>DATHHM010000245.1:0-13694 GCA_035317145.1 Xanthobacteraceae bacterium | reverse complement strand
CGTGCGCCGGCCGCCAGCCCGCCGCGATCAGCTTGCCGGCATCGACCCGCAAATTGCCGCCGATGCGATGCCATAGATCGGTGCGCCGGAACAGGCGCAGCGGCAGCTCGATATAATCCGGCGACATCGGCATGATAAACGCGCGGCGGCCGCGAGCCTGCCGCATCGTTACAAAAACATCGGACAGCCGCGGCGGAATCCCGGGGTCGGCGACCACATAGGTCTCGCCGATGGTGGCCGGCGTCGCCAGCACGAAGGCCAATGCCGAGATGAAATTGTCGATGCCAAGCAGCGAGCGGCGGTTGGCGAAATCCTTGACCGGAAGCGGCAACCGCGTCGCGGCGGCTCGCGCGAGCAGCGCCAGATTTCCCTTCACCCCCGGGCCATAGAGCAGCGCCGGGCGCAGGATGGTGAACGGCACGCCGGATGCACGAACAGCCTTCTCGGCGGCGAGTTTTGAACGGCCATAGATCTCGGTCGGCGCCGGCGGGTCGCGCTCGGTCAGGGCATGATCGGCGGCCGGCCCGCTTTGCGCACGGATCGAGGAAATAAAGACAAAATGCCCGACGCCCGCAAGCGCTGCGGCCGTTGCCAGCCGCGCCGTCGCCAGCCGATTGACGCGATCGTATGACGCCGCATCGGCGCCGCGGGTGTGAGCGATGCCGGCGAGATGAACGACCTGATCGATGCCTTGCAGCAGCGGCTGCCAGTCGAACGCTTCCGCCAAATCCGGATGCTGCATCACTTCGACGCCGTCGGGGAACGACAGCTGCGGCCGCCGCACCGCCGCGCGCACCGTGTGGCCGTCTCGTGCCAAGGCCGCGACCACGGCACTGCCGATGAAACCGGATGCACCGGTGACCAGGACGCGACTCACGTGCGGCCCCGCTCGAACGCGGCGAGCAGCCAGGCAACGAGAACAGCGCCAACCGTCAGCGCGGCGATCTCGCTCGGCCGGCCCGGCACGATTACGGATATGATCGCCAGAATGCCGAGGCCGATATTCACGGCGAACACGCGCGCGACCACAGCCATGGTGGTAAAGCCCTTATCGGTGGCGCGCTGATAGAAATGGCTGCGGTGCCCTTCCCAGAACGGCTCGCGCCGGATGAGGCGCCGGAACAAGGTGATCGTGGCATCGGCGAGATAATAGAGCGGCATCACGACAGCGGCGACCAGATGACCGCCGCCGGCGACGAGCAACAATAGCCAGCCGAGAATGAGACCGATCGGGAGACTGCCGACGTCGCCAAGAAAAACTTTGGCCGTCGGGCGATTGAAATAAGCAAATCCGATCATGGCGCCGCCGAGCGCCAGCGCCAGCACCGTACCGTAGGATGGCAGCGCGCCCGCTATGCCGAGCACCGTGAGGGTCGCCGTGAGGGGTATCACTTCCGCGACGGTCATCCAGTCGATGCCGTCCATGAAATTGACCAGGTTGACGAACCATAAGCCGCCGATCAGCAGCAGGAGCCGTTCGATCCACCACGGCAATGGCGGCACCACGCGAAGCTGATCGGGCAGCGTATAGATGATGCCCGCGATCACGACCGCCTGCAGGATCAAGCGCAGTCCGGCGGGAAGCGGCCGAATATCGTCGATCGCGCCGAGGCAAGTCATGAGCAACGCCGCGGCAACGACTTTCGGCAGGCTCAAGTCGGGCGAAGCGCCCAGCGAGAAAATCGCCAGCGCGACACCGACGGCACCTATTGTCGCAGCGATGACGGCGATGCCGCCGCCTTGCGGGGTCGGCGTGCGATGCGACGACCGGGCATTCGGCTTGGCGAGCGCATAGCGCTCAAGCCAGGGGTAGAGTGCGACGATCAGCAATGCGCTCATCAACGCCGCGAAAATGACGGTGACCGCGCCGCCCACGAGCCAAATATTGCCGCTGCCGTCGTTCATCGCGCGGACCTGTCGCCGACTATCGGGCGCATCTAATACAGCGGCCCCGGATCGCCCACAGCCCCCGGCCTCATCACACCCGAACCCAGATCGAACTCGGAATAGGTTTGCGCGTCGCAGGCATCGGTCAAAACCGCGTATCGCTCATCGAGGAATTCCGAACCTTTGAAGAACAGCGCATATGTACGCTGGTGACCGCGATCTTGGAAGCGAACGCAGACCTGCCAGCTCCATCCCTTGTTGGCCAGAACCCATCGCGGGTCCGATATCTCGGCCGGGCCGGTCAGCGGCGACTTCGTGAATGTGCTTTTGAGATGTGCGGCGATCATGCGGCGGTAATCCGAATTCAAAGGCGCGGTCGCGGCGCCGTCTTGCGGACCTGCCAAGCTGCTGCATCCTGCCAACAGGACCAGCATCAGCACGAGCGCCACGCGCAGCGTGGTGTGCTGCAGCGGCATCGCGGAGCGTCGTCGATACGTCATCGGCGCCATTGACGGCAGGTTAGGAAATCGTTCACACCGAGATCATAGAAGTTTAGTTGCTCGAAATCGCGCGCCAAACAACGGGTCCGGCGCTGCCATCGGGGAAGCGGAACCTGCGCCTTTTCAGGACATCACAGTCCCGCCACGAAAGCAGCGCACGTCCAAATAGCAGTAGATCGAGGCCCAACCCTGCGGCTGGCATGATGGTCAAAAGGCTCTCCGTGGCATTGATGGGGCTCGGTCTCGGCTTGGCTCTGGGATCGTGCGGGCCCGTCGCCGGATTTACGGCCGATCATTGGCCGCACTGGGCCGGCGGCTTGCCCGGGGGCATTCCGCCGCGGCCGGGCACTCCCGGCTACGACGACTACGTTGCGCATCGGCAAGCCGAAACCGAACCGGCGAAGCCCGCTGCCGCCAACGCTGCGACGAATGCGCCCGCTACCCCTGCACCCGCGACCGCCGAACCTCAGAGCGATGATGACGCGGCGATCAGGCGCGGCGGCCTGTACTAGCCGCCGCGCTCGGGCGGCGCGCCATCTCATGCCACGCCGGCGCGCAGCAGATCGTGAAAATTCACGATACCGACCGGCCTGTCCGATTCCACGACAATCAGCGCCTGCTTCTTCAATGAATTGAGCAGCTGCAGCGCCTCGCTGGCCAATTGGTCGGGCCGCACAATGATCGGCGATGTCGTCATGACGGCATCGACGGTCAGCTGCAGCAGGTCGGCTCGCATGTGGCGGCGCAAGTCGCCATCCGTAATGATGCCGGCAAGCTTGCCGTTGTTGTCGGTAACGGCCACGCAACCAAAACCCTTGGCGGACATTTCGACGATCGCATCCGACATCAGCGCGCCGCGTTTGATCAGCGGCACGGCTTGACCGGAATGCATGATGTCGTGGACGAATTTCAGCGCCGCACCCAGTCGGCCGCGCGGATGGAAGACGCCGAAGTCCATCGCGCTAAAGCCTTTGCTTTCGAGCAGTGCGATCGCAAGCGCGTCGCCGAGCGCGAGCTGCATCAGCGACGACGTGGTCGGCGCGAGATTATGCGGACACGCTTCGCGCGTCTCCGGCAGGGCCAGTACGACGTCGGCCGCCTTGCCGAGCGTGCTGTCGGCGCTGACCGTGACGGCGATCAGTGCAATGCGAAACCGCCGGGAGTAATTGATCAGGTCCTTGAGCTCTTCGGTCTCGCCCGACCAGGACAGCGCCAGCATCACGTCGTCCGGCGTGATCATGCCGAGGTCGCCGTGGCTGGCGTCGGCGGCGTGCACGAAGAATGCCGGCGTGCCGGTCGAGGCCAGCGTCGCGGCGATCTTTCTGCCGACATGGCCGGACTTGCCCATGCCGGTGACGATGACGCGGCCGCGCGCGTTGCGGATTGTTTCAACGGCGGCGACAAAGGGAGCACCAAGGCCATCGCACATGGCAGCCGCCAGCGCGGCGACGCCGTCGCGCTCGGTGTCCAGTGTGCGCAGTGCCGAAGCGATGTGCGGGCTTGCGGCCGGCTGCATCGCGCCGGCATCAGGTGCACTTGTTTTCGCACGCGTCGCCAATGAACCACTCCCAGTACACGAGCCTTACGTCCGGCCGACTATAGCAATAATTGCGCTTGCCTGTTGCGCTGGTTTGTTCCGCTTACTTGTTCGGCTGACTTGTTACGCTCACTTGTTGCAGTCACTTGGCCCACGCCGCGAAGGCGTCGGCAAAGGCGCGGTTGCCCGGCGGGCCCTTTTCCACCGCCATGATGGCGCGGCCGCCATTGGTATAGACGATGGGAACGTCGAACCACTCCTGATCCTTGAGCAGCTGCATATTGCGTTGCCGGTCGGCGTCGACCGCGGACAGGCCGATCAGGAAGAATCCGTTGGTGACTTTGACCGCCAGCCCCGCAAGCGGCGTGCCGCGCGCCTCCTCGGCCTGCTTCATCAACACGCCCGGCACGTTGGCGATGCCGCCGCCGGGAAAATCGGCCGGCAGGTTGAACATGATCTCGATTGTGTGGCTCGCCGGCAGCGCCTTGTCGGTGTTGCGGCGCAGCGACCAGGTTACGGTCATCCGCCGATCCGGGATTTCGATATCCGCGCGCACCGCGAGCTCGGGCGCCAGCCCCGCGCCTGGCGAAACAGTCTCGGTGCGCCAGATCGCCGAGCCGACAAAGCGTTTGCCATTCTTGTCGTTCGGGTCTTCTTCATAAAGCACGACCCGTTGCGCCACGGCCGGAGCCGCCTGATTGCCGGGCGCGCCGCTGTTGGCCGCCTGTCCGGGCGTTTGCTCCTGCGGGACCCTGCCGGAAAATTTTGGTTCGGACGGCGCCGGCGCCGGTGTCGTCTGGGCCGGCTGTCGCGCCCCGAAGGACGCGACCATGCGTTTCATGTTCGGCAATTGCCAGAAGACAATCGCCAAGACAATGCCGATGATGCACGCCATCACGACGAGCTTGATGATGCCGACATAGGAGCGCGGCGGCGGCGCGTGCTCGTACTCGTCTTCCGACCCGCCCTGGCGCGCCGAACGGCCCCGCGCCGGCTGCGACGGAAACGGCCGCTCCTCGTCGAGCTCAAAAGATTGTTCGAGGCTCTGCGGGTGCTGCGCATCGTCATCGTGCGCGCCGAAATCATCCAGATCGAGCTCAGGCTCGTAGGGAGCCGGCGGCGGATCGTTGTCGCGCGGCAAGCGGCGCGGTTGCGGCTCATAAGTGTCGCGGGTGTCGCGCGCGGATTGGGCCGCGCGGGCGCTGGCGGAGCCGAGATCGTCGACATCGTGGACGACGTCGCGGAAGCCCCTGAGCCCTTCCCGGCCGAGCGAAGGCGTGCGCGCGCTTAACAGCCGGCCGCGTGCAGTGGACGGCACGGGCCGAAGCGGTGGCTGCGGCGGGGGCGGGGGCGCAGCTTGCTCCGGCTCGTCAAAATCTTCCGGCTGCTGCGGCAGCTCGTCTTGTTGGTCCTCAAGGGGGTCCGGGCGCGGCGGTTCGGCAGCGGGCGGCGGTGAGGCCGCGGCAGGCGGTGGCGGCGGCGCCGGCATTGCGGCAGGAGCCGGACGACTTGGCGGCTTGAGCGGGCGGGGTTCGAAGCGGGGCTCGGTGCGCGCTTCCATGCGGGCTTTGCGCGCGGCGTCCGCCTCCACCTTGCGGATCGCCTCTTCGAGCGACAGGCGCTCCCGGGTGATCTCGGATTCGGAGAGTGCCGGCTCGACCGAGCGCAGCTGCGTGACCAGCGCCGAGCGCGCACGTTCATAGAGCGTCCGGCGGGCTTCGCCGGTGCTTTTGCCAAGCCCCTCTATGGCTCGCGCTATGAGCGGTTGGTAGTCGGTCATGGATTGAGCTTACGCTGGCCCTCTTTAAATTTCATCGCTTAGGTTTCGAACGGGTTCTGCATCAGGATGGTGTCCTCGCGCTCGGGACTTGTCGATAACAACACCGCCGAGCAGCCTATCAGTTCCTCGATCCGGCGGACGTATTTGATGGCCTGGGCCGGCAATTGCGCCCACGAGCGGGCGCGGGCGGTTTTCTCCTGCCAGCCGGCGATGGTCTCGTAGATCGGCTCGACGCGCGCCTGGGCATGCTCGCTCGCCGGCAAATAATCGATCTCCTTGCCGTCGAGCCGATAGGCGACGCAGACCTTGAGCTCCTCGAAGCCGTCGAGGATGTCGAGCTTGGTCAGAGCGAGGCCGCGGATGCCGCTGGTGCGCACGGTCTGGCGCACCAGCACCGCGTCGAACCAGCCGCAACGCCGCGGCCGGCCGGTGACGACGCCGAATTCCTTGCCGCGTTCGCCGAGCGTCTTGCCGACCTCGTTAAGCTGCTCGGTCGGAAATGGTCCGGCGCCGACGCGGGTGGTGTAGGCCTTGCAGATGCCGAGCACATAGCCGATGGCGTTGGGCCCAAGCCCGGAGCCGGTCGCGGCCTGCGCCGCCACCGTATTCGACGATGTGACGTACGGATAAGTGCCGTGGTCGATGTCGAGCAGCGCGCCTTGGGCGCCTTCGAACAGAATGCGCTTGCCCTCGCGGCGCCGGTCGTCGAGCAGCGACCACACCGAGTCCATAAAGGGCAGCACCTTCGGCGCTACTGCGGCCAATTCATCGTAGATGGTGCGCGGCGCAATCTCGCTCATGCCAAGCCCGCGGCGCAACGCGTTGTGATGCGCCAACAGGCGGTCGATCTTGCCGTTGAGCATTTGCAAGTCGGCGAGATCCATCAGCCGGATGGCGCGCCGGCCGACCTTGTCTTCGTAGGCCGGCCCGATGCCGCGGCCGGTGGTGCCGATCGCGCCCTTGCCCGAGGCCTTCTCGCGCGCGACGTCGAGTTCCTGATGCAGCGGCAGGATCAGCGGCGTGTTCTCGGCGATGCGCAGATTCTCCGGCGTGACGGTAACGCCTTGTTTCTTCAGCGTGGCGATCTCGTTGAGCAGCGCATGCGGGTCGAGCACGACGCCGTTGCCGATGATCGAAAGCTTGCCCGGCCGCACCACGCCCGAAGGCAACAGCGACAGCTTGTAGGTGGTGCCGTTGATCACCAAGGTGTGGCCGGCATTATGGCCGCCCTGGAAACGGACGACGATGTCGGCCTGCTCGGAGAGCCAGTCGACGATCTTGCCTTTGCCTTCGTCGCCCCATTGGGAGCCGACCACGACAACATTCGCCATGAGGAACTGACCCCGACAGGCCGATGAAAACATCACATGAATCGGATACCGGCCGTAGCCGACTGTTTCGGATAAAGGATGAAACCGCGGGAAGCAAGGAAAAGCGGCTGCCGCCGGACCGCGTCGTTTCCGCCAAACGATTGTTTCCACAGAGAATTTGCCGTTAGCCTTGTCGCCTAGTTGCGGATTTGCCGTGCCGCTGAGGCGACAATGCGGCTTAGCCCCGGGCAAATTGACGCAAAGCGCGGGCACGGCCAGGGCAGCCATGCCGCCCCTGGGCTGGTGCGGCGGTTTTGAAGTTTCTACAAAGCGGGCCGCCGTTCGATCGCTGCGCGGTCGTTGCAAGATCGACAAAAGGAACGCCGCCATGCCGGGCGCGCCCGCTTCCACTTCCGCCCGCGTCGGCGGCTGGTTGTCCGACCAGCCTTATCTGCTGCTGTCGCTGACTTCGCTGTTCTGGGCCGGCAATACCGTGCTCGGCCGCTTCGTTGTCGGACATATCCCGCCGATGACGCTTGCGTTCGGCCGCTGGGCCGGCGCGTTCCTGATCCTGTTGCCGTTCGCGGCCGGCCATCTGCGGCGCGATTGGCCGATCATCCGCAAACACGCCGGGATGATGACGTTGCTCGCGTTCACCGGCTTCTCCGCCTACAACACGATGGCCTATTACGGCCTGCAATACACCACCGCGATCAACGGATTGCTGCTGCAATCGATCGGGCCTTTGTTCGTCGCGTTGTGGACCTTCGCGTTGTTCGGCGACCGCCTCACCTTGCGGCAAGCTGGCGGCATCTGCGTTTCGCTCACCGGCGTCATCGTCATCATCTGCCACGGCAGTCTCGCGATCCTGCTCGGCATCGCGTTCAATCAGGGCGACGTCTGGTTCGTGGTCGCGCTGGTGTTCTACGGCTTCTACATGGCCATATTGCGCAAGCGGCCGCCGATCCATCCGTTGTCGTTTCTCGCCGCCGGCATGGGCGGCGGCGCGGTGCTGCTCATTCCGCTCGTCGCGCTTGAAATCGCCAGCGGACGCACGATGGTGTTCGATGCCGAGAGCTTTCTCAGCTTCGCCTTCATCTGTATCTTCCCGTCGCTGCTCGGCTATCTGTTCCTCAACCGCGGCATCGAGCTCATCGGCGCCAACCGCGCCGCGCCGTTCATCCACCTCGTGCCGGTATTCGGATCAGTGCTGGCGATCGTGCTGTTGGGCGAGCGCTTCGAGCTCTACCACGCCGTCGGCTATGGGTTGGTGTTCACCGGGATTACGACGGCGACGAAGAATTGACTGGTGGAATTTGCCGAGTCAGTCGATCGCTTACGCGTGCAATAATTTCTATCGAGGCAGGAATATCGGAGTCGCCATACTCCTCGAACAGGTCAAGGATCATTCCGGGTAATTTTGCCCGAAGTGCCTCGATTGTTTCCGCCTCGGTAACAAGTCCTCGAAGATCACGCGTCGTCGCGACCCAAACCGCGGCTTCGGGATCCCAATCTGCGTGAATAACGATGGGTTGGCTCATGACATACCCCGTCGCTCAAAACCGCAGCGTCTTGACCTGCTGCACGTTGGGGATTTTCTGCACCTCGGCGAGCACGTCGGGCGGCACCATGCCGTCGACCTCGACCAGCGCAATGGCGTCGCCGCCGGCGGATTCGCGGCCGAGATGGAAGGTCGCGATGTTGATGCCGGCGCCGGCGAGCAGCGTCGCGAAGCGGCCGACGAAGCCGGGCTTGTCCTGGTTGGTCACGTAGAGCATCGACGGGCCGAAGGCTGCATCCATGCGGATGCCTTTGATGTTGATGATGCGCGGATGGCCGTCGGCATAGACCGTGCCCGACACCGAGCGCGTTTGCCGGTCGGTGGTCACGGTCACCGTAATCAGGCTCTCGTAGTCGCCCTCGGCTTCGCGCCGCGTCTCCTCGACGACGATGCCGCGATCCTTGGCGACGATCGGCGCCGAGACGACGTTGACGTCTTGGAGCATCGGGCGCAGCAGGCCGGCGACCGCGGCCGAGGTCAACGCCTTGGTGTTGAGCTGCGCGACGCCGCCCTCGTAGGAAATCTGCACGCGGCTGATGCCGCTCTCGGTGAGCTGGCCGGCGAACGAGCCGAGCTTGTCCGCCAGCGCCACGAAAGGCTTGAGCTTCGGCGCTTCCTCGGCGCTGATCGAGGGAAAGTTGACGGCATTGGAGATCGCGCCACGCAAGAGATAGTCCGCCATCTGTTCGGCGACCTGCAGCGCCACGTTCTCCTGTGCCTCCATGGTCGAGGCGCCGAGATGCGGCGTGCAGACCACGTTCGGCAGGCCGAACAGGCAGCTTTGCGTTGCCGGCTCCTCGCGGAACACGTCGACCGCGGCGCCGGCGACATGGCCGGATTTCAGCGCCTCGCACAGCGCCGCCTCGTCAACGAGCTCACCGCGCGCGCAGTTGATCAGCCGGACGCCTTTTTTGACAAGCTTAAGCGTCTCGGCATTGATGATGTCGCGGGTCTTGTCGGTCAGCGGCGTGTGCAAGGTGATGAAATCGGCGCGCCGCCACAGCTCATCGAGTTCGACCTTCTCGACCCCGAGATTTACCGCGCGCTCGGCCGACAGATACGGATCGTAGGCGATCACCTTCATCTTCAGCCCGATCGCCCGGTCGGCGACGATCGAGCCGACATTGCCGCAGCCGATGATGCCGAGCGTTTTTGAGAAAATCTCGACGCCGAGGAATTTGTTCTTCTCCCATTTGCCGGCCCGCGTCGAGGCGTCAGCCTCCGGGATTTGCCGCGCCAGCGCCAGCATCAGCGTGATGGCATGCTCCGCCGTGGTGATCGAATTACCGAACGGCGTGTTCATCACGATGATGCCGCGCGCGGTCGCCGCCGGGATATCGACGTTGTCGACGCCGATGCCGGCGCGGCCGATCACTTTCAGGCTTTTGGCCTTCTCCAGCATCTTGGCCGTGACTTTGGTCGCGGAGCGGATCGCCAGACCATCGAAGCCGTCGATCATCTCGGCGAGCTTGTCCTTGTCCTTGCCGAGATTGGGCTGGAATTCGACCTCGACGCCACGATCCTTGAAAATCTGGACGGCGGCGGGCGACAGCGCATCGGAGATCAGAACACGGGGCGTCATGGCGGCATTCCTTTGCGATCAGCGCAACCAGCGCAGCATGTGGGGATAGGGTTCGACGCCGATTGAGGCGGCGCGTTTGGGCTCGACGGCCATTCCGTAGAATTGCAGCAGCGGCACGCCGAAATAGTTGCCGGCGGTGAAATTCTCGATCAGCGCGGCCGCGCCGCCCTTGTAACCGCGGTCGTGGAAGACGATCGCCGGGTCGAGTTCGAGATAACGTAGCGCGGCGTAAGACCAGGCGATGCTCGTCATCTCGTCGCCGCCGTCCGGCGACAGCGTCGGCGCGTTGCGTGTGGCCGGATCGGTGACCGCGAGATGGCCGGCCTCATGGAGGATATCGCCGGGATGGGCCAAGCGCTCCGCATCGACCAGAATTGCGCCATGGCGGATGTCGAGGCCGGGCAGGACCGTCTTTTCCGGCAACGTGGCGGTGCGCACTTCGATGCCGATGCCGCGCACGAATGCCACCAGCCGCTCGGTGAGAGGATCGGCGAACATGTGAGCCGAAGCCATGAGCGATCAAGCTGCCTTCGCCAGCGCTTCCTTGGCCGCCGCATGGGCCCAGTCGAGCCACGGCGTCAGCGCCTCGACATCGGCGCGCTCGATGGTCGAGCCGCACCAGATGCGCAATCCCGGCGGCGCGTCGCGATAAGCATCGATGTCGTAAGCGACGCCCTCTTTATCGAGCGCAGCGGCGATGCCTTTGACGAACGCCGCCTGCGCCTCGGCGTTGAGCCGCGTTACATCCGGATCGACCACCTTCAGGCAGACCGAGGTGTTGGAGCGCAGCGCCGGATCGCGCGCCAGAAAATCGATCCACGGCGTGCGCGCGACCCAATCGGCGATGACTTTGGCATTGCCATCGGCGCGGGCATGCAGCGCCGGCAAGCCGCCGGCCGACTTCGCCCATTCGAGCGCGTCCAGATAATCTTCGACGCACAGCATCGACGGCGTGTTGATGGTCTCGCCCTGAAAAATGCCGTCGTTGAGCTTGCTGCCCTTGGTGGTGCGGAAAATCTTCGGCACCGGCCACGGCGGCGTATAGCTTTCGAGCCGAGCCACCGCGCGCGGCGACAGGATCAGCATGCCATGGGCCGCCTCGCCGCCCAGCGCCTTCTGCCAGGAGAACGTGACCACATCGAGCTTGCTCCATTCAAGCGGCTGGGCGAAAGCGGCTGAAGTGGCGTCGCAAATGGTAAGCCCGGTGCGGTCGGCCGCGATCCAATCGGCGTTGGCCACGCGCACGCCGGACGTCGTGCCGTTCCAGGTGAACACGATGTCGCTTCCCGGATCGGCTTTGGCGAGATCGGGGAGCTCGCCGTACGGCGCCCGCAGCACGGTGACGTCCTTGAGCTTGAGCTCTTTGGCAACGTCGCTGACCCAGCCTTCGCCGAAAGATTCCCAGGTCAGCATCGTCACCGGTCGCGCGCCGAGCAGCGTCCACAGCGCCATCTCGACGGCACCGGTATCGGATGCCGGCACGATGCCGATGCGGTAATCCGCGGGCACGCGCAGCACCTCGCGGGTCAGATCGATGGCGCGCTTGAGCTTGGCCTTGCCCGGCTTCGAGCGGTGGGAGCGTCCCACAAAAGCGTCGGAAAGGGCTTGCGGGGTCCAGCCAGGGCGCTTGGCGCAAGGGCCGGACGAAAAGTGCGGCACGTTTGGCCGCAGGGAGGGCTTGGCAATCGTCATGATCTATCCTTCCAGATAGTCGCCCCTCGTTGGGGAGGGGTGTCCCACCTCTGGAATTAAGGATTTGAGCTGCCGCCGTCAAGCGCGAGTTGCGGCGTCGGCCTGCATCGCGGCGGGTCGACATCGGCATTGGCGGCGCTTGCGGCCGCGGTGGCGGCGGTGAAAACATTGTCACAATCGCGAACGGCGCGGCCGCCGCCGCACGCAAACGATTTCGTAACCTGAAATGTGGCGCGCGCGTTCAGCGTGGATTTACCTACTGCGTCAGCGACAATTTTAAGATCATTTGCGGTTAGCGCTTATTGAATCGCGTTCGTCGCGCTCATTGCCAAGAATTTGCGCACGCGCGGCCGCGTCGTCTTAGTGCCGGAAAACGTGGCAGAATTCTCGGTACGGCTTTCAGGAAAAATCGCGCGCCGTTTTGTTGCTGCATCGCAATTCTAAATATTTGGAACGGTTAAGCCGTGACAACGGCGGCTGACCGGCTAACCCCCCTTTAATGTCCGCGCTCGAAGATCGCCCGCAACAAGGGGAAAGGGCGTCCTATGCGTCGCGTCATATATGCACTGTTGGCGTTTGCGTTTGCGCCAAGCGCCTTCGCGGACGATCTGAGCTGGCTGACCGGTGCGCAACCGGCGGCGCCCATGAACGTCAACGGCTGGGCCGGCATCTATATCGGCGGTCAGGTCAGCTATAGCAGCGCCGGCGGTGACTTCAGCAACACCACGCAGGCGCCGCTCGCTTATCAGTTGCGCGAACTGGCACTAGAGAGCGAGCAACAGCCGTCCAGTTGGCCGGTGCTCGGTCAGGCCAATCACAGCGCCGCGGGCTTCGGCGGTTTCGCCGGCTACAACACTCAATTCGAAAGGCTCGTGCTGGGCGTCGAGGCCAATTACGACCAGGCCAACCTCTCGCTCATCGCGCCCAATTCGCCGATCTCGCGGGTGACGTCGGCCGGCGGCAACACTTACGACGTGACCGTCACCGGCAGCGGCAGCGTGACGGATCTGAATTTCGGTACGCTACGCGCGCGGGCCGGCTGGGCGTTGGGCAATTTCCTGCCCTACGGCTTTGCCGGCGTCGCGGTGGGACACGCCAACGTCAACATTTCGGCGACCGTTTCGGGGATACAAAATCCACAAAGTCAGCCCTGTACCCCTTTAGGTCCGGCGACGCCGGCGTGCGTACCGTTCTCGTTTACCGGCACTGCCGGAAAGAACGGCGAATGGATGGTTGGCTTCGCCGTCGGCGGCGGCCTCGACGTCGCGCTCACGCGCAACGTCTTCCTGCGCGCCGAATACGAATATGTGCAGTTCGCGCCGATCGCGAACCTGGTCGTGGATGTCAATACCGTTCGCGGCGGTCTCGGTGTAAAGTTCTAGGCAGATTGCCGTCGTGTTCGCGGCGGCCGGTCAGAACTTCACGCCGGCGCCAACCCTCACGCTCGAAGCGCTGAGCCTGATATTGTCCGGCGAGCCGAACTGAATGTATTGGAACTCGCCGCGCAGGAAGAGATTCTGCGTCAGCGCGTAATCGAGACCCAAGCCGGCGACGTAGCCGAGATACCACTTGCCGTTGTTTTGATCGGCCAAAGTCCAATTGCCGCCGATAGGCGGCGGCAGCGGCGGCGGACTGCTGGCGGACGGCACTGCCACGCCGAAATAATTGATGTTGACCGATTTCATCGAGTTGATCTGCGCGATCGAAACGCCGCCGAAGCCGTAGGGCAGAAGGTTGCCAAACGCCCAGCCGAATCGGCCGCGTACGGTGCCGTAATCCTCCACCCTGGCTGCTGCCGTGGTCGTCACGTTGTATTGCGCGGTGTACAGGGTGTTGTTGGCGGTC
>DATHHM010000244.1:0-17560 GCA_035317145.1 Xanthobacteraceae bacterium | reverse complement strand
TCATGCGCTGGTCTGGTCGGCGCGCAGCATGGGCGCGAGCCCGATCCGCATGATGTGGGACGTGGTGATGCCGAGCGCGCTGCCGGAATTGCTCAACGGCATCCGCACCGCGCTGGCGCTGGCGTTCATTCTCCTGGTCAGCTCCGAGCTGATCGTCTCGCAAAAAGGTTTTGGCTACCTGATCGGCTATCTCGGCTCGACCGGCTCATACGAAGGCATGTACGCGGTCGTGCTCACCGTCGCCTTCCTCGGCTTTGCCGCCGACCGGATCTATCAGCTTCTCATGCAATGGTTGCTGCGATGGCGCGAATAGAAGACCAGGCGGCGCTGGCGGCCGAGCCGGGCGATCTGGCGCACGACCGCGCCAAGGGTCTCGATGCCGTGTTCCGGCTGGGCGCCGGCATCTTTTCGATCCTGGTGATGCTGATCGCCTGGGAGCTGTTCGCGCGTAGCGGCAAAGTGACGCCGTTCATGCTGCCGCCGTTCAGCGCCGTGGTTGCGCGCATCTACACCGACGCCGTCGGCGGCGATCTTTGGATCAATCTCGGGCTGACGCTTTATCGCGCCATGACCGGCTTCGTCATCGCCACGGTCGGCGGCATCGCGCTCGGCGCCGCCATGTCGCGCATCAAGGTGGTGCACTGGTTCTTCGATCCGATCATCTCGGTCGGCTTCCCGATGCCGAAGATCGCGTTTTTACCGGTCATCATGCTCTGGCTCGGCCTCTACGACGTGTCGAAAATCTCCATCGTGGTGTTCGACGCGATTTTTCCGGTGGTGACGGCGACACTCGGCGGCATCGCCAGCGTCGAGAAAGAGCTGCTCTGGTCGGCGCGCAATATGGGCGCCAACGAACGCCAATTGATGTGGCAGATCGTGCTGCCGGCGGCGCTGCCGCAAATCCTCACCGGCCTGCAGGTGGCGCTGCCGATTTCGCTGATCGTCGCCATCGTCGCCGAGATGGCGATGGGCGGTTACGGGCTCGGGGGCGCCATGATGAGCGCATCGCGCTTTGCCGATTCCCGCGGCGTGTTCGCAGGCATCGTCGAGATCGCCATCGTCGGCTATGTGCTGATCAAGGCCATGGCGCTGATCCGCCGCCGGCTGTTGGCGTGGCACCAGGAAGCCGCCGAACATTCGTAATCGCTGACGCTTCAGTGCAGTTTAATCCGCGGCTCGGTGCGGCGAGTCAGCGCTTTGACCAGCGTGTCGAGCGCGACCTTGAACGAACCGTGCAGCGCCTGCAGGTGTCGCTTGTGCAGCGACAGGTAAGCGAGCCGCGCCAGCAGTCCTTGGGCCTTTACGTTATGAAACAGGACGCCGAGCGTCCCATACTCGGCGAGCGCCACCAGCGAGCCGAAGTCGCGATATTTGAACTGCGGTAGCGGCGCGCCGCGCAGGCGGGCCTTGATGGCTTTGACCATCAGATTGGCCTGCTGATGCGCGACCTGAGCCCGCGGCGGCAACGGCTCGGTCATGCCCGGCAGGACGCAATTGGCGCAGTCGCCGACGGCGAAAATGTTGTCGTCGCGCGTGGTCTGCAACGTCGGCTTCACCACCAAGCGATTGATCTTGTCGGTTTCGAGCCCGTCGATCTCGTACAGGAAATCCGGTGCCTTGATGCCGGCGGCCCAGACGATGAGCTCAGCCGGCACCACTTCGCCTGAGGCCAGCACCACCTCGCCCTGCCGCACCGCCATGACGCGCGTGCCGGTGCGGACATTGACGCCAAGCCCATGCAGCACGTCGGCGATCGCGGCGGCGAGCTCTTCCGGCAGCGCCGGCAGGATGCGTGGCGCCGCTTCGATCAGATCGATCCTGATGTTCATCTCGGGATCGATGCGGTCGAGATTGTACGAGACGATGTCGCGCATCGTTTTGTGCAGCTCGGCAGCAAGCTCGACGCCGGTGGCGCCTGCGCCGACGATGGCGACGTGCAACTGCCCGGGCCGCAGCGGCTCGTATTGCGCATTGGCGCGCAGGCAGGCGTTGATCATGCGGCGGTTGAAGCGCGCCGCCTGATCGACGGTGTCGAGGGTGATGGCATAGTCGTTGACGCCGGGCGTACCGAAATCGTTCGACATGCTGCCGACGGCAATGACGAGCGTGTCGTAGCCAAGCACACGCGGCGGAATGACGGTCGCGCCCTCCTCGTCCACGCTCGGCGCCACGTAAATCTGCCGCTTGGCGCGATTGAGCCCGATCATCGCGCCGATGCGGTAGCGATAGTGGCGCCGCCGCGCGTGCGCGATCAGCTCCAGCGAATCCGTCTCGCTGTCCATCGTGCCCGACGCCACTTCGTGCAGCAGCGGCTTCCAGACATGGATGCGCGATCTGTCGAGCAGCGTGATCGAAGCCTTGTGTCTGCGGCCGAGCGTGGCGCCAAGCAGCGAGGTCAGACGCAATCCGGCGGCGCCGCCGCCCACGATGAGAACGCGATGCAGCGACGGATCGTCCGTCGATGCGGTTTCCGCAATGGAGTCGTAAAGCGGGTCGTGCGTCACGGCTTCATGGCCCGTCGCAAATCGAGCAGCCCCGATCAGCTTGCACCCAGGAGTCGTGGCCGGCAACCGGCCTTGCTGCGGCAAGCCGTAGCCTTGCGCCGCATCGGCCTTTGCCCCCACTATGCGGGAACTCTGGGAGGAGATCATGCGTGCAAAAATCGGGCTGTTGAGCGTGGCGCTGCTTGCCTTTGGCGCCAGCTACGCCAACGCGGAGCCCGTAAAAATTCGCGTCGCCTGGGTGGCGCCAGTGTCCAATTGGATCTCGATCTGGCTCGACAAGAAGGACCTCGCCCAGCATTTCGGCCAGTCCTACATCTTCGAGCCGGTGCATTTTGCCGGCACGCCGCCGATGATCACGGCGATCGCCAACAACGAGGTGGAAATCGGCAATCTCGCCTACTCGACGCTGCCGATCGCCATCAAGAACGCTGGCATGGAAGACACCCGCGTGATCTCCGACGACTTCCAGGATGGTGTCGACGATCACTGGTCGGTCCGCTACGACGTGCTCAAGGATGGTCCGATCAAGAAGGTCGAGGACCTCAAGGGCAAAGTCGTCGCCACCAACGCGGAGGGCAGCGCGGTCGACATCGCCATGAAGGCGATGCTGCACAAACATGGCCTCGAGAACAAGCGCGACTACACCGTCATCGAAGCGCCGTTCCCGGCCATGAAGGCGATGCTCGCGGAGCATAAGGTCGATCTCATCCCGGCAGTGCTACCGTTTGCGCTGGATCCCGAGCTGCAAAACATGGCGAACATATTGTTCACAGCCAAAGACGCCGTCGGCGTCACGCAATTCGTCATGTTCGACGCGCGCAAGCCCTTCATCGACAAGAATCGCGCCGCGATCGTCGACTGGCTGGAAGATACCCAGCGCATCCTGCACTGGTACCTGGATCCGAAGAACCATGATGAAGCCGCACAGATCGCCGCCAAGCTGGTCAAGGCGCCGCCCGAGCGCTTCGGCTGGGTGTTCACCAAGACCGACGTTTATCGCGATCCAACCATGATGCCGAACCTCGGCGCGCTGCAGAAGAACGTCGACATGACCAAGGAGCTCGGCTACGCGACTTCAAGCTTCGACGTCAAAGCCTATTCCGACCTCAGCATGGTCGAGGAGGCGGGCAAGCGGCTGAAATGACGGCGCGCTCTCTACAGCAACGTCATGGCCGGGCTTGACCCGGCCATCCACGTCTACAAGCGCGCTCATATCCGGAGGAAAAGATGAAAACCAAGAAACTCGGCTACGCCAGCCTATGCGTTTTAGCTTTGGCTGTCGGCGGCGGCACAGCGCAGGCGGAGCCGCTGAAAATCCGCGGCTCCTGGGTGGCGCCGGTGGCCAACTGGGCCTCGATCTGGCTGGAGAAAAAGGATCTCGCCGTTCACTTCGGCCAATCCTACGTGTTCGAGAGCAGTCGCTACGCCGGCACGCCGCCGATGATCACGGCGATGGCCAACAACGAGCTGGAGATCGGCGACCTTGCCTACTCCACATTGCCGATCGCGATCGAGAACGCCGGCATGGACGACCTGCGCGTCGTCGCCGACGAGTTCCAGGACGGCGCCCCGGGCTATCGCGCCGACGATTTCCAGGTGCTGAGCGACGGCCCGATCCAGAAAGTCGAGGACCTCAAGGGCAAGGTGATTGCCACCAACGCCGCCGGCAGCGGTGTCGACGTCGCCTCGCGCGCCATGCTGCGCAAGCGCGGCCTGGAGGCGAACCGCGACTACACCATCGTCGAAGCGCCGTTCCCCGGCATGCGGGCGATGCTGGCGGAAAAGAAAGTCGACATTATTCCGACCGTGCTGCCGTTCGCGCTCGATCCCGAGCTGAAGAAGATCGCGCACCCGCTGTTCTCCATCACCGACGCGATCGGAGTGTCGCAATTCGCCATGTGGGCCATGCGCAAGCCGTTCATCGACAAGAACCGCGCGGCCATCGTCGATTTCATGGAAGACACCATGCGCATCGAGCGCTGGTATCTCGATCCGAAGAACCACGACGCGGTGGCCGAAATCGCGTCGCGGATCACCAAGCAGCCGCCGGAGCGTTTCGGCTGGCTGTTCACCAAGAACGACTATTACCGCAACCCCGACATGCGGCCCGATCTCGATGCGCTGCAGAAGAACGTCGACATGACCAAGGATTTGGGCTTCGTCAAAGCGAGCTTCGACGTCAAGGCGCATTCCGATCTCAGCCTGATCGAGGAAGCGGCGAAGCGGCTGAAATAAATCCGGCAAAACGAGACGCCGATCGAACCGCGTCCTTGATCACATTGGGAGGAAAAGATGCGTGCGATGAAATTCGCGCTGGCGAGCCTGTGCGCCATTGCCTTCGTCGGCACCGCCAACGCCGAGCCGATCAAAATCCGCAATTCATGGGTGGCGCCGGTGACCAACTGGGCGTCGATCCTTCTGGAGAAAAAGGAGCTCGCCAAGCATATGGGTCAGTCCTACGTGATGGAGCCGGTGCGGTTCGCCGGCACGCCGCCGATGATCACCGCGCTCGCCAACAATGAGCTTGAAATCTCCAACCTCGCTTATTCGACGCTGGGCATCGCCATCGAGAATGCCGGCTTGAGCGACCTGCGCATCGTTGCCGACGAATTCCAGGACGGCGTCTCGGGCTTTTACTCGCAGGAATATATGGTGCTCAAGGACTCAGCCATCCAAAAGGTCGAGGACCTCAAGGGCAAGGTGGTCGCCACCAACGCCGCCGGCAGTGCGGTCGACGTCGCCATGAAGGCGATGCTGCACAAGCACGGGCTGGAGCCCAACCGCGACTACACCGTCATCGAAGCGCCGTTCCCGGCCATGAAGGCGATGCTGGCCGAGCACAAGGTCGACATCATTCCCGCCGTGGTGCCCTTCTCCTACGACCCGGAGCTGCGCAACATGGCGCGCGATCTGTTCGTGCAGAAGGACGCCATCGGCATCACCGACATGATCGTGTGGACGGCGCGCAAGCCGTTCATCGACAAGAACCGCGCCGCGTTGGTCGATTTCTTCGAGGACACGCTGATCATCACGCGCTGGTACCTCGATTCCAAAAACCACGCCGATGCGATGGAGATCGCCGGCCGCGTCACCAAGCGGCCGCCGCAGGCGTTCGATTGGCTGTTCACCAACAGGGACTGCTACCACGACCCGGATATGCTGCCGAACCTCGCCGCGTTGCAGAAGAACGTCGATCTCACTCAGGAATTGGGCTTCGTCAAAGGCAAGGTCGACGTCAAGGCGTACGCGGACCTGAGCATGATCCAGGAGGCGGCGAAGCGGCTGAAGTGATTCAATGCATCGACTTGCCGCCGTCGACGTTGATGGTCTGGCCGGTCATGAAATCGCTCGCCGGCGACGACAAGAACATCACCGCGCCGACCAGGTCGGCCGGCACCTGCACGCGCTCGATGGCGCGACCGGCGACGCGGGAGGCGAGGTAATTGCCGGACGATGACGCGACCTGGGTCTCGCTCTGCGTCATGCCCGGGGTGAGCGCGTTGACGGTGATGCCGAACTCGCCGACCTCGCGCGCCAGCGCGCGGGTAAAGCCGATGACGCCAGCCTTCGACGTCGTGTAGTGCAGGCGGTTCGGCGCGCCTTCCCAGACCCGTGACGAAGAAATGTTGACGATCTTGCCGCGCTGCTGCGCTTTCATCGCCGGGAACGCGGCGCGGCAGGACAGAAACATGCCGCGCAGATTGACCGCCATCACCCGGTCCCACTCCTCGACCGGGATTTCCAGCCACGAGCGGCGCGGCAACACGCTCATCAGCGAGGCATTGTTGATCAGCACGTCGACCGCGCCGAAGCGGTCGAGCGTCGCCTGCACCATGGTTTTGGTCGAGTCTTCGCTCGCAATATCGACGCCGAGCCCGAGCGCCTCGAAACCGGCTTGGCGCAGCGCCGCCGCGACATTCTCGGCGGCAGCGGCATCGATATCGGCGGCGACGACACGGGCGCCAACCTTGGCGAATTCCTCGGCATAGACCTTGCCGATGCCTTTGCCGCCGCCGGTGACGACGACGCTACGCCCGGAAAAATCGAATCGCTCATTCACGGCCATTGCTTTTGCCTTTATCGTGCTGGGATGAATTTCGAACGGTTGTTGATCGGCGGCGGCACGCTCGTGGTGTTCCTGCTCATCTGGGAATTGTGCGCCGATTTTGGCGCAATCAATCCGCTATTCATTTCTTCGTCGTCCCGCATCGCGCAAGCCGGCGCGGCGCTGGTGGCCGATCCGGATTTCTGGAACGACGTCAGGGTCAGTGCGAGAGAGTTCATCTTAGGTTATGTCGCCGCCATCGTGATCGGCGTTCCGCTGGGGCTGTTGATGGGCACCTCGCGGCGCTTGTCCTACATTGTTGCGCCCTTTGTCGATACGCTCAATGCCGTGCCGCGCGTGACCTTGCTGCCGCTTTTGATCATCTGGTTCGGGATCGGCATCTGGTCGAAGGTCGCGGTGGTGTTTCTCGGCGCGGTCATCCCCATCGTGATCAGTGCGCTGTCCGGCGTGAAGACCAACGAAGCGCGCTTCCTCACCATGGCACGGAGCTTTTCGGCGTCGCGCATAAAAATATTTGCCAGCATCATCCTGCCGGGAATGGTGCCTTTCATCTTCACCGGCCTGAAATACGCCGCCGGACGCGCCCTACTCGGTGTGGTGGTCGGCGAGCTTTACGCCTCGACCGCCGGCCTCGGCCATATGATCGCCGAAGCCGGCAATATGTTTCAGACCGATACGCTGTTCTTCGGCGTCCTGATCTTCACCGCCACCGGACTCGTGGTCGTCGCGCTGCTTGACCAGTTGGAACGGCGGTTCGAACGCTGGCGGCCGAGCGTGGGAGCGGCAACGTGAAGCGCCTTTATCTGGCGCACGAACGCGCCATCCTCGGCGCCGGCGGCGTCGTTCTCTTCCTCGTGCTCTGGGAAGGATTTGAGCGCGGCTGGTGGGCTGAACTGCTGCAGCCGCTGCTCGGTCCGGAAGCGGCACGATTCCAGCTCAAGCCTATCTTCATTTCATCGCCGACGCGGATCGCCCGCATGGCATTCGACATGTTCTTTGTCACTGGTGCGATCTGGAAGGATCTTGGCTGGAGCAACCTCGAATTCGCGCTCGGCGTTGCGCTGGCGTTCGCGATCGGCATTCCGCTCGGGCTGGCCGCCGGCTGGTATCGCCGCTTCAACTATGCGGTTGAGCCGTTCCTAGCCGCCTTGAATGCGACACCGCAGGTGGCGTTCTTGCCGCTGCTCATACTCTGGGTGGGAACCGGACTTGCCTCGCGCGTACTGATCATCGTGCTGCTCGCGGTGCTGCCGATCGCCATCAGCGCGCTTGCCGCCGTGCGCACCGTCGATGCGCGGCTCGTCCGCGTCGCGCGAAGCTTTTCCTCAGGCGATGCGCTTTTGTTCCGCAGCATCATCCTGCCCAGCGCGGTGCCGTTTCTGCTGGCCGGCGCGCGGCTTGCGGTCGGGCGCGGCATGATCGGCATCGTGGTCGGCGAAATCTACGGCTCTTCGGCCGGCATCGGCGCCATGATCAATCAGGCCGGCTCGCGCTTCGAGACCGACAAGGTGTTCGTCGGCGTGTTGACCATCGCGGCCGCGGGCGTGGCGCTGGTCGAGCTTATTCGCCGCATCGAACGCCGCGTCGACGTCTGGCGCTCGCAGGTTGCGGCATGACCCCAAAACTGGAAGCCCAGGACGTCCGGCTCGCCTATCCGCAGCCGCGCGCCGGTACGCAACTGGTCGCGCTCGACGGCGTCAATCTGCAAGTGATGGACGGCGAGTTCGTCGCCATTGTCGGGCCGTCGGGTTGCGGCAAGACGACGTTTCTGTCCGTGGTCGATGGCTTGATCGCAGCGACCGGCGGCCGCGTCCTGGTCGACGGCGAGGTGGTGACACGGCCCGGCCCGGATCGCGCCGTCGTATTCCAGGACGCATCCTTGCTGCCGTGGCGCACCGTGCTCGGCAATGTGCGCTACGGCCTCGAATGCCTCGGCGTGCGCGGCCGCAACGCAGACGCGCGCGCGGAAAAACTCATCGCGCTGGTCGGGCTCACCGGCTTTGAGCATCATTATCCGCACGAATTGTCCGGGGGCATGCAGCAGCGGGTGAACCTGGCCCGCGCGCTGGTGGTCGATCCGAAAATCCTGCTGATGGACGAACCGTTCGCTTCGCTGGATGCCCAGACCCGCGAGCTGATGCAGGAAGAGCTCACCCGCATCTGGGCCAAGGCGCGCAAGACCGTGCTGTTCATCACCCACCAGATCGACGAGGCGATCTATCTCGCCGACCGGGTCGTGGTGTTCTCCGGGCGCCCCGGCAAGGTCAAGGACAGCATCGCGGTCGATATCGAGCGTCCGCGGCCGATCGGCGTGAAGCGCCAGACGCGCTTTCATGCACTCGAAGATCGCATCTGGGCGTTGATCGACGAGGACGTGAAGGGAAGGACGGCGGCTGACAACTCATAGTCGTCATGCCCGGGCTTGACCCGGGCATCCATACTGCGCTTGAGCTTGCAGCAATGACGGTGAGGGAGAACGCCATGCCGAACGGATACGGGCGCAGGGCCTGTTGGCTCACGTTGATGGCGCTACTCGCGGCGCTTCCCGCGCGCGCCGACGACCTCGCCCCATTCAAGATCGGCATCTCGGCACCGGTGGTGACCATCTTCCCGGTGTGGATGGCGCAAGCGGCCGGCCTCGACGCCAAGGAAGGGCTGAAAGTCGAATCCATCAGCATGGAAGGCGGCAGCCGCGGCGTTCAGGTGCTGTTGTCGGGCGAGATCCAGGGCATGCATGTCGGGCTGGCGCCGGTGGTGCAGGCCAACAAGCAGGGCGCCGATTTGCGACTCGTCACCTCGACCGCCAATACCATCCCGATCACGATTTTTGCCTCGCCGGCGATCAAGACCGCGGCGGACCTCAAGGGCAAGACCATCGGCATCAGCACGTTCGGCTCGGAGACCGACGTGGCCGTCAGCATCGCGCTGCAACGGCTCGGCCTCAAACGCGACGACGTCACCGTGTCGCAGATCGGCGGCTCGTCGCAGCGCTTCGGCGCGCTCATTGCCGGCCGCATCGATGCCGCGCCGCTGCTCGAGCCCACCATCACCGCGGCCAAGCAGAAAGGCTTTACGCCGCTGCTCGATCTGGCCGCCGCCAACACACCGTGGATCTTTGACGGCGTCGTGGTCACGAATGGCTATCTGAAAGAGCACCGCGACGCGCTGACGCATTTCGTGCGGGCGTATATCGCCGGCGCCTACCTGGCGCTGTCCGATGTCGACAAGGCGAAGGCCCTGATCGCGCAAAAGTACAAGACCAGCGATCCGGCGGTGATCGACGCCACCTATAACGACTTCAAGCGGCTGATGCCGCTCGACGCCGCGCCGTCGATCGCCGGCGCCAATAACGTGATCGCGCAACTTCAGGCCGTCGGTCTCGAGGTCGGCAGCAAGAACGTCAACGACTATGTCGACTTGAGCATCATCGAAGGCCTGAAGAAGGACGGCTATTTCGTTGAGATGGCGAAGGCCTATCCCGTAAAGCAATGAACGCCATCGATCTTGAAGTCATCTATCAGTCGACCTTGCAGATCGCGCGCGAGCTGACGCTCAACATGCTGCGCACCGGCTATTCCACCATCATCAAGGAAAGCCAGGATTTCACCTTCGCGATCTTCGACGCGCAAGGCCGCATGGTGGCGCAGGGCATTCCGCAGCCGCTGCATATCGGGCCGCTCGCCGCCCAGGTGAACGAAATCCGCCGCCGCTTTCCCGACGCCGCGCCGGGCGATGCCTTCATCGTCAATCATCCCTACCAGGCCTGTCAGAACCATTCGACCGACGTCTGCATCATCACGCCGATGTTCGTCGACGGCCGGCTCGTCGGCTATATCGGCAATACCGCGCACAAGCCCGATCTCGGCGGCAA
The DNA here is from genome assembly GCA_035317145.1 of Xanthobacteraceae bacterium. Lineage (GTDB taxonomy): Bacteria > Pseudomonadota > Alphaproteobacteria > Rhizobiales > Xanthobacteraceae > BOG-931. The sequence goes on along the minus strand of DATHHM010000244.1, from coordinate 7,119 downwards.
GGTGCCGGGCACCAATGCGGGCGACGCCACCGATCTGTTTCAAGAGGGCCTGCTGATCCCGCCGCTGCGGATTTTGCGGCGCGGCCAATTGCTCACCGATATCGAGCGGGTGATCTGCGCCAATACCCGCACGCCGGAAGTCACCTGGGGCGACATCACCGCGCAGGTGAACACCAATACGTATGGTCTCACGCGGTTCGCCGAGCTGTTCGGCAAATACGGCACCGACAAAGTGCTCGCCTGCTGGCAGAGCTGGATGGATATTTGCGAGACCGAGCTGCGCAAGGAAATCGCCAAAGTACCCGACGGGCTTTATGGCCCGGAGACCGATTACCTCGACGACGACGGCATCGATCTGAACAAATCCTACCGCATCTCGGCGACCCTCGAAGTCAAAGGCGACACGTTGCACTTTATTCTCGACAGCGACGCGCAGGCGCGCGGGCCGATCAACCTGCGGCCGTGCGTGTCGAAGAATTTCATCCAGTGCCTGGTCAAGATGGTGTTCATCCCGAACCTGTCGGTGAACGACGGCTTGTCGCGGCCGGTGCAGGTGTCCTATCCGCCGGAAGGCTCGCTGCTCAATCCGCGCTTTCCCGCGCCGGTGAATATGTACGTTCGCCCGAGCCAGGTCACGACCTCGGTCGCGATCCGCGCGCTGGCGCGTGCCGTGCCCGGCCGGGTTCCGGCGCCGGGCAGCGCCGCCGGCGGCTCGATCTCCAGCGCCGGGCGGCATCCGCAAACCGGCCGCTGGTATTCGCAATACGAAATTTTGAGCGGCGGCACCGGCGCGCGGCCCGACGGCGACGGCGTCAGCGCCATGGACGAGCTGGTCGTCAACGTCATGAACACGCCGGTCGAAGCGGTCGAAAGCGAATTTCCGGTGCGCGTCGAGCGCTACGAGCTGGCGCAGGACTCCGGCGGGCCCGGCACCTTCCGCGGCGGCCTTGGCGTGCGGCGGCAATGGCGCATTCTCGGCGACGAATCGGTGATCAATCTTCGCACCGACCGTTTCAAGTTCTCCTCGCCGGGAATTTTCGGCGCCAAGCCGGCGCACGTGTCGGCAGCTTCGCTTAAATCCACCGGCGAAGCGGCGCGGCCGCTCACCTCCAAAGTCGCCGGCTTGCGGCTGAAAAAGGACGACGTGCTGTCGATGGAATTCGCCGGCGGCGGCGGTTGGGGCGATCCGCGCGCGCGCCCCCCCGAAAGGGTGCGCGAGGACGTGGTGCGCGGCTATGTCTCGCGCGAGGCGGCGAGCGACGATTACGGCGTCGCCCTCAAGGAAGACTTTAGCGTCGATGCCGCTGCGACCGCGAAACTGCGGGCCAAGACAATTTCATGAGCAAGGCGACCTCATGAAATTGCGTATCGGCATCGACGTCGGCGGCACCTTCACCGACGTCACCGCCTTCGACGAGGATGCGGCGGCGCTGGTCGCCGTCCGCAAATACACCTCGAATCCGGCGCAGCCTGCCGCGGTGATGGAGGAGATCACGCGCGATCTCGCCGTCGAGTTCGGTGCCGACGCGGTATCGCTGATCCTGCACGGCTCGACCGCGGCGCTCAACACCATGCTCGAAGGCAAGGGCGCGCGCGTCGGCCTGATCACCACCCGCGGTTTCCGCGACGTCTACGAAATCGGCCGGCAATGGCGCGGCGACGAGGTGTTCAACATCTTTGCGCCGCCGCCAAAAATGCTGTTGACCCGCGACCGCATCCACGAGGTGCGCGAGCGCCTCGATTTCAGCGGCAAGGTGATCGAGCCGCTCGATGCCGACGACGTTGCCGCGGCCGCACGCACGCTGATCGCGCAAGGCGTCGAAGCCGTCGCGGTGTGCTTCCTGTTCGCCTACGCCAATCCGGCGCACGAGCAGGCGGCGGCAAAAATCATCCGCGACATCGCGCCGGATCTCTATGTCTCGCTGTCGCACCAGGTCAATCCGGAATGGCGCGAATACGAGCGCACCGCCTCGACCGTCGCCAATGCCTATATCGGCCCGCCGGTGTCGCGCTATCTGCGCGAGCTGGAAGCGCTTTCGCTGCGGCGCTTTCCGCGCTCGCGGGCGCTGATGATGAAATCTGACGGCGGCGCCGCCAGTGCCCGTATGCTGGCGTCCACCCCAATCGAAACAGTGATGTCCGGCCCGGTCGCCGGCGTCATCGGCGGCCGCCACCTCGGCGACATCAAGGGCATCGACAACATCATCACCTTCGACACCGGCGGCACCTCGTCCGACATGGCGGTGCTGCCGGGCCGGCCGCTGTTCAAATCGGAAGTAACCGTGGCGCGGCATCCGCTGCGCACCCGCACCGTCGATATCGAGACCATCGGCGCCGGCGGCGGCAGCATCGCTGCCGTCGAGCTCGGCGTGCTCAAAGTCGGGCCGCAGAGCGCCGGCGCCAATCCCGGCCCGGCCTGCTACGGCCGCGGCGGAATTGAGGCGACGCTGACCGACGCGCTGGTCGTGCTCGGCCATCTCAGCCCCGCGGCGCTGCTCGAAGGCGCCATGCCGATCTCAAGCGCGAAAGCACACGAGGCGGTGGTGTCAAGCGTGGCGAAGCCGCTTGGAATGACGGCGGTCGAAGCGGCCTGGGGCATCCTCACCGTGCTTGCCACCAACGTCACCATGGCGATGCGCACCATCACCATCGAGCGCGGCTACGACCCGCGCGAATTCACCCTGGTACCGTTCGGCGGCATGGGGCCGACGATTGCCGGCCGCATCATCGGCGAGCTCGGCATCGGCCGCATTCTCATTCCGCGCGACCCCGGCACCTTCAGCGCCTTCGGCATGCTGGTCACTGACGTGCACCAGACCCGCAGCTTCACCCGCATCACGCGCCTCGACGCGGCGAAGCCCGCGGAGCTGGAACGGGTTTTTGCCGGCATGGAAGAAGCAGCGTTGGCGGATCTGATGCAGGAACAATTTACGCGCGAGCAGCTGACGACGCTGCGCAGCGCCGGCATGCGTTATCGTGGGCAGTCTTACGAAGTCAGCGTTCCCGTGACTGAGCTGAACAACGACGCCGACCTCGCGGCGCTCGCGAAACGCTTCCACGAGGCGCACCGGCGCCGCTACGGCCACATGGCGGAATCCGAAGCGGTCGAGATCGTCAACTTCCAGGTCACCGCGGTCGGCGCGATTCCCAAACCGCACTTGGGTAGCGTGGCCACGCGCGACGGATTGCAACCGCCGATACCACACGAGACGCGCACGGCTTATTTCAATGCAATCGATGCCATCCAGGTGCCGGTGTTCCGCCGCTCCGCGCTTGCCGCGGGCGCGGTCATCGACGGACCCGCCGTCATCGAGGAGAAGACTTCGACCACAGTGCTCTATCCCGGCCAGCGCGCCGAAATCGACGGCTATCTTAACATTGCCGTCGCCTCTGCCGCAGGTGCATGACCACCGGCGATTTGCGGCTTCCAAGCGGCCGGCCGGATGTGGTTAGCTGCGCACCCCGCCCCAAATTCCTGCACAGTAGGTGTCATCCAATGTCCGCCCTGCCGATCACCTTCGCCTGCGGCCTGTACGATCGCATGCTTGCGCTCCACACCGGCGACATCAAACCCGACGGCATCGATCTCAATTTCCTGGTCATGGACAATCCGCGCGAGATTTTCGACCGCATGTCCAACCGGCTGGAATTCGATGCCTGCGAAATGTCCAGCTCCGAATTCATCACCCGCTATGCCGCCAAGAAGCTGCCGTTCGTGGCGCTGCCGGTGTTCGCCTCGCGGGTGTTCCGCCACAGCTTCATCATCGTCAACCGCAAGCATATCAAGTCGGCCAAGGATTTCGCCGGCAAGCGCGTCGGCGTGCCGCTCTACACCCAGACCGCCGCCATCTTCATCCGCGGCTTGATGCAGCACGACCTCGGCATCGATCTCGACGAGATCGAATGGATCCAGGGCGCCATCAACGAGCCCGGCCTCTACGGCAATCCCTCCGTCATGCCGATGCTCAAGCCGGTCAACCTGAAACAGAACACCAGCGGCAAATCGCTGAGCGACCTGCTCGAATCAGGCGAAATCCACGCCATCATCGGCTCGAACATGCCGAAGGCATTCGGCCGCAATCCCGACGTGGTGCGGCTCATTCCCGACTACCGCGCGCAGGAAAAGGATTATGTCCGGCGCACAAAAATCTTTCCGATCATGCATCTCGTCGTCATCCGCAACGACGTCTATGAGAACAACCCGTTCGTGGCGACGAGCCTCTACAACGCGTTCAACGCCGCGAAGGACTGGGCGCGGGAAAAGATGCGCTATTCCGGGACGCTGCGTTACATGCTGCCGTGGCTGCCGGACGACGTGCAGGAGATCGACGATTTGTTCGGCGGCGATTGCTGGCCGTACGGCGTCGAGCCGAACCGGCCTACACTCGAAGCGCTGGTGACCTACATGGTCGAGCAAGGTTTGATCCCGGAGCCTATTCCGATCGAAAAGCTGTTCGTGCCGACGTTCGGTTAGAGTATTCCCTCCCCTGCAAGCGGGGGAGGAGAAAGTAGGATCACATGCGCGTTCTGATCACCGGCGGCATGGGCGTCATCGGCGCGGAGGCGAGCCGCAAATTCGTCCGCGAGGGACATCGGCCGGTGCTCTATTCGCGCCATCGCGATGAATCGCTGATCCGCGATATCGTCGACAAGGTCGATATCGAGCTCGGCTCCATTCTCGACCGCGCGCGGCTTGCCGAAGTGTTCAAATCGCGCGGCATCACCCATGTGGTGCACACCGCCGCCTATATCAGCGCGCTGTCGGCCAAGCATCCGGCCGAGAGCGTCGAGATCAATGTGATGGGCACGGTCAATGTGCTGGAAGCGGCGCGGGCGGCGAACGTCGAGCGCGTCGTCTATACCAGCGCCAAGGGTGTCTATGGGCCGTTCCTCGGTGAATACGGCTCGCCGACCTACAAGCTGGTGACGGAGGATCATCCCAAGGACCCGAAGCGCATATACGATTCTGCAAAACTCATGGGCGAGAACGCGACGCTGTATTGGGGCACGCTCGGCCTGGACGTGGTGGTGCTGCGTTTCGCCACCACCTACGGCCCGGGCAAAACTGCGCGTCACGGCAATATGGGCGTGACCAGCCAGATCATCGAGCAGCCGGCCAGCGGCCAGCCGTTCCGCATCGCGCAAGGCGGCGATGAGAAGGACGATTTCATCTACAACAAGGATTCCGCGCGCGGCCTTTATCTCGCAACCATGGCGAAAAACCTCGACAGCCGCGTGTTCAATATCGGCACCGGCATCGGCGTCACGCTCAAGGATGTCGCCGCAATCTTGCGCAAGCACTTGCCAAATGCCGTGATCGAGGTTGGGCCGGGGCTCAACTTCCTCGGCTCACCCTATCCGATGCATGGCATTTACGACATTTCGCGCGCCCAGAAGGAATTGGGCTATCAGCCCGAATACGATCTCAAACTTGGCATCGCCGATTATCTGGAAAGCCTGCAGCGGCTGAAGCTGCAAGCCGCGTAACGGGGCAACACATGCGCGACACTCTCGAACTCCCTCGACTTTCGCTGCGCGAGCGCGACCGGCGCTGGGCCGCGGTGCGTAAGGACATGGCGGCCCGCGACCTCGATTGCCTCGTGCTTTGGGGCTGGCCACTGATGTGGGACTTTTGCATCGCCAATGCGCGCTATCTCTGTCCCGTCGGCGGCAATGCCGAATTCAACGTGCTGGTGTTCCCGCGCGAGGGCGATCCGACCTGCTTCGTGCTGATGCCGACCTTCCTCGAAGGCTGGCGCAGCGCGCAGGATTGGGTCGGCGACATCCGCGCCCGCAAGGGCACCTGGGCAGACAGCGTCGCCGAGCGCATCAAAGAACTCAAACTCGAACGCGGCCGCATCGGCATGGATGGCTTGGCCGGCCCGCTCGATCCCGACGGCTGGCTGCCGCACAGTGTCTATCTGCGCCTGCAGGAACTTTTGTCCGGCGCCAAGCTCATACCTCTCGACGACATGCTGGAGAAGGTGCGCACCATCAAGAGCGACGAAGAGCTCGGCATCCTCGCCAAGGCGGCGGAGCTCGGCGACCTGATGCTGGCGGCGTGCCGCGACACCGCGCGACCCGGCGTCAAGGAGTGCGAGGTCTACGGCCGCATGGTGGAAACCATGCTGGCGCACGGCGGCGAGGAACCGACCTTGTTCCTCTGGGCCTGCGACCGCTATCCCTATCCGCATCCGTTCCGCGTGCCGACGACGCGCAAGATGGAGCGCGGCGATGTCATCATCTGCGAGCTGCATCCAAAAATCGGCGGCTATTTCACCCATGTCGAGCGCACGTTCTGCCTCGGCGAGCCGGAGGCAAAGCAGCGCGAAATTTATGACGGCTGCGTCGCCGCCTATGAGCGCGGGCTGAAAGAGTTCGGGCCGGGGCGCAAAATTTCGGACGCCATGGGCGCGGTGAAGCAGACCATCGAGGAGCGCAAGCTGGCGATCTGCGAAACCGGCATCCACGGCCACGGCCTCGCCTCGCTGGAATATCCGCGCTACCGCTTCCACGCGCTACGCGCCGACCAGGACGCGCTAAAGGTCGTCGGCGACGAATTCCGCCCCGGCATGGTGTTCGCCTTCAACATCGATCTCTACGATCCGGCCTGGCGCAACGGCAAGACCGGCTGCGTGTTTGCCGAGACGGTGCAGATCACCGCGACGGGTGCCGAACGCATGCACGGTTTTTCGACCAAATTTCAGGCGATCCCAGTCTGAATTGCAGGCTTATGGCGGCGGTGGGTAGGAAGCGCAGAATTTTGGCGCGCCGTCGCCTATCTCGAAGCACCTGTAGATATTGTGCGAGATGATCATCTCGCAGGTATTGAGCACATTGCAGGGCGGATGGGTTTCCGGAGCGACCGCAATGCATTGCTTGACATAGACGGCGGCCTGCTTGGCGCCGACGGTGTCGCTGCAAGGCGTGTCCTTGGTATTGGCTCCGGCCGTGAGCGCAGTCGTGCGAATGACATAGGCCTTGCGGATGCAAGCCTTGTCGCCGCCGCAGCTGTCGCGATGCGCCAACCAGGCTTTTTGCGTCATGGGAATCGCGTCTCGCGGATCGTCCAGCGAGTAATCCCGCGGTCCGGTATTGGCGAGCTTGTTCTTGTACGCG
>DATHHM010000243.1:0-3476 GCA_035317145.1 Xanthobacteraceae bacterium | reverse complement strand
GTTGAGCATCGTGGTCTTGCCCGAGCCGGTGCCGCCGGAAATGATCAGCGTCACGCGCGCCCGCACCGCCGCCGCAAGCAATTCGGCCATTTGCGGCCGCAGCGCGCCGACGTCGACCAGCTTATTGAGGTTTAACGGCTTCTTGGAAAATTTGCGGATCGACATCAGCGGGCCGTCGATGGCGACCGGCCGCACCGCGACGTTGACGCGCGAGCCGTCGAGCAGCCGCGCGTCGCACATTGGGTGCGATTCATCGACCCGGCGGCCGACCGCGGAAACGATCTTGTTGATGATGCGCAACAGATGCGCCTCGTCCTTGAAGCGCACGCCGGTCGGCTCGAGGATGCCGAGCCGCTCGACATAGACGCATTCATGGCCGTTGATGAGAATGTCGTTGATCGTCGGGTCCTTGAGCAGCGGCTCGAGCGGACCCAGCCCGGTCATCTCGTCGAGGATTTCCAGGACGAAGTTGTTGAGCTCCTGGGTGTTGAGCGCCAACCGCTCGGTCAGCACGTATTGCGACACCAGCCCTTGAATGTGGCTGCGCATTTCCTCTTCGGGCAGCTTTTCCAACGCCGAAAGATTGATCTCCTCGATCAAGCGGCGATGCAGACGCACCTTGGCGTCGAGGAGCTTGTCGGTCAGTAACGAATTGGCGGAGGGCGGCGGTGGCGGCTCAGGCGCGGGCTCGGGCATGCCTGTCAACGAGACGGTTTCGGCGAAAGCCTCCTCGACCGCCGGCACCAGGGCCGGCGCGGCAACTTGGTGCGTTGAGAAACGACCTGCCATATCAAAGTCCTGCCATATCAATGTCCTACAATGGTTACGCAGCGCCGGCGGCCGTGGCCCGGCTTTAAGACCGCGCCCACGACAGATTTAGTTTTTTGCCGGCACCCGCGGTCTCTTTCGCCGCCGCGGTGCTTTGGGCTTGCGGCACGATCAGCTTCTTGAGCTGCTGCGTGATCTTGTTGCCCTTCTTGACCTCTTCGAGCGGCACGCCGCGGTCGATGGCTTCGCGCACCAGCGCATAGTCGTTCGGGATGCAGGCCAGGAACGCGTCGCCGATCGCCTGTTCGATGTCGGCGCGGCGCAAGCTCGACGAAAACATCGTCGCCACGAAGCGATTGATGATGACTTGCGGATGCGGACCGTCGCCGAGCCGCTCGCGGATGGCGTCGACCAGCTGCTTGGCCTGGCGCAGGCCCGGCACCGTCGTCTCCGAGACGATGAACAGCCTGTTGGACCCCAACAAAACGCTATCTGTCCAGGAGAACCAGGTGCGCGGCATGTCGAACACCACGTAGTCGAAATGCGACGACACCAGATCGAGGAGCCGCGTCACGACGTCGGGATCGAACGAGCGCATTTCCGCCGGGCGATTGGGCGCGGCGATGACCGCGAGACCGGACGGATGCTGCGACAGCATGACTTCGAGCAATTGCCGGTCGAGGCGCTCCGGGCGCGGCTCGATTTCGTTCAGATTGAGCCGCGGCTCGATGTCGAGATAATCGGCGCAGGCGCCGTGCTGGAAATCGAGATCGACCAGGCAGGTCGAATTTTTGCCGCGCGCGCCGCTGTTGAGCAGCAGCATGGCGGTCTGCACCGCGAGTGTGGTCACGCCGGCGCCGCCGACTGCGGGCAGGAAGGTGAAAATCTGCGCCTCGGTGGTCTCGCCGGCAGCCGGTGTTTTGTCCTTGGCGACGCGCGCACAGGCGCGCACCAGCTCGACCGGCGACACCGGCTTGACCAGGAAATCGGCCACCCGCATCTGCATCAGGCGCCGTGCGACGGCCTCCTCGAAGCTTTGCGTGATTGCCACCACCGGCGGCCAATTGCCGATCCGCAGCATCAGGCGTTCGAGCGCCAGCAATTCGGCGGCATTGCCGGCATCGATGTCGACGACGACGACGGTGGCGCCCTCAAGCGCGATGCCGTCGGCGGCGCCAACCAATGTTCCCGCGATCACGTCGAGCGCAATTTGCGGACTGGCGCTGAATGTGGCGCGGACCGAGTCCTCGAATGCCGGGTCGGCGGTCAAGACGACCACCTTCGCCTGCATCCCTGGAGTTGTGGATCGACCGGCGCGCATGTTTTGGACTCGCGGGACTGCGTTACTTGTAGGCGGAGGTTGCGGCGGCGGCGCCACCGCCAATCGCGGTACCGGACGCCGCTTGCGCGCTACCCGCCGCCATCCGGCCGGAGCACAGTCCGGTCGGCGCCGGCAGCGCCGCGTCGGTCGAGGGATCGAGGTCGACCGGTTGGGTGACCTTGTCGATGCGATAGCACTCCACCGCCCGCTGCATACGCTCGCCGTTGAACGTGAGGTTCTTGTTGTTGGAGTTCGGCGGCCACGGATCGACCATCTGCTCGACCTGATTGGCGGCCACCGCATCGCCGGCACCGAGCGCAATCGATTCGCGTCGCTCGAAGTAGATGTCGGAGCAGCCGGCAAGCAGCGCGCCGAGCATCACCGCGGCGGCAACGCCCCGCTGCGCGCCATTAATCCCTGGCCGTGACATAGACGCCTCCATTCTTCGGCAGATCGATGATGTGACCGACATAGGGCCGGTTGAGTGCGCCGACGGCGAGCCGGGCGAGCGCGGGGGTCACTTCCGCCTGGCCCATGAGGAAGAAGTCGACGTCGTTGCCGGGCAGCGTGTTGTCGAGCGGCGTGTGAATGGGATCGGCCGGCGTCAACGGACGCACGACGTGGGGCGTCACCACGATGACCAGATCGGTCTCGTTCTTCTGGTAGGCGGCGCTGCGGAACAGCGCGCCGAGCACCGGAACGTCGCCGAGCCAGGGCAACTGATCCTGGTTGGTCTGGCTGGAGTTCTGCAGCAGGCCGCCGAGCATAAAACTCTGGCCGTCACGCAATTCCACCGTGGTCGAGGCTTCGCGCACCGTCAGCGCCGGCACCGTGACGCCGCCGGTGATGGACACGCCGTGGGCCGGATCGAGCTGGCTCACATTCGGCTTGATGACGAGGTTGATCTGGCCGCCGCGAAGCACCGTGGGGGTGAAGGCGAGACCGACGCCGTATTTCTTGTATTCGATCGCGGTCTGGCCGAGCGAGCCGGGCACCGGGATCGGATATTCGCCGCCGGCCAGGAAGCTCGCGGTATCGCCCGACAGCGCCGTAAGATTGGGCTGCGCCAGGCTGCGAACCAGGCCCTTTTGCTCGAGCGCATTGAGCTCGACGTCGATCGGGAATTGTCCGCCGACCAGGCGGCCGATCAGGAAGCCGAACGGCGACGCACCCGACAGCACGCCGGCCGCCACGATTGGCGACATGGTCGCCGCGGCGGGCGGGATGTTGGCACCGCCTAAACCGGCGCCGCCCAGCACCGGCTGCTGGAACGAGCCGTTCGCCGCCGTTATCGGCAGTTGCGAAGCCGGAACCTGGTTGCCGACATTGGCCAGAAACCGGTTGCCGAACACGTTCCATTGCACGCCGAGCTCTTGGCCGGCTTGCC
>DATHHM010000242.1:0-2620 GCA_035317145.1 Xanthobacteraceae bacterium | reverse complement strand
CACCGCCATCCCGGCATTCACGGTGTCGTCGAAGCCGCCGAGGATATTTTGCGCGCCGTGCCCGGCATCGAGATCGTCGACCTGCAGCAGCCGGCGGTCGGGCTGCAAAGCAATAATCTCCGCGTGCTGCCGGAATATCGCCGCCAATTGCAGCTGGCGGAGCTTGCGGCGGCCGAAGCCGCCGGCGTCGATGCCCTGGTCGCGGTCTATCATTCCGATCACCGCGAATTGTGCGCGCATGAGCGCGACTGGCCGTTCCGCATCATGAACATGTACGAGATCGTCGGCGCCAGCATGGGACTGCATCACGACGATCAGTTCAAGAAGTTCAAGATCATGCAGGACGCCGATGCTATCCTGGCCGATTGCCAAGATCTCATTAGTCAGCACGGTCTCGACGTCGAAACCACGCGACTTGCGATTAAGGCCATGCTCGACGAGCAGCCGGCGCCGCTGCGCGGCGCTTAAGCGCTACGCGACCTCGGCCATCACCGGGGCGCCGAAAATCACGCCGAAATCGATCTCGGAGACCGGGCACGGCCGCTTGAACAGGTAGCCCTGCAGCGACGTCACGCCGGCCAATCGCAGAAGCTTGTACTGGTCGTTGGTCTCGACGCCCTCGGCGGTGGTGGCGATGTCGAGGTTTTGCGCCAGCGTCAATGCGGCCGAGATGATGGCGGCGCATTCGGCGCGCTTGGTCAGGTTTTGCGTGAACGATTTATCGATCTTGATCTTGTCGAACGGGAACATGGTCAGCTGGCTGAGCGACGAATAGCCGGTGCCGAAATCGTCGAGCGCGATGGCGATGCCGGCGTTCTTGAACCGGTGCAGCGCCGGCAGACATTCCGCCGCCGATTCGATCAGCGCCGTCTCGGTGATCTCGAGCTCCAGCCGTTCCGGCGGCAGTCCCGCTTCGGCAAGCGCGCTCATCACATCGTCGGCCAGGTTGGTGTTTCTAAATTGCAGCGGCGACAGATTGACTGCGACCTTGACGTCGGCCGGCCATTTGGCGGCATCGATGCATGCGGTGCGCAGCACCCACATGCCGATCGGCGCGATCATGCCGGTATCTTCGGCGAGCGGGATGAAATTATCGGGCGCGATCATGCCCTTGGTCGGGTGCCGCCAGCGGATCAGGGCTTCGGCGCTGCAAATCCGCCGGGTCTTGGTGTCGATGATCGGTTGGTAGTGCAGCTCGAGCTCGTTCTGCGCGATGGCGCGGCGCAGTTCATTTTCCAGCACAAGGCGCGCGTCGGCGGCCGCGCCCATATCCGGGTCGAAGAAGCGATAGCCGTTACGGCCGGCGGATTTGGCGCCGTAGAGCGCCATGTCCGCCATCTTCAACAGGCTGTCGGGATTGGTGCCGTGCTCGGGCGCCAGCGCAATGCCGATGCTGGTGCCGATATTGACCTCGTTGCCGTCGATGTCGAACGGCTTGGCGAAAATCTCGATGACGCGATCGGCCAGCGCGCCGGCGGCTTCGCGTTGGCTGGTTTCTCCGCTCTGAATGATGGCAAATTCGTCGCCGCCGATCCGGGCCAGCACGTCGGTTTCCCGCAACAGCGCCTTGAGCCGGGCCGCGGCTTCCCGCAGCAGCGCGTCTCCCGCGGAATGGCCGAGCGTGTCGTTGACGTGCTTGAAGCGGTCGAGATCGAGCAGCAGGACGGTGAACGAATCCCCGCGCCGGCGCTGACGCGCCGCCGCTTCTTCGATTTGCTGCGTGACCGCGGCACGATTGGCCAAACCCGTCAGCGCGTCATGATGCGCCATGAACGCGATGCGTTGCTCGGATTTCTTGCGTTCGGTGACGTCATTGATGACGACGATCAGATATTTCGCCTCGCCGTCATTGTCGCGGATGACGATGCGGCTGGTCGCATAAATGCGCGTTCCGTCCTGCGTATCGACGTCGTATTCGAGGTTCTTGCCGTCGCGGTGGCCCTCGAGAACCTCGGTGTCCATGCGGTCGATGAATTCCGCAGTCCTTTTGTTGTAGAATGCGAACACGGATTTGCCGACGAGCTCGTCGCGTCCGAGGCCGCGCATCGCCTGGAACGTGCGATTGACAAGAACGAACTTGCGCGTAACGGCGTCCTTCACGACCACCGCAATCGGAATGTTGTCGACGATCGAGTCCAAAAACCGCTTGGTCTTGTCGAGTTCCTGCTCGGCGCGCCGCTGCTCGGTGATGTCGTCATGGGTCGCGACCCAGCCGCCGCCGGGAAGCGGCTGACGCGTTACCCGGATCAGGTTGCCGTCGGCATGTTCGTCGATGCGGCTCGATTTTTTCCCTGCAGGCAGCGCCGACAAAGCGGATAATTGCTGCTGTACTTCGGCGTCGCCGTGACCGCCCTTGAGGAGGCCGCTGCGGACACGGTGGGCGATGATGTCGCGATGCAATGTGCCGGGCTTGAGCAACTGCGGCGGCAGCCGATACATCTTGGCGTAGCGCTCATTGCACACGACCAGCCGTGCATCGTCGTCGATCATGCACAGTCCTTGCGTCATGTTCTCAACGGCGGCGGTAAAGCGCATGTTCTGTTCCGCCAAATCCCGCTGGCGGATCAGTTCGGCTTCGGCGAGCGCGCGGACCTTGTCGGAATAGATGATTTCCGCATGC
>DATHHM010000241.1:0-20092 GCA_035317145.1 Xanthobacteraceae bacterium | reverse complement strand
CTTCAGCATGGCGTTTCCCCGCGCGTCTTGTGAGCGGGGGCAGTTCAACAAAATCGGCCATCAAATGCAAACGCGATGATGCCCGGCGAAAAGCAAGAGCCCCGGACAAACGTCCGGGGCTCTCCAGCATTGCAACCGCGTGACGGAATTTAGCGGATCACGTTGTCGTCCGCGCCGGACTCGCGCGAATAGACGCTGCCGCTGCGGGTCGCACCATTCGGATAGGTGCCGACATCAACGGTGGGCGCGCTGGCGGCCGAGTTCTGCAGGCCCTGATAAGAAGCCGGGTGATGCTTCGCGGCAAAAGCCGGTGTGGCGAGCAACGCAACGCCCAGCGCGGACAGAACCAGCTTGGTGGTGAGGGATTTCATTTTTTCAGTCTCCGATTGCGGTCACCCTTGGCCGTCTACGTACACCGGATTTTGCGCTGCACAAGTCTCGTATGGTCACCGGCATGTCACGATATTGTTAGCTAAAATCAGTTAGTTAATGGGAATATTACAGCCATGTCGATGCTGTTTATATTGCGATGCAACAAGCACAAAAAGGCGACGGATAAATTCCTGAATCGGCGCAAAGGATTGCGCGCAAATCCACCGCGCGTGCCTTTATCTGCGGCGCCCAACGCGCGCCGCGGCGTAAAATCGCTATATCTACCGCAAGGGAGTTCCTGGATTTGCGAAAATCGCATTGCAGGTATTTGAACGCCCAAGGGAATAAATCGCGGAGACGGTGATGACAAAAAACGGCAAACCGCACGAACAACACCAGCGCCGTCTGCGCTCGCAATTGTGGTTCGACAATCCGGACAATCCGGGCATGACCGCGCTCTATCTCGAGCGCTATCTCAATTACGGCCTCACCCGCCAGGAGCTCACCTCCGGCCGGCCGATCATCGGCATTGCGCAAACCGGCTCCGATCTCAGCCCGTGTAATCGCCATCATCTCGAGCTTGCCGAACGGGTGCGCGCCGGCATCCGCGATGCCGGCGGCATCGCGCTGGAATTTCCGGTGCATCCCATTCAAGAGACCGGCAAGCGGCCGACGGCAGCGCTCGACCGCAACCTGGCTTATCTCGGCCTGGTCGAAGTGCTGTACGGCTATCCGCTCGACGGCGCCGTGCTGATGACCGGCTGCGACAAGACCACGCCGGCTTGTTTGATGGCGGCGGCCACCGTCAACACGCCGGCCATCGTGCTCTCCGGCGGCCCGATGCTCGACCATTATCTCAACGGCAAGCGCATGGGCTCGGGCACCTTGATCTGGCAAGCGCGCCAGGATCAAGCCGCGGGCAAGATCGACTACAAGGAATTCATGGAGATCGTCGCGGCGTCGGCGCCGTCGATCGGCCACTGCAACACCATGGGGACGGCCTCGACCATGAACGCGCTGGCGGAAGCGCTCGGCATGTCATTGCCCGGCTGCGCCGCAATCCCGGCGCCGTATCGCGAGCGTGCGCAGATCGCCTATTTGACGGGCGTGCGCGCGGTGGAGATCGTGCGCGAGGATCTCAAACCGTCCGATATTTTGACGCGCGCCGCGTTCGAGAACGCCATCGTCGCCTGCTCGGCCATCGGCGGCTCGACCAATGCGCCGATTCACATCAACGCCATCGCCCGCCATGTCGGCGTCGAGCTCAAGATCGAGGATTGGGAGAAGATCGGCTACGACGTGCCGCTTCTCGTCAACATGCAGCCGGCGGGAGAATATCTCGGCGAGGAATATTTTCGTGCCGGCGGATTGCCGGCGGTGATGCATGAATTGCTGCAGGCCAAGCGCCTGCACGGCGATGCGCTCACCATCAACGGCAAGACCTATGCGGAGAACGTGGCGCGGGCAAAATCCAGCGATGCCGACGTCATCCGGCCCTATGACAAGCCGCTCAAGCCCCATGCAGGATTTAAAGTGCTGCACGGCAATCTGTTCGATTCCGCGATCATGAAGACGAGCGTGATCTCGGACGAATTTCGCCAGCGCTACCTGAGCAACGCCAAAGACCCGAATGCGTTCGAGGGCCGCGCCGTAGTGTTCGACGGCCCGGAAGATTATCACCGGCGCATCGACGATCCGGCGCTCGGCATCGACGAGCACAGCGTCCTTTTCATGCGCGGCGTCGGCGCGATCGGCTATCCGGGCTCGGCCGAGGTCGTGAACATGCAGCCGCCCGCAGCGCTGATCAAAAAGGGCGTGACGGCGCTCGCTTGCATCGGCGACGGCCGGCAGTCCGGTACATCAGGTTCGCCGTCGATCCTCAACGCCTCGCCGGAGGCGGCGGCCGGCGGCGGGCTGGCGCTGCTCAAGACCGGCGATCGGGTGCGCATCGATCTCAACAAGGGCACCGCCGATATTTTGGTCCCAGACACAGAACTGACGGCGCGGCGCTCGGCGCTGCAGAAAGACGGCGGCTATCACTATCCGCCGAGCCAGACGCCGTGGCAGGAAATCCAGCGCGCCATGGTCGATCAGCTCGCCGAAGGCATGGTTTTAGAGCCAGCGGTGAAGTATCAACGCGTAGCCCAAAAATTTATTCCTCGGGACAATCACTAGTCCGGTACCTAGGGAGGGCGGGGCATGAGCAGGCTTTACGGTCCAAATCATCGCGCGCTGCAGGATCGCTTCGACATGCGAAGGCTTGCCGACAATGTCGAAAAACGCGTGCTCGTCACCGAGATCACGGCGGAGCACAAGGCGTTCATCGAGAGCCGCGACATGTTCTGGCTCGCGACCGTCGATCACGAGGGCCGGCCGACGGTCTCCTACAAAGGCGGCGAACCGGGCTTTGTGCGCGTGCTCGACGGCACGACGCTGGCGTTCCCGTGCTACGACGGCAACGGCATGTTCTATTCGATGGGCAATCTTGTCGGCAACGACAAGGTCGGCCTGTTGTTTCTCAACTTCGAACGGCCGCATCGCATCCGCGTGCAGGGGATCGCGAGCGTGGACGACAACGATCCGCTGCTGGCCGACTATGCCGAAGCGCAGCTGGTCGTGCGTGTCGCGGTGACCGAAATCTTCCGCAACTGTCCACGCTACGTCCATCGCTACCGCAAGGTCGAAGAATCCGAATACGTGCCGCATCCGGGATCGCATGCACCGCTGGCGGCGTGGAAACGCGTCGACGACGTGCAAGCCTCGCTGTCGAAACGCGATCAGGATCGCGTCGCGCGGGAAGGTGGTCTGATCACGCGCGCGGAATATGAGAAATACCTTGCGCATGTCACCGACCGCGACAAAGCCTGATCGACCGACTCGGGGAATGCGCTTTTTTTAGCCGCGCCGCCATGGCAGGCTTGGCCTGCTGCAACACCACGGAGATTGCCATGCCGGGCTCTCGTCCATCCACCGCCGACAAGCGCAAGACTTTTCATAAGCTTCACGAGGCCGGCTGCTTCGTCATTCCCAACCCATGGAACGTCGGCAGCGCGCGCTATCTGCAAGGCCTTGGCTTCAAGGCCTTGGCGACCACCAGCTCCGGCCATGCGCATTCTGAAGGCTACGCCGATGGTGCGCAGAGTTGCGACGACGTGCTGGCACATTACCGCGAACTGGTGGCGGCGACCGACGTTCCGCTCAACGCCGATTTCGAGAACGGCTTTGCCGACGATCCGGCCGGCGTGGCCGACAGCGTGACGCGCTGCATCGCCACCGGCGTCGCCGGGTTGTCGATCGAGGATTCGCCGAATAATTCCGCCACGCCGCTCTACGATTTCGATCTCTCCGTGGCGCGCGTCAAAGCGGCGCGCGCGGCGGTCGATAGCGCCGGCGGCGACGTGGTGTTCACCGCGCGGGCGGAAAATTTCATCCGCGGCGTGCCCGATCTCGACGACGCCATCCGCCGGCTCAAAGCCTACGCCGCGGCCGGCGCCGATTGCCTCTATGCGCCGGGCATCAAGACCCGCGAGCAGATCGAGGCGGTGGTGAAAGCCGTGGCGCCGAAACCGGTGAACTTCCTCAACAGCGGCGCGTACGGCTTCACGGTCGACGACCTTGCGGCGATGGGCGTGCGCCGCATCAGCGTCGGCGGCTCGCTCGCCCGCGTGGCGATGCACGCCTTCATCCGCGTCGCCACCGAAATCGCCAAGGACGGCAAGTTCGACGGTTTCGCCGGGCTCATTTCCAATCCCGAGCTGAACAAGTTCTTCAGCGAGGATCGCAAGAAGTTTTCGTCATGACCGCTTCGGAACCACATCCGCGAACCGGCCAGCCCGTCGGATTGCCGATCGACCCGACGCCGGCGCCGCGGCCGGGCCCGGTGACCCTGAAGGGTCGCTATGGCCGCCTCGAAAAGCTAACCCCTGCGCACACCATGGACTTGTGGGCGGCGTTCGCCGGGCACGACCAGGTCTGGACCTATATTGCGGCCGATGGGCCATTCGCGACCGCCGCTGAATTTGTTCCATGCATAGAGAGACGTGCGGCAGCGGACGATCCCTATGCGTATGCGATCATCGACGCGGCCGATCGCGCCGTCGGCTATGTGACCCTGCTGCGAATCGAGCCGGAGATGCGGGTGATCGAGGTCGGTCACGTGCTCTATTCCCCGGCTTTGCAGCGCACACCGCTCGGCACCGAAACCCAATACCTGTTGGCGCGTTACGCTTTCGAGGCGCTGGGCTATCGGCGCTACGAATGGAAATGCGATGCGCTCAACGCCCCATCATGGCGCGCTGCGCTGCGCTACGGCTTTGTCTACGAAGGCACGTTCCGCCAACACATCATCGCCAAGGGCCGCAACCGCGATAATGCTTGGTTCTCCATGCTCGACAGTGAGTGGCCGGCGCGCAAGCTCAACTTCGAGCGCTGGCTTGCGCCGGAGAATTTCGACAGCGAAGGCCGTCAGAAGCTCAGTCTCGCGGCGTTGAACGGCCAGAAAGCGTGAGGCAAGGATGAGTGACAGACTGCAAGGCAAGGTCGCGCTGGTGACCGCCGCCGGTCAGGGTATTGGCCGCGCTATCGCCGAGGCTTTTATCGCCGAAGGCGCAGCCGTCATCGCGACCGACGTCGTCGAAGACAAACTCAACGGTTTGAAGGCCGAGAAAAGCATCAAGCTTGACGTGCGCTCGCAGGACAATATCGACGCGCTGGCCGCAGAAGTCGCGCGTGAATTCGGCGCGCTCAACATCTTGGTCAATTGCGCCGGCTATGTGCACCAGGGCACGATTTTCGATTGCTCGGACAAGGACTGGGATTTTTCGTTCGATCTCAACGTCAAATCCATGCACCGCATGATCAAGGCGTTCCTGCCGGCGATGCTGGAAAAGAAAAAACCGGGCTCGATCGTCAATATCTCGTCGGCGGTGTCGTCGATCCGCGGCGTGCCCAACCGTTACGCCTATGGCGCGACCAAAGCGGCGGTGATCGGGCTGACCAAGGCGGTCGCCGCCGATTTTATCAAGCAGGGCATTCGCTGCAACGCCATCTGTCCCGGCACGATCGAATCGCCGTCGCTCGACGAACGCATTGCGGCGCTGTCGAAGGAGACCGGAAAATCACCCGACGTGGTGCGGCAGGCCTTCGTCGACCGCCAGCCGATGGGCCGGCTCGGGACGGCCAAGGAGGTCGCCTTACTCGTCCTCTTTCTTGCCAGCGACGAGGCAAGCTACATTACCGGCCAGACCCATCTCGTCGACGGCGGGATGGCGCTTTAGGATAACGGGGCGGCCGGTAACCCATGCACATTCTCATTACCGGCGCCGCCGGAATGATCGGGCGTAAGCTGGTGGCGCGGCTGGTCGCTGCCGGCGCGCTCAGCGGCAAGCCGATCGACAAGCTCACGTTGATCGACGTCAGCGCGCCGCAAAAGCCGCAGGGTTTCACCGGCACCGTCGAGAGCAGCGCCGCCGATATCGCCGCTGCCGCGGCGGCGCGTGCCGCCATCGCCGGCCGGCCCGACATGATCTTCCACCTCGCCGCGGTGGTGTCCGGCGAGGCGGAGCTCGATTTCGAGAAAGGCGTCCACGTCAATCTCGACGGCTCCCGCGCGCTCATTGAAGCAATCCGTGCCGCCGGCGAAGGCTATCGCCCCCGCCTGGTCTTCACCTCTTCGATCGCGGTGTTCGGCGCGCCGTTTCCGGATGCGATCGCCGACGACTTTCACTTAACGCCGCTCACCTCCTACGGCACCCAGAAGGCGATCGTCGAGTTGCTGCTTGCCGATTACACCCGGCGCGGATTTTTGGATGCCATCGGCATTCGGCTGCCGAGCATCGTGGTGCGGCCGGGCCGGCCGAACAAGGCGGCGTCTGGTTTCTTCTCGTCGATCATCCGCGAGCCGCTTAACGGCGAGGAAGCGGTGTTACCGGTCGAGGACAGCGTGCTGCATTGGCATGCGAGCCCGCGCGCTGCGGTCGGATTTCTCATTCACGCCGCCGGCGTCGACCGCGAAAAACTCGGGCCCCGTGTCAACCTCACCATGCCGGGCGTGTGCTGCACGGTTGCCGAGCAGATCGCCGCGTTGCGCCGCATCGCCGGCGACAAGGTCGCTTCCCGCATCCGCCGCGAGCCCGACCCGCTGGTGGCGCGGATCGTCGCCGGCTGGCCGAGCCGGTTCGATCCCCGCCGCGCGCTTGCGCTGGGCTTTCAGGCGGAAGCGTCGTTCGACGAGATCATTCGCGTCCATATCGCGGACGAATTGGGCGGCAAGATCGCGTCTTGAGGTTCCGCACAAAACCCTTTCCACGGCTTGGAGGGAGGGGTTATGGGTGCGGCCATGCGCTTTGTCTCGACGCTGATCCCGGCCACGCTGGCCCGCCGCTACAAGCGGTTTCTGGCCGACGTAGTGCTCGAAAACGGCGACATGCTCACCGTCCATGTCGCCAATCCGGGCGCCATGACCGGCCTTGACCGGCCGTTTTCGCGCGTCTGGCTGTCCAATTCGGAAAATCCGATGCGCAAGCTTCCCTTTAACTGGGAGCTTGTCGAAGCCGATTTCGGCACCGGTCCGGAGCTTGTCGGCGTCAATACCAGCCACCCCAACGTGCTGGTCGCCGAGGTCATCGAGACCGGGCTCATTCCGCAACTGCGCGACTACGCGTCCGTCCGGCGCGAAGTGAAATATGGCTTGAATTCGCGGTTCGATTTTCTGCTCGAAGACCCAAGCCGGCCGCCGTGCTACCTGGAAGTCAAGAACGTCCATCTCATGCGCAAGCCGGGCTTGGCCGAATTTCCCGATAGCGTGACCGCCCGCGGCGCCAAGCATCTCGACGAGCTGGCGGCGGCGGTCGCGGGTGGTGCCCGCGCGGTGCTGCTCTTTGTCATTCAAATTCCATCGGCGGAACGTTTCAATGTCGCCCGTGACATCGATCCGGCCTATGCGGCGGCGTTCGACCGCGCCCGCGCGGCCGGCGTCGAGACGCTGGCCTGGCGCTGCGCGATCACCGTCGATGGCATCAACATCGCCGAGCCGGTTCCGATCGTGACCGGCTAGCGGCGGCTTCCGGATTGCTTGCGTTGGCCGCGCGTATGCTTACATTGCGGGCAAATAGCCACGGGCATTTCCTCCCACTCGCCATGACCTATGTCGACGCGGCCTGCGCGCCGCTCCGCAAAACCGGCCAGATCAAGATCCACGGCGCTGACGCGTTCGAAGGCATGCGCAAGGCCGGCCGGCTGGCAGCCGAGTGCCTCGACATGCTGGTGCCCGAGATAAAACCCGGCGTCTCGACCGAGCGCATCGACCGGCTGGTCTACGAGTTCGGCTTGGATCACGGCGCCATGCCGGCGACGATGATGTATCGCGGCTACCGCAAGGCGACCTGCACCTCGGTCAATCACGTGGTCTGCCACGGCATTCCCGGCGAGAAGCCGATGCGCGAGGGCGACATCGTCAACGTCGACGTGACGCTGATCCTCAATCATTGGCACGGCGATTCCAGCCGCATGTATGCGGTCGGCGAAATTCCCCGCCGCGCCGAGCGGCTGATCGAAGTCACCTACGAGGGCATGATGCGCGGCATTGCCGCGATCAAGCCCGGCGGCACCACCGGCGATATCGGCCACGCCATCCAGACCTATGTCGAAGCCCAGCACATGAGCGTGGTGCGCGATTTCTGCGGCCACGGCCTGGGCCGGCTGTTCCACGACGAGCCGAACATCGTCCACGTCGGCCGGCCGGGCGAGGGCATCGTGCTCAAGCCGGGCATGTTCTTTACCGTCGAGCCGATGATCAATCTCGGCCGCGCCCACGTGAAGGTGCTGTCCGACGGCTGGACCGCGGTGACCCGCGACCGTTCGCTGTCGGCGCAATTCGAGCACAGCGTCGGCGTCACCGACACCGGCGTCGAGATTTTCACGCTGTCGCCGAACGGCCTCGACAAGCCGCCGTATCCGGCCTGACAGCGGCCCGGCCGCCGCAAGGCGATTGCAAAAATTCCTAATCCGGGCATCCTTGGCGGGACAGGGGCGAAAGTTGCGTGCGAAGTCCCATGCTGGAAAAGAAACGCGACAGCAAAGCCGGCCTCGCCGAGGCCACGCCGCACTATCACGGCCATCGCGAACGGCTGCGCCAGCGCTTTCGCGAGGCCGGCACTGACGCTTTGTCCGATTATGAGCTGCTGGAATTGTTGTTGTTCCGGGCACTACCGCGGCGCGATGTCAAGCCGTTGGCCAAATCTTTGTTGGAGAAATTCGGCTCATTCGCGGAAGTCGTATCCGCGCCGGAAGCGCGGCTGCGCGAGGTAAAAGGCCTGGGCGATGCCGGCATCACCGAGCTCAAGGTCGTGCAGGCGGCGGCGAGCCGGCTCCTTCGCGGCGCGGTGAAAAAGCGGCCGGTGCTGTCATCGTGGTCCAGCGTACTGGACTATTGCCGCACCGCGCAGGCTTTCGCCGACCGCGAGCAGTTCCGCGTGCTGTTCCTCGATAAGCGCAATCAACTCATCGCCGACGAAGTGCAGCAGACCGGCACCGTCGATCACGCGCCGGTCTATCCGCGCGAAGTGGTCAAGCGCGCGCTGGAACTGTCAGCGACCGCGATCGTGCTGGTCCACAATCACCCTTCCGGCGATCCGACGCCGTCGCACGCCGACGTGCAGATGACGCAGCAAATCATCGCGGTGGCGTCACCGCTCGGCATTTCGGTGCACGACCACATCGTCGTCGGCAGGGAGGGACATGCGAGCTTGAAAGGATTAAAATTGATCTGAGCAGGCCGGCATCGGCCTGTTGGTAAATCTAACAACAAAACAGTCTGCAACGGGAGGAAACACAATGAAACGCTGGGCAATCATCGCAACATCTTTATTGATCTGCGGCATCGGTCTGTTGTCCGTGCCGTCGTCGCGCGAAGCCGCCGCGCAGGCCGAGGCCGGTTGGATCACGTTGTTCGACGGCAAGAACCTCGACAACTGGAGCCCGATCGGCACCGCCAACTGGAAGTTGGAGGACGGCGCCTTGGTTGCCGACAACGGCAACGGCTTCATGGTGTCGAAGAATGACTACAAGGATTTCCAGCTCCGGGTCGAATTCTGGATCGAGGACAAGACCAACAGCGGTGTTTTCATCCGCGGCACCGATCCCAACAGCGTGACCGGAAAGAACGCGTATGAGGTCAATATCTGGGACACGAGGCCTGAGCCGAAATACGGCACCGGCGCGATCGTCGACGTGGCCGCGGTCGATCCCATGCCGAAGGCCGGCGGCAGGTGGAACGTCTACGAGATCATGGCGAAGGGCGACACGTTTACCGTGATCCTCAATGGCCAGAAGACGGTCGATGGCGCGCACGACGCCAAATTCGCCTCGGGCCGCATCGCGCTGCAGCACGGCAAAGGCGTGACCGACGAGAGCGGCGTCGTCAAATTCCGCAAGGTGGAGATCAAGCCGCTTTAATCAGCGCTGTAAAACGTCAGGCCGCGCCGCTTCGCGGCGGCGCTGCAGGTGGCTCACCATTGGCGGCACTGTGGCCCGCGCCATTGCCGTTCTTTGGCGGCCGGGCCTCTTTCGCCTTGTCGGCGTCGAACGCCTCCTCGGGGGCGCTGCGCCGCCGCAGCGAGCGCTCGGCCGACATTTCGCTTTGCAGCCGGGCGTAGTCGGAGCGGGTCGCCTCCAAGGCGCCTTCGGCGACGGCGCGCTCGGCGCGCTCGCGCTCGATCGCCGAATTGAGCTGCTCGATGCGCTTTTCCGCCTTGGCCTGGTTGGCCGCGGCCTCGGCCTTGAGCAGTTCGACCCGGTCGGTCAGCGACTTGATCTTGTCCTGGGCGTGGGAGAGCGAGCTGTCGCGCGCCTTGACGGTTTCCGACAGCACGTTGCTGCGGTCGGTCAGCGACAAGCGCGTTTGTTCGAGTTTTTTGTTCTGCCGGTCATGGGCTTCGTTGGCGGCGGTGAGTTGCTCGGCCTTCTTTTCCGCCCCGCTGCGGCCGAGCACCGCTTCGACCAATTTGGCTTCGGTAGCCCTGATCTCCTCGGTGCGCGCCACCAGATTTTGGCGCATTTCGGCGAGCAGCTTTTCCGCCGCGGTGGAGCGCGAGCGCATGGCGTCGAGCTTGAGCGTCAGCGCATAGACTTCCGATTGCCGCCGCTCGTTGGCTTCGTCCAAGGCCGCGGACAGCTTTTTGCGCTCGTCCTCGACCGCGGCCAGGTTGTGTTCCATCTGTTGCAGGCGCGCGCGCGCCTCGGACAAGGCATTCTCGATCTCGGCGAGGCGGCGCGAGGTCCGCGACGACTGGGTCAGGGTCTGATCGAGCGCCGTCTGCAGGGAGTCTTTTTCATTCTCCAACAGCGCCAGCCGTTCGCGCGCGAGATTGGCGGCCGCCTCCGATTCGAGAATCCGCTTGTCGGCGGTATCGGCGCGTTCGAGGAGAAGCCGCTTCTCGTCGCCCAGCGACCGGCCATTGTTGGCCTCTTCGCCCAATTGCTTTTCGAGATTGGCCAAGGCGACGCGCATCGTCGCGATCTCGCCGGTCAGCCTGCCCTTGTCGCCGTCCAGCTCCTGCGCGGACTGTTGCGACGCTGTCAATTCGCGGGTCAGGCGGTGATTGTCGCCTTCCAGTTCGGATGATTTCTTTTCGAGCCCCTCGAAGTCGCTGCGCAGCGTCTCGTGGCTAGAGCGCAACTCGGTCAGCGCGCCGCGCAAGCTCGCATTGTCGAATTTTGCTTGTTCCAGCGTGCTGAGCAGGTTGTGCAGCGGATCGACCAACTTGCCAAAAGTTTCCTTCAGTTCGTCGAGCGCGCCGAACTGCAGCCCGGTGTCGATCAGCAAATGTCGCAGCGCTTCGTTGTCACCGCCGATGCGCTCGCCGATATTGGCGAAAGTCGACTTGCCGTTGTCGTCAGGACGATTTGAGTTTTGCGGCTTGCTGGTCAGCGCTGCCAGGGTCTCAGGTGTCGAAGAGACGCCGGCGCGCGCAAGAAAGTCAGAGACTTTACGCATCGACCCACCCCAATACTTTACACAACAGTATTGACCATAGCGGTAATCGCATCCTGCCACAACCGGAATGGGCTCTGGCGCACGCCGATCGCACGCAGTCGGCAATGACAGGCCGGATCGTCTGCGCTTGTTTTCTGCATCGTGACAGTTTCAAGTAATTGAATACTGCCAACGAGATAGACCGCGGTGGAACTTTTGATGACGCGCCGACCGCGGGCCGATGGCTAGGTGCGGCCGACCGCTTTGCCGAGGATGGCTGCCGCATCGGCAGGCGCACTGACCGCGGACCAGGCAATGTAACGGTCCGGTCGAACCAGGATCAGGCTTGCCTCATAGGCCTCGCGACCGTCGCTATACGTGTCGCGAACGACCTTCAGCGGAACGTTCAGCGCTTTGGCCGCGTCGGTGAACGCCAGCACCGTGCGATCCTCGGCGTCGAAAGCAAGCAAAGTGAAATCCGGGCCGAGCTCCTCGAATACGTTGCGGCCGGAGCTCAGAAGCTGCGGCGGCAGGTGGTGGCCGGCGCGCGCCGTGAAGGTGTGCGAGCCGTGGGCGCTGCTCACCCCGCCCGCCGGTCCGAACACGATCGGCGATCCTTCGTAGTTCGGCTCATAGGTCAAGACCCGCGGCGCCGCGGCGTTGGCGTGGTCCTTCCAGGCCCGTTCGAACTCCGCGCGATCGTGGTCGGGGCTATAGTGGTCGAGAAATTCCTTGTCTCTTTGGATGCCGGCCTCGATGAAATCTTCGGCCGTTTCCTTGAAGATAGGGCGCCGTTCTTCGGTGTAGGTCTGCAGCAATGCGTCGCTGCCCCAGCCTTTGAGCTTTGCCGCGATCTTCCAGCCGAGATTGACCACGTCGTCGAGGCCATTGTTGAGGCCGTAGGCGCCGTAAGGCGGATGCGAGTGGGCGGCATCGCCGGCGATAAAGACGCGGCCGACCTGATATTTCTCGGCAACGGCGATGCGCAGATCCCAAAAGCCGACATAGTCGAAGTCGCAAGCAAAGGCGAAGCCGGCGGCTTTTTGCAGGAGGCCGTGGAAATCGTAATTGTCTCTGGTGGTATCGGCCGGCACCGGGGAGTGGAAGAACCAGCTCTCGCCGACATCAACCCGGCCGAAGAACTGCCAATAGCCGCCCAAATCGGGATGGATGACGCGATAGGTGGAGCGCGGCGGAAAGCGTTTGAGCTTTTCGTGCAGCTCGCGCGACCGGAACAGCGCCAGCACCATCAGCTCGTTGAAATCGGCGCCGCCGCGTTCGATGCCGATCTGTTGGCGCACGGTGGAATGACCGCCGTCACAGCCGACGACGTACTGCGCCTCCAGGACTTCCCGCTCGGCGCCGCCGTCTTTGGCGATTGTCACGCGCACGCCACTCGCATCCTGCTCGATCGTTTCCGCGACCCAGCCGAAACGGGCTTCGACGCTCGCAAGCTGCGCCATCCTTGCCCGCAAGACATATTCGCTTTGGTATTGCGGTAGTCGTTCGTTGTTCTGGAAATAATAGGAATTGACGATCTCGCGCAGCGGCGGCGCGTACCAATATTCGTTGTTGAGATCGTGGTAGGCGACGATGCCGCTCATGGGAAATTCAGGCGGCAACAGGCGCGCGGCGCGCAGTTCTTCAGCGACGCCCCAGAAATAAAAATGCTCAACCGAGCGCTGGGTCAGGTTCTGCCCCTTGGGGATGCGCTGCGGCTCGCGGCGGCGCTCGACCAGCGCGCAATCGATGCCGCGCTGCCCGAGCTCGACCGCAAGCGCGACGCCCACGGGCCCTCCGCCGATAATGACGACCTGATGCCGTTTGCTCATTCGCTGATCTGATGCCGATCTGATGTTTGAAGTTTTATCGGTTACTGCCGCACCAGCAATATCGGATCGGCGCTCTCCGGCAGGCGCTGCCAGGTATTGGTGTCGTTCTCCTCGAAACGCCACGTCTGTCCGCGCGCCGATTGCAGGACCAGTTCGCCGTTGTCCATGTGCCAGGATGTCGGGCCGAAACGGGTGATCAGCACATCGCAGCCGGGCTTGAGCTTCAGCGCCAGATTATCGGAACCGGCCGCGGCGGCCGTATTGGCGAGCGTGACCGTGCAGATCGGCTTGCCGGTGCTGCGCGCGATTCCCCAATCGCCGATCATGTCGTCGGCGGAGCGGACCGGCGCCGCCGCCGCGGACTGCATGACATAGCGGCCTTCTTCCGGCGTGAAGCCGTCGTACATGCCGCTTTCGACTTCGGTCAGCTCGATCACCGGTTCGCCCTGTGCATTGAGCAGCCGCAAGCTGCCGTAGTTGTCGACCGTCCAGGCGATGATGTCCTTGGTCGAGGGAAAAACGCTGGGGCAGCTCTTGTCGACGTCGATTTTATTGCCGCCTGGCGCGGCATCGGCGCGGAAATTGAGGCGGCAGGTCTTGTCATGGTCGGCGTTGGAAAGTTCCCAGGCGCCGACCACCGCGGCGACCGGGTCGTTCGAAGATTGCGGGTTTTGCGGCGGCTGGGCCGGTTGCTGCGTTGGCTGCTGAGTATCTTGCGCCAGCGCGGCGCTGCCAAAAAGGCTCGCCGCTATGGCCACGACAACAATGCGATTCATGTCGAAACTGCTCACGCTCACAGGCTAGCACGCACATCCTATGCCGTCATGCCGGGGCCGGGCATGGCACTGATGCAAATTATTGCGAATTTTCGTTTGAGCATGATCTTATCCGAAAACCGGGTTCCACTTTTCGGTGTCATGCTCTAGCTCTTCCAGGATCGCCAAGGCGTCTCCGCGACCGGCGTCAGCGGCGGCTTGCCCGCGGCCCAGGCGGCGATGTTGTCGACGACGAGCTGGTCCATCTTCTCGCGGGTGTAGACCGACGCCGAGCCGAGATGCGGGAACAGCACCACGTTGTCCATCGCCATCAGCTCCTGCGGCACCTCGGGCTCCTTGGCGAAAACGTCGAGGCCGGCGGCCATGATGCGTTTGTCCTGGAGCGCCTTGATCAACGCCGGTTCGTCGACCACCGAACCGCGCGCCATGTTGATCAAAATGCCTTCAGGGCCGAGCGCCTCGAGCACTTCGGCATTGATCAGGTTCGCGGTCCCCGCGCCACCCGGCACGATGACCATGAGGATATCGACCGCGCGCGCCATCTCGATCAGGCTCGGGCAATGCAGATAGCTGACGTCGCGCCGCGGCTTGCGCGTGTGATAGACCACCGGCACGCCGAAGGCGGCGAGCCGCCGCGCGATCGCCTGGCCGATGGCGCCCATGCCCACCATGCCGACGGTACGGTTGCGCAGCGTCGCCTTGGTGAGCGGATAATTACGCTCGAGCCATTTGCCCGCTCGTAAATATCGCTCGGCTTGGGGAAATTCGCGCACCGTGCACAGCAACAGCCCGAGCGCGGTATCGGCGACCTCATCGGTCAGCACGTCGGGCGTATTGGTCAGCACCACGTTGTGTGCGGTGGCCCATTTGACGTCCATGTGGTCATAGCCGACGCCGAAGCTTGCGACGAGTTGGAGGTTTGGGAAGCGCGCCATCAGGTCGCCGGGAATTTTGCATGCCGTGTCGCTGCAAGCGATGGCGCGCACGTGCGAATGGCCGGCGATGAAGGCGTCAGGGTCTTTCGCCGCGGCGACTTTATGGACGATGCAGACCGCGTCCAGACCTTTCACGACGACCGGCTTGAGCGGGCCGATCAGCAAAACCTCGCGCTTGTCGGTGGTCATACTTTATCCTCTCGTCACACGAGCACGGTCACCGGCAATTCGATAAAAGCTTTGAACGCAGCCAGCAGCTCGGCGCCGACGGCGCCGTCGAGCACGCGGTGGTCGCAAGACAGCGTGACGGCGAGGACGCTTGCGAAGGCAACACCGCCGTCCGGCTTCTCGACCGCCTGCCGTCGCGCCGCGCCGACCGCAAGGATCGTGGCGTGCGGTGGATTGATGATGGCCGAAAATTCGCGCACGCCGTACATGCCGAGATTGGAGATCGCCGCCGAGCCGCCCTGGTAATCCGAAGGCTTGAGCTTCTTGTCGCGGGCGCGGGCGGATAGCTCCTTCATCTCCGCCGAAATGGCGCTGACCGATTTGGTCTCGGCACTGCGGATGACCGGCGTGATCAGGCCGCCGTCGAGCGCGACCGCGATGCCGATGTCGGCGTGCTTGAAGCGCAGGATGCGATCGCCGGCCCATGCCGCGTTCGCGGCCGGCACGCGCTGTAGCGCCAGCGCCAGTGCGCGGATAATGAAATCGTTGAGCGAGAGCTTGAATGCCGGATTGCCGTCCTTGTCCTTGAGCGCACCGATATTGGCTTCTTCGCGCAGTTTGATCAGGCGATCGATCTCGACGTCCGACGTTAGATAGAAATGCGGGATGGTCTGGATCGCCTGCGTCAGCCGCGCCGCGATGGTGCGGCGCATGCCGTCGAGCGGCACTTCTTCGTAAGCGTCGGGCGCGAACAGCGCCTTGACTTCATTGGCGCTCGGACCGTTGCGCGCGGTAAGCGGCGCGTCCACCGGCCGCGGCGCAGTTTCGACATCGTGCGCGACGATGCGGCCGTGCGGGCCAGTGCCGGTGAGCCGTGAAAGATCGATTCCGGATTCAGCGGCAAGCCTACGTGCCAGCGGCGTGACTGTGACGCCGCCGGACAATCGCGCCGGACCGAAATTGCGGTCGGGTGTGCGTACCTCGAAGAATGGGTCGAGTTTGATCGGGCGCGTATCCCGAACTGCGGGCGCAGGTTGGATCGCGGCCGCTATCGGCGCAGCGGCCGGTTTTGCGGCGGATGCTGTTGTTGGTGCGGCCGATTGACTCGGCTGCGCCGCCGAACCGTCTGCGATCACCGCGACAATGGCGCCGACCGGCGCGACGTCGCCGGCCGGAACGCGGATTTCGGCGAGCACGCCGGTCGTGGTCGAAGGCACTTCCATCGAAACCTTGTCGGTCTCGATCTCGAACAGATTGTCGCCCGGCTTGACCTGTTCGCCGGCCGACTTGAACCACTTGGTGATCTTGCCCTCGGCGACGGTCTCGCCGAGTTGCGGCATCAGGACGTCCATGAGCGTGTTTCTGGTCTCACTTGATCCGTTCCCATAAGACTTCGGTCGTGGTGCCGATGGGTTTTAAGATCAGCCGGTCGCCGGCGAATTCGTAGCCGCGCACCAGATCGGCCTTGTCGCCGGGCTGCACGCTGCCGTGGCGATGGTGCGTGACGGTGCGGGCGCGCTCGTCCACCGAATATTTGCCGAAATAGGCGACGTGGCCGTCGAGCGCCGCCTTGGCCTCGTCGCCGGTCGGTTTGTCGCCGGCCCTGGTGACGTCGCGGTCGGGCGCGACTTGGCAGGCCATGAAGCCGTGCACGTCGTAGATGATGATGCCCTTGGGATTGGTGCCCTGTCCCTGCCGCGGCTTGCCGTCGACCGTCGAGCCGATATGGCGCCACGAGCCGATCAGGCGCTCCTTGTCCGATTGTCCGTTCACTTAATCCGCTCCCACGTGACTTCCATGGTCGAATTCGGCGGCCGCAGCACCAGGCGGTCGCCGGCGAATTCATAACGGCGCACCAGATCGCCGCCCTCGCCCGGCTGCAAATTGTCGTGGCGATGATGGATCACCGTGCCGGCTGTCTCATCGACCGTGTAGGTGCCGAAATAGGCGATGTAATCCTTCAGCGCGGCAAAAGCCTCATCCGGCGTCATCACCGCGCCGGCGCGTTTGCGCTCGACATCGGGCGCGATCTGTACCGCCATCTCCCCATGCGGGCCGTAATAGATCATGCCCTTCGGGTTCTTGCCGCGATCCCAGTTGCCGCCGTTGATGCGCGTGCCGACATAGCGCCAGGCGCCGATCAAACGCTGTGCGGCCGATTGCGATTCTCCGCTCACCACGTCACCGAGATGTATTGCGTCTCCAGAAATTCCAGCATGCCTTCGTGGGCGCCTTCGCGGCCCAGCCCGCTCTGCTTGGTGCCGCCGAACGGCGCTGCGGGATCGGAGACGAGACCGCGATTGAGCCCGATCATGCCGAAGTCGAGCTGCTCGGAAACGCGCATGCCGCGGCTCAAATCCTTGGTGTAGAGATAGGCAACGAGGCCGTATTCGGTGTCGTTGGCGCGGGTGATGACTTCGTCTTCAGATTTGAAGGTCTGGATCGACGCGACCGGGCCAAAAATTTCCTCGTTGAGCATTTTTGCATCGTTGGACACGTTGTCGAGCACCGTCGCCGGATAGAAATAACCCGGTCCATCCGATGTCTTGCCGCCGGTGAGGATTTTTGCGCCCTTCTTCACGGCGTCATCGACCAGCTCGATCACCTTGTCGCGGCCTTCTTTGTTGACCAGCGGGCCGAGCGCGACGCCGTCGTCGAGGCCGTTGCCCATTTTCAGCCCGGCCATCTTGGCGGTGAGTTTTTTGGTGAACTCGTCATGGACCTTTTCGTGCACATAGAAGCGGTTGGCCGCGGTGCACGCCTCGCCCATGTTGCGCATTTTGGCGATCATGGCGCCTTCGATCGCCGAATCGATATCGGCGTCCTCGAACACGATGAAGGGTGCATTGCCGCCGAGCTCCATCGCCGGCTTGACCACGCAATCGGCGGCCTCGTGCAAAAGCTTGCGGCCGACTTCGGTCGAGCCGGTGAACGAGACAACGCGCACGCGCGGATCGTGCAGCATCGCGCTCACGACCTTGCCCGACGAGCGCGACGGAATGACGTTGACGACGCCGGCCGGGACGCCGGCTTCTTCCAGGATCGGCATCAGCGCCAGCATGGTCAGCGGCGTGTCGGAGGCGGGCTTGAGCACGACCGGGCAGCCGGCGGCAAGCGCCGGGCCGATTTTGCGCGTCGCCATGGCGGCGGGAAAATTCCACGGCGTCACCAGCACGGCGATGCCGGCCGGCTTGTGTTGCACGAAGATGCGCGCCCCGGAGGAGGGGGCGCGGGAGTTCTGGCCGTTATTGCGCACGGCCTCTTCGGCGTACCAGCGGAAGAATTCGGCGGCATAAGCGACCTCGCCGCGTGAGTCCGACAGCGCCTTGCCATTCTCGATGGTGATCAGCTTCGCCAGCCGCTCGGCGTCACGCATGATCAGGTCGTAAGCCTTGCGCAAAATCTCGGCGCGCTCGCGCGGCTTCTTGGCGGCCCAGCCCGGGAACGCCGCGCTCGCGGCATCGACCGCGGCCTTGGCGTCCTCGACCGTCGCGCTGGCGACCGAGGCAACCTTGTTCTCGGTGGCCGGATCGATCACGTCGAAGCGGCCGCCGTCGGAGGATTTGCGCCATTTGCCGCCGATCCACAGATCGGTCGGAACGTTGGCGAGAAGATTGTCATACATGGCCATGATGCACCTTTTGGGGCAACTAGGATGAGAGCGAACGCCGCACCCGATCGGCAATGCGATCGGCGGTCGGCAGCGCGATGTCTTCGAGAATATCTGCGGCCGGCAGCGGGATATGCGGCGTCGTGATCCGGACCGGCGGTCCGTCGAGCTCGTAGAACGCCTCGTCGGCGACGATCGAGACGATCTCCGCGCCCCAGCCGCACAGCCGCGGATTTTCCTCCACGGTGAACAGGCGATGGGTGCGTGCCACCGAGCCAAGGATGGTCTGGGTGTCGAGCGGCACCAGCGAGCGCACGTCGACGACTTCGCAGTCGATGCCGTGTTCGCTTTTCAGCTTTTCCGCCGCCGCCAGCGCCCGCGGCACCATCAAGGCCAGCGCCAGAATGGTGGCGTCCTTGCCGGGCCGCACGATCTTCGCGGTGCCGAGCGTGTCGACGATCTCGCCATCGGGCACTTCGCCCTTGGTCGCATAGAGCGACTTGTGTTCGAAAAAGATCACCGGATCGGGATCGCGCACCGCCGCCGCCATCAAGCCGATGACATCGCGCGGGCTCGATGGCGCCACGACCTTCAGCCCGGGAATCATCATGCACCAGTTCTCGACGCTCTGCGAATGTTGCGCGCCGAAACGCGAGCCGGCGCCGTTGCCGGTGCGCACCACCAGCGGGCATTTGACCTGGCCGTTCGACATGTAACGGCTCTTGGCGAATTCGTTGGCGATGTAGTCGAAGCACACCGCAAAAAAATCCGAGAACATGATTTCGGCGATCGGCTTTAGGCCGGTCATCGCCGCGCCCATGGCGGCGCCGAGGATCGCCTGTTCGGAGATCGGCGTGTCGCGCACCCGCAGCGGCCCGAATTGCTCATACAGCCCGACGGTCGCCTTGAACACGCCACCGGCCTTGCCGACGTCTTCACCCAAGAAGACGACGTCCGGATCGCGCGTCATTTCCTGGGCGATGCCGCGGGCGACGGCGTCGCGATAAGTCAGTTCCGCCATGCCCAGCCTCCATCGGCATAGACGTCGGTGGTGAGGATATCGAGTGGCGGCATTGGCGCCGCCTTGCACTTCTCGGTCGCGTCATCGACTTGTTGCTTCACGTCGGCGTCGATGCCGGCGATGACGCCGTCGGCGATGCCGAATTGCTTGAGCCGCTCGCGATAGATTTTTATCGGATCGCGCTCCTTCCATTTTTCCAGTTCGCCCTCGGGGCGATATTTGGCCGGGTCGGCGCGCGAATGGCCGCTATGGCGATAAGTCATGCACTCGATCAGCGACGGGCCGTCGCCGGCGCGCGCTTTTTCGTAGGCCGCATTGGCGGCGCGAAAAACCTCGTCGGCGTCGTTGCCGTCGACGACGATGCGCGGCAACCCATAAGCCGAGGCGCGGTCGGCGGCCGGATGCT
>DATHHM010000240.1:0-17956 GCA_035317145.1 Xanthobacteraceae bacterium | reverse complement strand
CGGAAATGCCGACGATGAAGACGAGAGTCGTATCCTTGAACAGGCCGATGAAGGTATTGACGATGTTCGGTAACGTCACGCGCAGCGCCTGTGGCAGAATGATCAGCGCCATCATGCGCCAGTATGGCAGACCGAGCGCCCTTCCCGCCTCGTACTGGCCGCGCGGCACCGCTTCGAGGCCGCCGCGCACCACCTCCGCCATATAGGCCGAAGCGAACATGGCGACGCCGATCAGCGCGCGAACCAGCTTGTCCGGAGCAAAGCGTTCGGGAACGAACAACGGCAGCATGACGCTCGCCATGAACAGCACGGTGATCAGCGGCACGCCGCGGACGAATTCTATGAACATCACCGAAAACCAACGGACCACGGGAATGTGTGAGCGGCGTCCCAAAGCCAGCAGGATGCCGAGCGGTAGCGAAAACACCATGCCGATGGCCGAGACCACGATGGTCACCAGAATGCCGCCCCACAGGTTGGTCGGCACGCTCGCAAGCCCGATCAGCGGAAAGCCGCTCAGCGAGATCAGTGACAGCATCGGCAGCGCGACGAAAAAATACAGCGCCCCGATATCGCGGCGCGGCGCATTCAGCCACAACAGCCAGACGATGCCGAACGCCAGCGCCAGGAAGAACAGATCGACCCGCCAGCGTTGATCGAGCGGATATGAGCCATAGATAAAATAGTAAAACCACTCGTGCACGAATGCCCAGCAGGCGCCCGGGTGTGGTAGCGCCGGCGAGGCGAGACAGGCAGTGCGGTCGGCTCCGGACCATACCGCGTCGATCAGCACGAAGCGCACCAGCGGCGGCACAAGCCAGGCGATCAGACACAGGCAGAACACGGTGAGCGCGATGTCGGCCGGCGAGGCGAAAAGCCTGGCCCGCAACCAGCCGATCGCACCGGCCCGTCGCGGCGGCGGCGGCAGCCGCTCCGCCGGGGACTGGCGCAGATACTGGAGTGACATATCGGAGATCGCGGCCATCGCGGTCAGCGCTCCACGACCGTGACGGCGCGCGCATAAACATTCATCAAGAGCGACGTCGCAAGACTGATGGCGAGGTAGACCGCCATCGTAATGGCAACCACCTCGACGGCTTGGCCGGTGATGTTGAGCACGCTGCCGGCGAAGACCTGGAAAAGATCGGGATAGCCGATGGCGACGGCGAGCGAGGAGTTCTTGATCAGATTGAGGTATTGGCTCGTCAGCGGCGGAATGATGACCCGCATTGCCTGCGGCACCACGACCAGGCGCAGCACCGTTCCTGAACGCAAGCCGAGCGCTTGGGCCGCTTCCGTCTGACCGGTGGGCACGGCCAATACCCCGGCGCGCACCACCTCGGCGATGAAGGCCGCCGTATAGGTCGAAAGCGCAATCAGGAGCGCTGCAAATTCCGGCAGGATCTCCAGTCCGCCGCGCACGTTGAAGCGGCCCAAATCGGGATTCCTGAAAGACAGCGGGAAATCGAAGACGACGAAGGCAACGACCGGCAAGCCGACGATAATGGCCAGCGCCGGCCAAAGAATGCGCGGCCGCACCCCGGTGCGCTCCTGGCGGCGGCCCGCCCACACGTACAGAGCGATCGTGATGGCGATGCCGAGTGAAAGCGCGATCACGACGGCGTCGAAACGCGCTCCGAATTCCGGCCGCGGCAAGAACAGCCCGCGATTGTTGAGGAAGCCGCCGAATGGCAGCGCGACGCTGCCGCGCAATTGCGGCAGCGCTTTAAGCACCGAATTGTACCAGAACATGATCTGCAGCAATAACGGTACGTTGCGGATCAGTTCCACGTAACCGCCGGCCAGTCGCGAGATCAACCAATTGCGCGACAGCCGCGCGATGCCGATGATGAACCCGAGAATTGTCGCCAGCACGACGCCGATTGCGGACACAAGCAAGGTGTTCAGCAAGCCGACCCAGAACGCCCGGCCGAACGTCGACGTGCTTGACGAATAGTCGATCAGCGTCTGGCTGATGTCGAAGCCGGCGGTATTGTTCCAGAAACCGAAGCCATGGGCGATATTGGCGTGCGCCAGGTTTTGCGCGGCGTTATGGGCGGCGGCGACGGCGAGACCGACGACGACGACGATCAGCGCCGCCTGCAGCGCCAGATTGGAGAGGCCGCGCGTCAAGCGCGGCGATAGTCGCGCAATATCAACCATCGGCCGGCCCGTGGCGGCGGCAACGGACGGTCAAGCGACGTGACCCTCAGCGAACGGGCAGACCGTATTGCAGGCCGCCCTTGGTCCACAGCGCGTTGAGCCCGCGCGCGATCTTCAGCGACGAGCCCTGGCCGACATTGCGCTCAAAAACTTCGCCGTAATTGCCGACCGCCTTGATGATGCGATAGGCCCAGTCGTTGGTCAGCCCCATGCCTTCACCGAACTGGCCTTCGAGGCCGAGCAGGCGGCGGATTTCCGGATTGGTCGAATTCTTCTGATCGTCGACGTTGTTTTTGTTGACGCCAAGCTCCTCGGCGTCGAGCATCGCATGGTGGGTCCAGCGCACGACGTCTTCCCAGGCGTCGTCGCCTTGGCGGACCGCTGGTGAGAGCGGCTCCTTGGAGATGATCTCCGGCAGCACGATGTTGGCGGACGGATCGGCGAGCAGCACCCGCGTGCCGTAAAGCCCCGAAGAGTCGGTGGTGTAGGCATCGCAGCGGCCGGCATCGTAGGCCTTGACCGCCTCGTCCACCGTGGCAAACGTCACGGTTTTCAGCGACATGTGGTTGGTGCGAAAATAATCCGCGAGATTGAGCTCCGTGGTGGTGCCCTGCTGCACGCAGACCGAAGCGTCGTTGAGCTCGAGCGCCGAACTCACCTTCAAGACCTTGCGAACCATGAAGCCTTGACCGTCGTAATAATTGACCGCGGCGAAATCGATGCCGAGCGAAGTGTCGCGCGACATGGTCCAGGTGGTGTTGCGGGCGAGCACGTCGATTTCGCCCGATTGCAGCGCCGTGATGCGATTGGCGGCGGTGAGCACCACGAACTTGACCTTGGTCGGGTCGTTGAAGATCGCCGCCGCGATGGCGCGGCAGAAATCGACGTCAAAGCCGGTCCAGTTGCCTTGTGGATCGGGTATGCCGAAGCCGGCCAATGAGCCGTTCGCGCCGCACTGGAGCTGGCCGCGGTCCTTGACCGCTTTGAGCGTCTGCGCGCCTGCCACCTGCATGCCGAACGCAAGCACCGTTGCAATGGCGAACGCCGTAGCTAAACGTTTCATGATCAGGCCTTTCAGCATGGGTGGCGCGAAAAGTTGGGCTTTAAGTGACTTTAAGCGGCTTCAAGTGGCTTGGCGTTCGGCCCCGCAGCCGGACACTTATGGCAATTCCCCGCTCGAAGCCATCTGAGAACGATCGCGCTGCAAGGTCAAGGGGTTGACGAAAATGTCCATGGCCGAGGTAATGGCGTAATGGGCGAACTTTGTGGCAGCCGAGAGACGCCGGCATGAACGACTCCGGTAAAGACGGCCGTTCTTCCCCGCTCACACCGCCGCCGTTTTGCGCTCGCGCAAGACGAAATGGAGATTGCGCACATAGACGAAAACGCCAAATGCCTGGCCAGCGATGAAGACAGGATCCTTACGGTACAGCGCATAGACCAAAAGCAAGAGGCCACCGGCAATCGAGAAAATCCAGAACCACAGCGGAATGACGCTGCGGCCGGCGCGCTCCGAGGCGATCCATTGCACCAGGAAGCGCATGGTGAACAGGCCCTGGGCGGCAAAACCCAAAAACACCCACCAATCGAGCTTGGTGATGAAAACGTCTTGCAAGTAGGCGCCGACTGCGCGCGACAGATCAACGAGCAAGGGTTATCTCCTCGGATTGCGGAACGCGCTTTTTGCGCCGGATGAGCCACCACACGCCGGCGAGATCGAGAATGCCGATCCACAGCCGGTCGAAGAAACCGTAATTCGACGTGCCGTGCCGGCGCGGCCGGTCGACGACGTCAACGTAGCCGATATCGAATCCGTCGCGCCGGACCAGGGCCGGCAGAAAGCGATGCAGGCCGTCGAAATACGGCAGGCCTAGGAACACGTCGCGCGGGAACGCCTTTAGGCCGCAGCCGGTGTCGCGCGTGCCGTCTTTCAGTACCGCACTGCGCACGCCATTGGCGATGCGCGACTGCAACCGTTTGAAGCCGGTGCTCTTGCGCCCCGTCCGCTGGCCGGCGACGAGGCCGAGCCGTGGCGCGCTCGCCTCGAGCGCGGCAATCAGCGCCGGTATGTAAGCCGGATCGTTCTGGCCGTCGCCGTCAAGCGTCACGACGATGGGCGCGCGCGCCGCGGCGACGCCAGAGCGCACCGCCGCCGATTGGCCGCAGGAGTGCGCGTGCCGGATCTGCCGCAGCCACAGATGCTGCGCCATCAAGCCGCGTAATTCGTCGGCCGTGCCGTCCTGCGAGCCGTCATCGACATAAACGATCTCGAACGCGCGGCCCTGCAAGGCGGCGGCGATCTCGGCGACCAGCGGCGCGACATTGCCGGCCTCGTTGCGTACCGGCACGACCACCGATATCGCGGGATTTTGCCCGTCGCTCTGCGGCATTGTGCTGGAAGACATTGTGCTGGAAGCCATGCCGGAAGCTTCTAAAGCCCATCCCGACCGGGTTCAACCCGCCGGAATTTCGGGCTTTTTGCGCCAAACTTCGCGCAGCGCCGTCTTGACCCGCTGCAACGAAGGCCCTGGAAAGGCCCGCAGATCGATCGCGGAAAACAACAGCCCGCGCGCCGCGAAGGCGCGCCGCAGCCAAAGCGCACCCAGCGCACCGACCAGCGCGCCGGCAATGACGTCGCTCGGATGGTGCGCCAGCACGACGACGCGGCTGAACATGATGAGGAGCGCGTAAAACCACATCACGGTACGGCTTGCCGGCCACAGCGCGCCGATCGCGATCGCCGCCGACGCCGCCGTGGTGGCATGGCCGGACGGCATGCTGGCATATTCGGGCGCCCAGACGAACGGCCGATAGATGAAGGGGTCGTCGGGACTGCCGACATAGGGCCGCGCGCGGCCGACCAGGCGCTTGACGATGGTGACGAACAGCCCCGGCACGCCGATCGCCAGAAACAGAAACCCGAACCGCACCGTGAGCATCGCCAGCACGCCTTGCGTCAGGTGCGTCAGCCGCGGCGAAGTCACGGCAGCGAGACAAAGCAGAATGAATCCGAAGGGAAACAGGAACCAGCCGCCCAGGCCGAGATCGGTAATCCGCTCGAAGACGTCCTCGAACCACTGCGGCAAGGTGCGCGCCCAAGCGCTCGCCGCGGTGTCGATGAGGAACATGCAAGCGGCCGAGGCGATCAGCATGACGATGACTGCCGCGATCGCGCCGGCGGACGGCGGCGGCACGCTCGCGCGCGGCGCACGCACGAGAACGCAGAGCCATTGCCGAAAATTCCTCAGCACGTTTTGCCGCGGCGCCGACGAGGCCAAGACCTTGCCGCCATTCACGGCGCGCCTGCGGAAGCGAAAACCGCGATGCTGATCGGCCGACCGGTGCTGATGTTGTAGCCGTCAACGCGCGTTCCACGGCTGTATTGCAGGCCGAGCGCTTCGGCACGCAGCGCAAAGGCGCGCTCCTGGCGGCTCTCGATGAAGGCGAAGCGGCACGCACCGCCGTTGAGGAAATCGGCGGCGCTCGCGGCATCGGTCAGACGGGTCTCGGTCCCGGCGAGAAACACCAGGCTGGGCTCCTCATAACCGGCGCTCGCCGCGAGCGGACGCCGGCAACCGGAATCGTGCAACACGCGGGCCAGCGTTACCGAGGGAAATACCGGCCGCAGCCACGGCATGATGATGGAAAAGACACCGATCGCCAGCATCACCATGCCGGCCGTTGCCCGTAGCAACGAGCGTTCCGCGCCGTCGTCCTCATACAGCAGCCATGCGAACAGGCCGCAGATCGCGGCCACGGCAAAAAACGGCCACGCCGGGAACGCCGGATCGCGCGCGACGATGATCGCGAAGGTCACCGCGCCGATGCCGATGAGGATCGGTGCGATGAACCACCACGCCGCGCCGCGTACGAGCCAAGGCCGCCGCGACAACACGTTCGATTCGACCGCGCCGGCAATGAGGATGGCGACGGCGGGATAAAGCGGCAGCACGTAATGCGGCAGCTTGGTGACGATCAACTCGAAGACGATCCACGACGGCACCAGCCAAGCCAGTAGAAAACGCGCGGCCGGCTCGCGGCGCACCGTCCATACCGCGGGCGCCGCCAATCCGGCGAGGATCGACCCCGGATAGAACGTGGCAAAGAACAACACGACATAGAGCCCGGGCGGCGCGCCATGGGCCTCTTGCGCGCTGGCGAGCTTGCCGAGCATGTCGTGGCCGACCGAATTGACCAGGAAGGCGTAGCCGACGCGCATATAGATCGCGATGAACCACGGCAACACGATGAGAACGAGCCAAGCCAAGCCGGACAGCGGCCGCAGGGCCAACAGCCAGCGTCCGGAGCGCTCGTAGATCGACAGCGTCACCGCGGCGAGACCGACGATCATCAGATTGACCGGCCCCTTGATCAGGATGCCGGCAGCGAGCGCGGTCCAAAAGATCGCCGGCAATATCCAGCCGAGCCGCGCATTGCCGGCCTCGCGCGGCGAGAGATAAGCGCGCGCCAACACGCCCATGGCGGCGATGATGGTGAACAAGAGCACGGCGTCGGTCTTGGCGAGCCGCGCTTCACCGCCGAGCAGCGCCGACGCCGCCATCATCAGCGCCGCCAGGATGGCGCCGCGCCGGGAGACGAAGGCAAGCCCGCACCAATAGGTGGCCAGAACCGCGCCGATGGCGCCGATGAGCGATGGGATGCGGTAGACCCAGATGGTGGTCCGCGCATCGGGAAAACGGAAAATCTCGGCCGTCTTCACCACCGCCGCTTGCAGCCAGTAGATGCCGACCGGTTTGCGATAGCGAACGTCGTCCTGATAGCGGATATCGACATAATTGCCGGTTTCGATCATCTGCTTGGTGGCCTGCGCGAAATAGGCCTCGTCGCGATCGACCGGCGGTATCTGGAAAAAGCCCGGCAGAAACAGCACTAGCGAAATGAGCACGAGAACGGCCACAGCACGCCGGTGCGAGCCGGCGCCGATGTCGAAAAGCGCGCCAAGGCCGTTTGCCGGCCACAATCGCGGCGCCGCGCTGCTTGTCGTGGTCATGCCCGCTCAGGTGCCCAAATCATCCGGCGCAAGCCGCAAGGCAATCATGTCACGGCCGCTCGATGACCTTCCAATTCTGGTAGTAGACGAACTTGAAACTCTGGGTCAGCAGGCGCACGGCTGAGACGACGGCGCGCATGACGGCCGGAAACGGCGTTGGCCGGATCATATCGACGAACAGGCAATAGCGCGTCTGATCGGTTTCGTTGAACGACTGATGCAAGAGCGTGTCGTCGAAGATGAAGAGCTTGTTCTCGCGCCAATAATTGGTCTCTTCGCCGACCACGATATAAGCGGAGTCGTCAGTCATGTCGTTGAGGTTATACAAAATCCGCAACGACGCCCGCAGGTAGCCGAAATGCTTCGAGGTGGAGACCTTCTTATTGAAGACCGAAATGCCGATGGTCTCGATATATTTCCACGGCTGATGCAGCGCCGGCGCGTTCAAGAACGTGTTCTGGTCGACGCCGTACCAGCGGAAGAACGCCATCGTGCGCGGATGCTGCTTTGACGCCTCTTCCATTTGCGCGACGAGATTCGATTCGTTCGCCGCTTGGATCAAACGCGTCACCTCGTCCCGATAGGCGGGTGGCAGATCCTCCAGCCGATAGACTCCCTTGTTGACGTGGGGCAGCGACAAGAGATCGAGCAAGCTGTTGAAGGGCGACATGACCCAGGTGAAAAAGCCGTTGCCGATGAAATAGCGCCGCAGCGTCGTTGCGCTCAGCCCGGAGTTACGGCTGACGTCGTAGGCGCCGCAGATGGCGTAAAGCAACGCCGTCTTCGGCAGGAAATACACGAACAGGCCGAAGCCGCAGACCGGCATGATAAACCGCCGCAACGCGTATTTGCCGATGCGGGCGAGACGTTCTTTGTCTGTCAATGCTGCCGAGAATGTCGTGCTCATGGCTTCCCTTGCGTCGTGGCCTTCGACGCTCACGACCGCTTCATAGCAAAGATCACGCTCAATCGGGCTGGCACGTCGGTCCTGATCGAAAATATCCGGAAGTTCCCCGGCTTTCCGCCGCCCTAGGCCCACGATAGCCCGCGCCGGCTGCATTGGGAAGGCAGGATTTAAGCGAGCCTATGTCCGGAACGCATTGTTTCCGAAAGCATTTTAGCCGAATGTCGAGACCGGCCGGCTATCGCGCCGTCAATTTTGCCGCCGAACCATCGTCCACGCGCACGACGGCGGTGGCCGTTGCGCCTGCCGAATCGATCACCGTGACGCGCGAAAATCCGGGGCCGTCGGGCCGAAAGAACAGCGCGCCGCGATCCTGTTTCGCAACCGGAACGCCGTTGACCAGGACTGTAAGCGGGGCGACGGCGCCGGTGATCTTGAGCGGCACCGCGTCGGGCTTGCCGTCGGTCGCCGCCAGATCGAGCCGGGCACCATCGGGCGGGAATAAAATGCGCAGCGACGCTTGCGAGCTCACGCCGCCGAGACGGCCCGGTTGAAAGCGCTTCAGCGGCGGCGGCAATTTGGCGCTCGAGGTCACCAGCACGCCTTTTGGCGCGCGGGGCAACGCAGCCGGCGGCGCGCCCAGGCGCGCGAACGCATCGAACAGGATCGGCGCTGCCGCGATGCGCCCGACCAGTCCCGGCACCGGCGCGCCGTCGGGCCGGCCGACCCACACCCCGATGGTGTGCTTGCCGTCAAAGCCGATCGACCAGGCGTCGCGGTAGCCGTAGCTGGTGCCGGTCTTGAACGCGATGCGGCCTGGCGCACCGTTCTCCGGCGGCGCCGAGCCGATGAGCACGTTGCCGACATACCAGGCGGCGACCGGCTCCATCAGCCGCTGCGCTTGCGGCGGCGGCGCACCGAAATGCACGTTGAGCGGTGTCGTCGTGCCTTGGCGTGCAAGGCCGGCGTACAGCACGACCAGATCGGACAATTTTATGCCGACGCCGCCGAGCCCGATGGCCAAGCCGGGCGCTTCGCCCGGCGGCAGCACCAGTGAGGCGCCGGCCTGGTTGATTTGCGCGGTGAGGCGGCTCGCGCCGACTTCATCGAGCACGGCGATCGCCGGCACGTTGAGCGAGAGCTGCAGTGCCTTGCGGACCGTCACCGTCCCTTGGAACGTCGAATCGAAATCCTTCGGCGCGTAGCTGCCATAGGCCACCGGCCGGTCCTCGATCAGCGTCTCCGGATTGATCACGCCGTCTTCGAAGCCAAACCCGTAGATGAACGGTTTTAGGGTCGAGCCAGGCGAGCGCAGCGCTTGCGTCATATCGATCTGGCCGGCGCGGCGCAGGTCGAAATAATCGGGCGAGCCGACGCTGGCTAAAATTTCGCCAGTTGCGTTGTCGAAGGCGAGAATGGCGAGCGAGACATCGGGACC
Organism: Xanthobacteraceae bacterium; assembly: GCA_035317145.1. GTDB lineage: Bacteria > Pseudomonadota > Alphaproteobacteria > Rhizobiales > Xanthobacteraceae > BOG-931. Next base: position 8,440 of record DATHHM010000240.1, on the reverse strand, counting down.
GAGCGTGGCGGCGAGCGCGCGGACGCGCTCGCGCGCCAGATTTTCCAAACTCTTCTGCACGACGGCATCGATGGTGAGCCGATGCACTTTCGATTGCGTAGGCTCGGCGACGACGCGGTCGGCGACGTGCGGCGCGAGCAGCGGCATCGGGCGGCGGCCGATCGGCACCGGCTCGGTCTTGGCGAGCGCGATCTCGTCGGCCGGCACGGCGCCGGTCGCGGCGAAGCGGTCGAGCACGCGGTCGCGCGCGGCGCGCGCGCTCTCGGCAAAACGATCCGGACGGCGCAGCTCCGGCGACTGCGGCAAGGCCACCAAGAGCGCGGCTTCACCAAGCGACAGCCGCCGCGGCTCTTTGCCGAAATAGGCGAGCGACGCGGCGCGAATGCCCTCGATGTTGCCGCCGTAAGGCGCCAGATCGAGATAGAGCGCGAGGATCTCATCCTTGCTCAGCGCACGCTCGATCTCGATTGCGCGCACCATTTGGCGCAGTTTTGTCACCATGCTGCGGCGCACTTCGGGCGGCTCCAAAAGCCGCGCGACCTGCATGGTCAAGGTCGAGGCGCCGGAGCGAAGATGTCCGCTGGTTACAAATTGCAACGTCGCGCGCAGCACCGCCCGCGGATCGACGCCGTGATGGACGCGGAAGCGTTTGTCCTCATAGGCGAACAATACGTCGAAGAAGCGCGGATCGACGTCGGCCATCGTTGCCGGCAACCGCCAGCGGCCTTCGCTGGTCGCATAAGCGCGCAGCAGGCGCCCTTCCCTGTCGACCACGCTGGTCGAGAAATCGAGATTCCTGCCGAGCGGCGGCGGACCGAGCGAAGCAATCCACCACGCCGCGCCGGCAAAAGCCGATCCGGAGATCAGAGCGCTTGCGAGAATGAGGCGCGTCTTCTTACGCATCATTTCGCCGCCGTGACCTCGATGTTGCCGCTGCCGGTACGGCCGTAGCGGTCCGGACGGTACATGTCCTCGACGCGCGCCTGCGGCCGCACATAGCTGCCCGGCGAAACCGCGCGCACCACATAAGCCACGGTGAACACCGCCGGATCGCCGCGCTTTCTTTCGAAGGCGGCGGTGAAGCGGTCGTCGCGGAATTCGGTGTTCGCCGGCTCCACCGCGTCGGTGATCCACGCCAGCGTGCCGGTATCTCCGGAGGAGACGAGATGCGGATTGTCGATCTCGAATCCGGCCGGCAGATAATCGGCGACGATGACCCTGCCGAATTGCGGCTGCGCTTCGGTGATCTTGAGCACCACGACAAGCCGGGTGTTCTGCTTGACCTGCGCCGGGTCGACCGGATCACCGTCGGGCGTGTAGGTCAGGCGCTCGATGCGGAAGCCGTTTTCCGCCGCGGGCTCCGGCGTCAGCGGCGCGCCGCTGACCGTGACCACGGCCTTGACCTCGGCATCGCCGGTATTGGTGACCTTCACCGGCTCCTTGAGGTCGTTGGCGCGGATGGTGCGGTAGAGCGCGCGTTGCACCGCCTCGCCGTTGACGTCGAGCGTCACGTTGCCTGAGTCTTTCGCCATGGCGCTTGCCGCCAGCAGGAGCCACGCGTCTTCCTGGGTCGAGGTCGAATGCAGTTGCGCACGGGACGCTTCGACACGCTGCACGGCAGCCTGCACAGTGGCCGGCGCCGCGCCGCTTTCCGACGCCAGCGTCACCAGCGCCGCGGCATCGCGCAAGTTCGAGCCATAGTCCTGGCGATTGAGCCAGTTCTCCGTCAGCGGATCGATCATGGCAAGCGCCGCCGCGTAGACCCGCTCGGCCCGCGCGCGATCGCCGATCAGCGCCAGCGCCGCGGCCACCTGGGCCTTGGCGATCGGCGTCGTCAGCACATCGAGCTTTGAATCGGCGAGGTAACGCAGGTCGCCGATCGGCACCACGCCGTTGCGCGCCAGCACATAGAGCGCATAGGCGAGATCGGTGCCGCCGTTCTTGCTCGGATCGGCGGTATTGGCGGCAAAGTTGCGCAAGTGGTCGAGCGCGAGCTTGAACGCGGTGTCGGGCACCGCGAATTTTTGCTCACGCGCGCGAGTCAAAAAATCGATGACATAGGAGTCGAGCCAGACGTCGCTGCCGCCGACGCCCCACAGGCCGAACGAGCCGGTGGAATCCTGCCGCGTCAGCAGCGCCTCGATGGCGTTGCGCACCCGCTCGTCGGCGCCGGTCTGCAGCGCCAGATGGGTTTCGCTGGCGAGCCTGGCGACATAGAGCAGCGGCATCGCGCGGCTGGTGATCTGCTCCGAGCAGCGATACGGATAGCGGTCGAGCGCGGCAAGGAGGCTCGCCGCATCGAGCGCCGCCGAGGAGCCGACCGAAATCGAGACGCCGCCGGTGCCGGGAACGAGATCGGCGAACATATCGCTCGACAGCGTCACGCTGTCGCCCTTGGCGATCGGCTTGACGGTGCGCCGCGCCAGGATTTGCGCCGGCGGCCGCACCGCGAGCGTGTAGTTTCGCTCCAACGCGAAGCTCCCCGGCCCGCTCACGGTCACCTTCACGGCGCCATTGCCGGCGGCACTGGCGGTGACCGGGATCGTGATCGCGCCGCGCGCCTTGGCGCGCAACGTCAGCTTCTGGGTGGCGCCGACGCCGGCCACAACGGCGTCGGCGGTCGACAGCGTGATCGCATAATCGCCGGGCTGGCCTTCGACGTTGTCGAGATCGAGATGCACCGTGGAGCGGTCGCCGGGCAACAGGAAGCGCGGCAAGGTCGCCGTCAGCACCACCGGATCGCGCACGATCACGTCCGTGCTGGCTTGGCCGACCTTGTCCTTGGTCCAGGCCACCGCCATGACGCGGACGGTGCCGGCGAAGTCGGGAATATCGAAGGCGACATCGGCGCTGCCGTCGGAACCGACGGTGACGATGCCGGAGAAGAACGACAGCGGCGGCCCGGTCGGCGGATTGCCTTGCAACGCGGCGCCGGCGTCGCCACCGGTGCGGATCTGGCCTTGGGTGCCCTGCATGCCGTCGATCAGATCGCCGTAGAGATCGCGGATTTCCGCCGCCAGCGCCCGCTGGCCGAGATAGTAATCGTTGGGCGACGGCGGCTTGTAATTCGTCAAATTCAGGATGCCGACATCGACAGCGGCAACCGCGATCCGCGCCTCGTCTCCCGGTTTGAGCCCTGCGATCTTGACCGGGATGTGCAACGTGGTGTTCGGACGCAACAGCGTCGGCGGCTTCAGGTCGACGGTCAGTGTCTTCGCCGCGCGGTCGATGGAGAACCATTGCACGCCGATGGCGCGGCCGGGCATACGTTGCGCCGGTGCGTCAAGCGGCCGGCGCAGCGTGGCGACGATATAGGCGCCAGAGCCCCAATCGGTGCCGACCGGCACTTTGACTTGGGTAACACCGGCCTGCTTCACGTCGGCGCTTTGGCTCGCCAGCAGCTTGTCGCCGATCACATTGAGCGTAAGGCGTCCGGCGCTGCGCGCGGTGACGGCAACAGTCATCGTGTCGCCGGGCCGGTACTCACTCTTGTCGAGCGCGGTTTCCAGCATGTCCGGCGTGTCGGCGCTGGCGTCGACATACCAACCGGCATCGAACGTCACCGACGTGGTCGGGCCGTTCGGTACGGGCGAAGTGACATTGAGTTGATAGCGGCCGAAATTCACCGGCAGCGCGATATGGCCAGGCTTGTCGCTCGCCGTGTCGATCGCGCCGTCGGACAGCCGCGACGTGGTCTTGACCGGCTCGAAATGCCACGAGCCGTCGCGCTTATAGAACTGATAGTGGGTTTCGACGCGCAGCAGCTCGTAGTGCAGGCCCTTGGTCGTGACCGCGGTGCCGTTGGGCGCGACAACAACGACATCGAAGGCGGCGCTGGCGCCATCGGCCAGCGAGCGGCCGATAAACAATGGCTTGACGCCGATCATGTTGCCGCTCGCCGTGATCGGCAGCGTGATCTTGTGCTCGACGGCACGGCCGCCCGGCTCCGCCATGCGCACGGCGATACGGGCTTCGAGCGGGTGCGTGCTCGACGGCAGCTTGTCGATATCGACCTTGAAGGTCGCCTTGCCGGCGTCGTCGGTCGACGGCAGGCTGTCCAGCGGCTGCTGCACGGCGGCGGCGTCTTCGCCGTCGAGGCCGAACTGATAACCGGCAAAGCCGGAGCGCTCGGCCGCCACGGCGATATTCATGTCGCCTTCGAGATCCAGCGCCGAGGCCGGTGCGCCGTAGAGGAACCGGCCGGCAAGATTGATGGTGGCCGGATTGGTTTTGGAAATGGTCCCGCTCGGCGACGACAGATCGAATTCGATGCGCTCGGGCACGTAGTCCTCGACCAGGAACGTGGTCTCGCCGACCGCTGACCGCTTGGGGTCGGTAAAGACGTGCACGTGCCAGGTGCCGGTCGGCGCCGAGGCGGCGAGCGGCAAGGTCAGCCCGTGGCCGCCCAAGCCCTGGTCCTGCACCAGGCTGCGCCGATACTCGACGCCGTCGGGCCGCTCGACCACGAAGGTCAGCGGCACGCTGGGCGATGCCGCGCCCTGGGCGTCGCGCAACAGCGCGGTGAGATAAGCCGTCTCGCCCGAGCGATAGACGCCGCGCTCGGCATAGACGAAGGCATCGAGGCCGTTCGGCGCCGGCCGGCCGGAGACGCCGCGGTCGGTGAGATCGAACGCCGGTCCGGTGAGGTTGAGGAAGGCAAAGTCGCCCTGGCCGTCATTGGCGGCGATCAGCGTGGGCGCGGCGCCGCCCTCCCCGCTGGCCAAGCCTGATTCGAATTGCACATGGCCGCCGGCGTCGGTGCGGCGCGTGGCCAAAACCTCGTTGCTGCGGGAAATCAACCGCACCTCGACGCCGCCCTTGGCATCGGTGGTCGCCAGCGAATTGACGAAGGCGTGGATGCCGTCGTTGCCGGAGAAGGCCGAGAGCCCGAGGTCGGAAACGATGAACCATTGCGTCGCCAGCGCGTCGTAATTGGTGTCGATATTTTTTTGCTCCCGCGGCTGCGCCACCATGACGTAGACGCCGGGTTTTAGATCGCCGACCGCCTGGTCGACCGGGAACGCCGTGGTGACGTCGGTATTGAGCGGTGCGGTGTCGACGGCAAGATCGCCGTTCCAGACCGGCACGCCGCGGCCTTCCTTGAGCCGCTCGATATCGGAGCGGTCGAGGCTGCGCTGAAAATCGCCGCGGTCGTAGCTCGTCACGCCGGCGATGGCATCGACCAGATTGCGGTCGCTGATGCGATAAATCTCGACGGCGACCGATTTGGTGTTGACGCTGATCACCAGAATGCCGCGCTGCCCGGTGCGCGGCAGCACATAGGCCGTGGACGAAAACCGCACCGCCGGCTTGCGGTCGCGCACATAGATGACGAAGTCCGACGATTTCGACAGCGACTCGTGCACGATCGACGGCAGCCCGGCGCGCAGCGTCACGGTATAGCTGTCGCCGTGCTTGAGGCCCTCGACGCAGAGCTGTTTCTCGGCCGTCGAGATGGCCGGCTTGTCGGTGCCGGCGAGCACGACGAACGGCGAGAAATCGGTCCGTGCCGGCAAATCCTCGGAGAACTGGAAGCACGCGCGCGGCGACGCGGTATCCGCATCGACGCTGTAATCGAGCACGCGGAAGCCGTATTGATCGCGCAGCCGCTCGTACTGGCCGCGGACGTTGGCGGCCTCGCGAATGTCGAGCGAAAGCCGCAGCGCGTCGAGCGCCGGCCGCCACAACTGCCGCTGGCTCATGACGTCGCCGAGAAACGCCAGGCTGTCGGCCTCCTCGTTGCGGTTGGTGGTGCGCACATAGGCGAGGTAGGCCGCGGTCGAGGCGCGATCGAGCAGCGTCGCGCGCTCCTGGTCGTTGACCGGGCGGATCTGCATGACGGTGCGCGCCATGCGCAGCCAGGTGGTCGCGTCGTTGGGCTGCGCGGCGACGATCTGGCCGAGCAGCGTCATGCCGGTGCGGAAATCGTTCTTGGCAAAGGCTGAGTCGGCGTCTTTGCGGATTTGCGCCACCGGCTTGGTGGCGGCGCCGGCGTCCGACTTGATCTGGCCTTCGAGCTGAATCGCGCTGTCGGCGAGGTCGCTGTCGACAAACGCCTTGTCCGCGGCATGGGCCGAGAACGGCGCAACGGCAAAAAGCGCGGCCGCGATAGCTACCGCGAAACCGGCGCGAGTAAGCGCGAACATCGCTGAAGTCCTCCCAAGGGCCGTAATTTCGACCCAGTGCGGCAAGTTGAGGCGACGATCTTGTCGGGTTCGTGGCCGAACGAGTCTCTTCAAGCTAAACAATTTGCAACCTTCCGATCGCCGCGGCAGAAGGCGGCGCGCGCCAACGACCGCCGCGGCGCGCGCGCAGCTTGGACGCGGGTCTTAGTTGCTCGAGGCGGGCAGCACGTTCATTGCCAATTCTTGGCCGAAGGCGGTAAGCCCATACGCACGATTAACCGCGCGTTGCGGCGCGAGATTCTGTATATGTTTGGCGGTTGAGTGGCCCCGTAGCTCAGGGGATAGAGCAACAGCCTTCTAAGCTGAAGGTCGCTGGTTCGAATCCAGCCGGGGTCGCCACCTTCAATTGCCGGCTACTTCTCGCCCAATACCCCGCCGGCCGAATGAGCGCCGGGCCAGTGCAGGCGGCGCCCAACTCGCTCCCGGACCGACGACAACATATTACGGCACGGGCATCCCGCTTTTCGCCACAGCCACCAAATGGCCGCCGCCAGCAAGAGGCAGGCGCCGAAGGGCTCCGGCACGAGGAACATGCCGCATGTGGCCAGCGCGACCGGTGAATTGATCCTGCGGAAACTTGTCATGAGCTCAGGCGCACCCGCCTCGGGGCAACGCTGGAACCCTAACAAAGTATTAACGACGCGCGTTAAGAACGACTGCCGTATGGTTAACGCGCCGCCGCATGGCAGGGGTGTCTCATTTTGCACAGGCTTGCGCCGGGAAACGCGGTATGCCAGCAACCTTAGGGTATCGCTCGAATGAAAGGATTTCAGACATGGCGAAAGCATCGACCAACCGCAGAGGGCCTACTGCCGTAGATGGCCACGTCGGGCAAAAGATTCGCGCCCGGCGGATTTTCTTGCAAATGAGCCAGACGGAGGTTGCCGACGCGGTCGGCATCACTTTCCAGCAAATTCAGAAATACGAGAGAGGCGCGAATCGTGTCGGCGCGTCACGCCTGCAACAAATCAGTGACGTGCTGGGCGTCTCGCCATTTTATTTCTTTGATGGCGCACCAACCGTTGGCAAGAAGATGCCTGCGCAAAAAGACGGCGAGCTGTCGGAAGGCGCAATCCTGTCATTCCTCGCGACCCGAGAGGGCGCCACGCTTGTCCGTGGTTTTCTCGCCATCGAACAAAAAACAATTCGCAGGAACGTCATCGATTTCATCGATACTTTGAAGGGGCGATGACTACGCCGTGCATTGGCGACCCCGGGCGACGCGTTCGGCACCACGGTGGGGCGGAGAAATTTCCTGCGTCACCGCTGCAATAATATCGCCGACGCGGCGTTAGTGCTTAAGCACCATCGCAACACCGGGAGATCGCCATGAGAACTTTGCTTTTCCTACTGGCAATTTTCGCCGTGACCGCCGGGATCGGCACACGCGCGCAGGCGCAGAATTATCCGTGGTGCGCGCAATACAGCGGCCTGGGCGGCACCAATTGCGGGTTCACGACCTTTGCACAGTGCATGGCCACGCTCGCCGGCATGGGCGGCTTCTGTAACGCCAATACGCAATACGTTCCGCCCGGCGGGCAACCGGCGCCGCGCGCGCACAGGCAGTGGTGATCGTCCGCTGGCGAGCTCTGTAAAAAGGTCGGGGCCGCCGATAGAGGCGGCCCCGGGCAATCTTAATTAGGCCAGCACTTCTTGCCTTCCGGGCCGAGGTGGTATCCCGGCGGACAGGCTCTGCCGTCGAACATCGGATGGCACCTGCCGCCCGGACCGCGCCAAAATCCCGGACCGCAGCCTTCCGCGGCCTTGATCACCAAGCTACTGGCATTGCCGACATGAGCGGGCGTGACTGCGGCGCCGGCGGCGGTCGCCAGACCGAAAGCCAACGTGGCACTCAAAAAGACCGTTCGCATCATTCTGTATTCCTCCCTGCTTATATGGAACCGCCCCCCGTCAATTGAACTGATTCACGGGACATTGGGCAACATGTTTCTGGTTGCGGGCGGAAAAGACTCCATCCCACAAAGGCGCGAGGCCGTCAGCCGAGGGAATTTCCGCTAATCCGAGTCGACGGTCTGCTTGGTCCGCGCTGCCGCCGCGCTCAAGGCCGCCAACGTGCATTGGATCAAATTGCCGCCGGCTGCCGCTCGCAGTTCGTCCGGCGGGATGCCGGCGCGGATTGCGTCCTCCCGGCACAGCGCCACCAGCCGTACCGTTTCCCGCATCCTGTACTCGTCGGCAACCGCCCCGACATGGCCCGACACCCAGTGCTCCAAAAATTCGCGCGCCCGCTCGCT
>DATHHM010000239.1:0-7339 GCA_035317145.1 Xanthobacteraceae bacterium | reverse complement strand
AACTGGGTCTGCCCGATCTCACCGGCCCAGGCGCCGTGCATGTCGGCTGGCGCCATGTCGCCGCGGTCGACGATCTTGAGCGCGGCAATCAGCTCGCTGCGGAACTTGTCCGGCCGGCGGCAATCGTAGGCCAGCGAGGCCAGCGAGCGGATGGTGGGGAAATTGCCGTTGCCGGCGCCGTAGTCGGTCTCCAGCCCCCAGATGGCGACGATGACCGCGCCCGGCACGCCGAATTGCTGCTCGATCTTGCTGAAGATCGGGCCGTATTGGGCCAGCATCTTGGCACCGCGGGCGAGCCGTGGCGGTATCATGCGGCCGGAGAATTGCTCAAAGCTTTGCCGGAACACGCCCTGGGCGTGGTCGTGGGCAATCACCGCCGGATCGGGGGTGATGCCGCCGAGCCCGGACTGGATCGCACGCTGCGAAATGCCCTGCGCCGCGGCTTCCGTCTTGACGCCTTGCAGCCAAGCGCCGAAATCACCGCCGCACGGTGCCGTGGCCTGTGCGGATGCGCAGACGCAGCCGAGCAAAAGCAGGCCGCAAGCGGCTATCCATTTTATGAAAACAATACGGGGTCGCATGTTTGATCCTTCCAAGCACCCCGGACTGAAACAGTGCATTGGGTCGTGATTATGATGCCCCAATAGGTATTTCCGTTCCAGGGCTAAGACTTGGTCGGCTCATAGCGGTCGGCCTGATAAAGTCCGCGGAAAATCCTGGTCGAAACCAGCACCACGGCGATGGTGCAAAAGCCGCCGATCAGCACCGCGGGAATAGTGCCGAAGGCCGCCGCTGCGGCGCCGGCGCGGAAGTCGCCGAGCTGGTTCGACGTGCCGGTGAACATCGAACCCACCGCAAAGACCCGGCCGCGCATCTGATCCGGCGTGTGCAGAAGCAAGAGCGACTGCCGGATCACCACGCTCACGGTGTCCGAGGCGCCGACGATGAACATCGCGCCCATGGCAAAGGGAAGGGTGGGCGACAGCGCCAGAAAAATCGTCCCCGTGCCGAAAATCGCCACCGCGAGGAACATGATGTGTCCGACCCGCCGCGCGATCGGCCAGCGCGTCAGCACCAGCGCGGTGACCAGCGCGCCCGCCGCCGGCGCCGCGCGCAACGCGCCAAAACTCAGCGGGCCAGACATGAAAATGTCGCGCACGAAGATCGGCAGCAGTGCGGTGGCGTTGCCGAGCAGCACGGCAAACAGATCGAGCAGAATGGCGCCGAGCACGACCTTGTGCTGGCCGATGAAGACGAGGCCGCTGAACAGCCGCTTGAGATCGACCGGTTCGCGCGTCACGACGCGCCGTTCCATGACGATGCCGCGCATGACAATCCCGGCGGAGAGCCACAGCGCCGCGCAGGTGGCGAAGACGACCGTCGGGCTCAGCGCGATCAGCAAGCCGCCGAGCGCCGGCCCGGCAACGATGGCGATCTGTGCCGCCGACGTCGACCCCGCAATCGCGCGCGGCAGCACGCTCGCCGGCACGATATTCGGCAGCGCCGTTTGCAGGCTCGGCTGCTCGAAGGCGCGTCCAATGCCGACGCAGAACGCCAAGGCGAGGAGAAGATGCGGCGTCAGCCGGCCGGTCGCGGTCGCGAATGCCAGCACCGTGACGGCAAGCGCCTCGAAGACCTGCGCCATGAAAACAATGGTGCGGCGGTCATAGCGGTCGGCCGCATGGCCGGTGGCCAGAAACAGCCCGACGCTCGGAACGAATTGAACGAGCCCGACCAAGCCGAGCTGAAATGGGCTGCGCGTCAGGTCGTACATCAGCCAGCCGACTGCGACGGCCTGCACCTGCAGCGCAATCGACGCCGCGATCCGCACATAGAGGAAGCGGACATAGGCGCCGTGGCGCAATAGATCGACGCTCTTTTCGCTTGCCATTGCGGCCGCTGATTGCGAGCTAGCCGCAATCCTTAGGATAAGTGAAGCCGAGAAAAGTCAGTACCTAGTCTCCCAGCGGCGTGTAAACCAGCACGGCGCCGGCAACAATGCCGGCGAGCACGGCGAGCGCAATTATTCTCGCCTTGATTGAGCGCCGCCGCGCGGTGGCTCGCTTGGTCAGCTCCAGCGTTCCGTGCATGCGACTTGGTCGGCTGGTAGCGGTTGCCGGTTCATGGGCCCCATCCTTGACAGCATGGGGCGGCAGCCCTAAATGGCCGCACTCGCCGGAGGGCGCAATTTTGCCGATTGGCGGGGCCGTAGCTCAGTTGGGAGAGCGCCTCGTTCGCAATGAGGAGGTCAGGGGTTCAACTCCCCTCGGCTCCACCAACCTTCGCGGCTACGCCGCTTCGGTTGGCAGGCCAACCTCTCGCCTGCGAAGGTTGCCCGCCGTAGCCCGAGAGCGAAGGCGGGCTTTTCATTTCACTGTCGGCTTGTTCGCAGCCATGAAGCCCGTTAAACCTGCGCCACTAGCATCACGTCACCACGGGGCAAAGGAATGCTCGAGCTCCTGAATTTCATCTCATATCTGCTCACACTCTACACCTATGTGCTCGTCGCTTGGGTGGTGCTGAGTTGGATGATTGCGTTCAACGTCGTAAACACGCGTAATCCAGTTGTTCATACGGTCAGTGAATTTCTCTATCGGATTACCGAGCCGGCGCTGCGGCCGATCCGCAACATGCTGCCGAACTTGGGCGGCATCGATATTGCGCCAATCATTCTGTGGCTGATTATTATCTTCGTCCAGTGGGTGATTTTGCCCAACATAGCCAAGCTCTTTCTACCTCACACGACATTTTAGCGATGGCCTACAAAGGTAAACGCATCTTGGCTAGCCGATATTAGCTGCATGACCGCCCGCATCATCGACGGCAAGGCGATCGCCGCGCAATTGCGCGCCGCCGTGGCGGCGGAGACGCGGCGCTTGGCGGCCGCGCAAGGTCTCGTTCCCGGCCTGGCCGTGATCCTGGTCGGCGAAAATCCGGCGAGCAAAGCCTATGTCGGCAACAAGTCGCGCGCCGTCGTCGAAGTCGGCATGAAGCCGTTCGACTTCCATCTGCCCGCCACCACCAGCGCCAACGAGCTCCTCGGCCTCATCGGCGAGCTCAACGCCGATACGGCCGTGCACGGCATCCTGGTGCAGTTGCCATTGCCGCCGCAGATCGATGCGTCGCGCATCATCGCCGCCGTCGATCCAGCCAAAGACGTCGACGGCTTTCATCCGCTCAATGCCGGACGGCTGGCCTCGGGATTGCCGGCGTTGGCGCCATGCACGCCGGTCGGCTGCATCAAGCTCGCCAAGGCGGTGCACGCGTCGCTGAGCGGGCTCGATGCGGTGGTGATCGGCCGCTCCAATATCGTGGGTAAGCCGCTGATGCAGCTCTTGCTCGCCGAGAACGCCACCGTCACGATCGCGCATTCGCGCACTCGGGATCTCGCCGGCCTGTGCGAGCGCGCCGATCTGCTGTTTGCCGCCATCGGCCGTCCCGAATTCGTCCGCGGCGGCTGGATCAAGCCGGGCGCGACCGTCATCGACGTCGGCATCAACCGCGTCGCTGCCGACGGCGGCAAATCGCGCATCGTCGGCGATGTGTATTTCGCGGAAGCCGTCGAAGTCGCCGGCACGATCACCCCGGTGCCGGGTGGGGTCGGGCCGATGACGATCGCGTGCCTGCTCGCCAATACGCTGCGCGCGGCCTGTATGCAGGTTGGCCTGCAGGCTCCCGATGTCTGAGGAATGACGACAGGGGACGGACGACGGATAAGAAGGACGCTCTAATCTGTCGTCCGTCGTCTGATGTCTGTCGTCCGACTTAGCTGTTCCAGCCGAAGGCGACTTTGTCGAGCACGCGGGTGCCGAACTTTTCCGACGAGCGCGCCACCGCCTTGCCGCCGAGCGCGCGGTAAAATTCCACCGCGTTTTCGTTTTCCGACAGCGCCCACACGATCAGCGATTTCAGCGCGCTCTGCGCCAGGTCGCGGCGCGCCGCGGTGAACAGCCGGCGGCCGAAGCCGAGCCCTTGGAATTCCGGCCGCAGGTAGAGCTCGTAGATTTCGCCGTCGTAGTAGAGGCTACGCGCGCGATTGCGGCCGTAATTGGCGTAGCCCGCGACCTTGTCGCCGAATTGCAGGAGCGCGATGCGGCTGCCCTTGCGGATCGCGCTGTCCCACCACGCCGGGCCGCGGCGGTTGATCAGCTTTTCGAGTTCGGTGCCGGGGATGATGCCCTGATACGCCATCCGCCAAGCCTCATCGTGGGCAGACGCGACCGCCGGGGCATCAGATGCCTTGGCGCGGCGAATCTCGATAAGGATGGTGCTCATGGTGCGATCAAAGCAAGCGTTTCAGTTGCCTTCAAGTACCGAGAGTCACGAAGCGTTAACGGTGTGGATTATTAGCGCAATCGCGCGAGGCGTCTATTCCCGGATGGGGCAAAAAACCGTGGTCAATGCGTAATCTCGACAGGCTGTTGCAGAAGCGCAACGGTCGGGTGGTTTCGCCGCCAATGGCGCGATGTTTAGCGAGAGTTTGGGCGAGAAAACGATTTTTTGCGCGTCATTGACACGCGATGCCGCAGGTAAGCGGCTCCGGGCTGTGTCATAATTGGACGCTGGTCAGACGCGCTCGGCTTCCTTGCGCCGCTCACTGCGCTTGCGGTCGACCGGGTCGAGCAGCTTTTTGCGCAGGCGAATCGATTTCGGCGTCACCTCGACCAGCTCGTCGTCCTCGATATAGGCCAGCGCCTTTTCCAAGGTCATGCGAATCGGCGGCGTCAGCCGAATCATCTCGTCCTTGGAATGGGTGCGGATGTTGGTGAGCTTCTTGCCCTTGAGCACGTTGACCTCAAGGTCGTTGCCACGCGTGTGCTCGCCGACGATCATGCCGCGATAAACCTTCCAGCCCGGCTCGATCATCATCGGGCCGCGGTCTTCCAGGTTCCACATCGCATAGGCAACGGATTCGCCCTGGTCGGTCGAGATCAGCACGCCGTTGCGCCGCCCGGTGATTTCGCCGCGGTGCGGCCCATACTCGTGGAACAGCCGGTTCATCACCGCGGTGCCGCGGGTGTCGGTGAGGAGCTCGCCGTTATAGCCGATCAGCCCGCGCGTCGGCGCAAAGAAGATCAGCCGCACCCGGCCGCCGCCGGACGGGCGCATCTCGATCAGTTCGCCTTTGCGCTCCGCCATCTTCTGCACCACGATGCCGGAGTGCGCCTCGTCGACGTCGATCAGCACTTCCTCGATCGGTTCGAGCAGATCGCCGGACGGATCGTGCTGGAACAGCACTTTGGGCCGTGACACCGAAAGCTCAAAGCCTTCGCGCCGCATGGTCTCGATGAGAATGCCGAGCTGCAATTCGCCGCGGCCGGCGACTTCCATGGAATCCTTCTCTGTGGACTCCGAAATCCGCAGCGCCACGTTGCCTTCGGCCTCACGCAGCAGGCGGTCGCGGATGACGCGGCTCTGCACCTTGTCGCCCTCGGTGCCGGCGAGCGGCGAATCGTTGATGCGGAACGTCATGGTCAATGTCGGCGGATCGATCGGCTGCGCCGGCAGCGGCTCGGTGACTTCCGGCGCGCACAGTGTGTGCGAGACGAAGGCGTCCGGCAGGCCGGCGATGGCGACGATGTCGCCGGCGGAACCTTCTTCGATCGGTACCCGCTCCAGGCCGCGGAAGGCCAGCACCTTGGTGATGCGGCCTTCCTCGATCAGGTTGCCGTTGCGGTCCAAAACTTTGACCGGCTGATTAGGCTTCACCGCGCCCGCGAAAATGCGGCCGGTGACGACCCGGCCGAGATAGGGATTGGCTTCGAGGATCGTGCCCAGCATGCGGAACGGGCCGTCCTCGATCGTCGGTGGCGCGACATGGCGGACGACGAGATCGAACAGCGGCGCCATGCCCTGGTCTTTCGGCCCCTCGGCACTGGCTGCCATCCAGCCCTGCTTGGCCGAGCCGTAGAGGATCGGGAAATCGAGCTGCTCCTCGGTCGCGTCAAGCGCCGCGAACAGGTCGAACACCTCGTTGGCGACTTCGGTGGGGCGGGCGTCGGAGCGATCGACCTTATTAATGACGACGATGGGTTTCAGCCCCATCTTGAGCGCCTTGATGACGACGAATTTGGTCTGCGGCAGCGGCCCCTCGGCGGCGTCGACCAGCACGAGCGCGCCATCGACCATGTTGAGGATGCGCTCGACCTCGCCGCCGAAATCGGCGTGGCCGGGGGTATCGACGATGTTGATGCGGGTGTCCTTCCAGACCAGCGAGGTCGCCTTGGCCAGGATGGTGATGCCCCGTTCGCGCTCCAGATCGTTGGAATCGAGCGCGCGCTCCGCCACCCGCTGGTTCTCGCGGAACGAGCCGGATTGCTGCAGCAAACGGTCGACCAGGGTGGTCTTGCCGTGGTCGACGTGGGCGATAATGGCGATATTGCGAAGGTTCATGGGGCCCTAAACCAAAACGAGCCCCCGAGGGGCCCGCGATTGTGGCCCGTATATAGTCAGTTCCGGCTGGGAAGCAATCGTGCGAGGCCGGCCAGATCTGTACTGCCTAAAGGCGCAGCATGGTCACGTGCGCCGGCGCCGGCGGCGCCGGATCGAGTGTCGTGGACCACAATGCGCGATCCGCGACATCCTTGAGCGTCACAGTCAGCGTTTCGGTCGCCCCGTCGATCGCGACGTGGCCGAAGAATTGCAGCCCATAGCAGGGCGCGAGATTTTCGCCCTGTTCGGCGCTACAGGCTTTCTGAAACACGACCTGCAAGCCGAAGCTGCACTCCATCGGCACCGGCGTCCAGGTTCCGGCATGGAGCGGGCCGGAGACGAATTCCCAGAACGGCTCGAAGTCCTGGAATACCGCGCGGTTCGGGTCGTAGTAATGGGCGGCGGTGTAGTGCAGGTCGGCGGTGAGCCACAGCGTGTTGCGGATGCCGGCATGTTTGATGAATGACAGGAGGTCGGCGATCTCCAAGCCGCGTCCGCGCGGGCCGTCGGCCTGCCCGATGCCGGTGGTGTCGACGACGTTGCCGATCGGCGAGTCGGCGGCAATCACCTTCCAGGTCGCCTGCGAACGCATCAGTTCGCGCTTGAGCCACGCCGCCTGCCGCGGCCCGAGCAGATAGTCGTCGGGCGTCAGGATGCCGTCGCCATGCGGCTCATCCGGGCCGCGATAGCTGCGCATGTCGAGCATGAACACGTCGAGCAGCGGGCCATACGAAATCTTGCGGTAGACCCGGCCGATTTCCGACTGGGTCACCCGCATCGGCATGTATTCGTGGAAGGCGCGGCTCGCCCGCACGGCGAGCGCCATCGCGTTCTTGTCCACGTATTTCTTGCGCAGGTGCTCGGCGCGGTCGAGCGGCTCGCCGGGCCACCAGTTGTTGGTGACCTC
>DATHHM010000238.1:0-2517 GCA_035317145.1 Xanthobacteraceae bacterium | reverse complement strand
GCTGCTCAACGTCTATGCCCTGCACGCGCTGGTGCTCGCCGCCTCGGTCGCCTGGCAGGCGTTCGTCCAGGACGCTCCGCATCTCTACGTCACCGCCGTGCTCGCGCTGGTATTCAAGGCGATCGTCATCCCGGTCGTGCTGCACCGGATCATCGTGAAGCTCGGCATTCATCGCGAGATCGAGCAGGTCGTCGGCGTCGGCCCGGTGATGCTCGCCGGCATCGGTCTCGTCGCGCTGTCGATGGTCGTGATGCTGCGGGTCACCCAGGACGCCGATCCGCTGGCGCGCGAGGATTTGGCCTTCGCGCTGGCCGTGGTGTTGCTCGGCTTGCTCATGATGGTGACCCGGCGCAACGCGGTGAGCCAGGTGGTCGGCTTCATGTCGCTTGAAAACGGTCTCGTCCTCGCCGCGACCGGCGCCAAGGGCATGCCGCTCGTTGTGGAGATCAGCGTCGCGTTCTCGATCCTGATCGCCTTCATCGTCATCGGAATTTTTCTGTTCCGTATCCGCGAGCGCTTCGACACGGTCGACCTGCAGGCGCTCGACCGTTTCCGTGGAGAGCGGCGATGAGGTTCGATGCGCTGGCCGCCGTGCTGCTGATCCCGCTGCTCGCTGCGGCGCTGCTGGCGCTGTTGCCGGGATACCGGATCACGGCGCGCCTCAACGTGCTGGCGGCGTTCGCCACCTTCGTGTCGGCGGTATCGCTGTTTGCCGTGCGGCCGCAGCCGGGGCCGTATCTCCTGGTCGACGATCTCAACAGCACGTTCATCGTGCTCACGACGTTCGTCGGCTTCACCACCAGCGTATTCAGCGCCAGCTACATCGGTCACGAGCTCGAGAACGGCAAGCTCACGCCGACGTTCGTGCGCTTCTATCACGCGATGTACCAGGTGCTGATGTTCGCGATGAACCTCGCGCTGGTCGCCAACAATATCGGCGTGATGTGGGTCGCCATCGAGCTGGCGACGCTGACCACCGTGATGATGGTCGGCATCTACCGCACCCATGAAGCGCTCGAAGCGGCGTGGAAATATTTCATCCTCGGCAGCGTCGGCATCGCGCTGGCGCTGTTCGGCACGATTTTGATCTACATGGCGGCGCGGCCGGCGGTCGGCGAAGGCCTCGACGCCATGGTGTGGACCACGCTGATCAAGCATGCCGACGCCTTCGATCCGGCGCTGCTCAATGTCGCCTTCGTGTTCCTGTTGCTCGGCTATGGCACCAAGGTCGGCCTGGCGCCGCTGCACGCCTGGCTGCCCGACGCCCATGCCGAGGGTCCGACGCCGATCTCGGCGGTGCTGTCGGGATTGCTGCTCAACGTCGCGCTCTACGCGCTGTTGCGTTTCAAGATGCTGCTGGCGGTCAATCCGGCGGCGCTGGCGCCCGGGCCGCTGATGGTGACGCTCGGGCTCGTTTCGCTGGTGTTCGCGGCTTTCATGCTGTACCGGCGCCGCGACATCAAGCGCATGTTTGCCTACTCGTCGATCGAGCATATGGGCATCATCACCTTTGCGTTCGGCATGGGCGGCCCGATCGCCAATTTCGCCGGCTTGCTGCACATGACCATGCATTCGCTGACAAAATCGGCGATCTTCTTCGCGGTCGGTCACGTCGCACAGATCAAAGGCACGCAACGCATCGCCGACATGGGCGGGCTCACTGAAACCAATCCGGTGCTCGGTTGGGGGTTGATCCTCGGCGTCATTGCCATCGCCGGAATGCCGCCGCTGGGCATCTTCATGAGCGAATTTTTGGTGGTGAGCTCGACCTTCGCGCGCTCGCCGGCGCTGGCGTTGATCCTGGTCTTCGGCCTCCTGGTCGGTATCGGCGGATTGTTCCTGCGGCTCAACACCATTGCGTTCGGCGAGCCGCGCGGACCCGTCGCCAAATCCAACGCATCGTACCTGCCGCTCTTCTCGCATCTCGCCCTGGTGCTTACAGCCGGCGTCTATATGCCGCCGGCGCTGGTCGCCTGGTTCGAGAGCGTTGCAAAACTGCTCGGATAGCGCCCATGTCCGTCCTCACCGACATCATCGCGCAGGCGCGCCAAGTCGACGGCTACCGGCCATGGCCGCGCGCGGTCGTCACGCCGGACGCTTGGCGCGCCGTAGCGGGCGAGCTTGCGGCCGGCCATGCCACTTTGCTCGGCCTATGGGGCGACACCGGCGCCGTGCATATGGCGGTGATGAGCGAAGCCGGGCCCGGCATTCATGTCGTCAGTCTCGAATGCCCCGATGGACGATTTCCATCGGTGGGCGCGCTGCATCCGCCCGCCATCCGGCTCGAGCGCGCGATCAAAAGCCTCTATGGCCTCGACCCGGTCGGCGCGGCGGATACGCGGCCGTGGCTCGATCTCGGCTTCTGGGATGTGCAACATCCGCTCGGCGCGCGCCCGCAGCAGCCGGGCGAACAATCGGCTTACGCGTTCCTGCCCGTGGAGGGCGAAGGCCTGCACCGCATTCCGGTCGGTCCGGTTCACGCCGGCATCATCGAACCGGGACACTTCCGCTTCACCG
>DATHHM010000237.1:0-11347 GCA_035317145.1 Xanthobacteraceae bacterium | reverse complement strand
CTCTACTACCTGATCCTCGGGCTGGCGCTGGTCACCGCCGCCATTACCTTGCGGCTGCGCCGCTTGCCGATCGGACGGGCCTGGGAAGCCTTGCGCGAAGACGAGATCGCCTGCCGCTCGCTCGGCATCAACACCACCAATACCAAACTTACCGCGTTCGCCATGGGCGCGATGTTCGCCGGCTTTGCCGGCTCGTTCTTCGCCGCGCGCGAGGCGTTCATCTCGCCGGAATCCTTCACCTTCATCGAGTCCGCGACCATCCTCGCCATCGTCGTGCTCGGCGGCATGGGCAGCCAGATCGGCGTCGTCATCGCCGCCATCGTCATGATCGGCGGCACCGAGATCTTGCGCGAGCTCGATTTTCTCAAAAACATCTTTGGGCCGACCTTCGATCCGACCCAATACCGCATGCTGCTGTTCGGCTTCGCCATGGTGGTGATCATGATCTGGCGGCCGCGCGGACTGATCTCGACGCGCGAGCCGTCGGTGTTCCTCAAAGAGCGCAAGGCCATCGCCGCCGATCTGGTCAAGCAGGGACGCGGCTGATGGCTTCCGCGCGCGACGGCTCCACCGTGCTCCGCGTCGAGCATTTGACCATGCGCTTCGGCGGCCTCGTCGCCATCGATAATCTGTCCTTCGCGGTCGAGCGCGGCACCATCACCGCGTTGATCGGGCCGAACGGCGCCGGCAAAACCACGGTGTTCAACTGCATCACCGGTTTCTACAAGCCGACCGAAGGCCGCATTGCGCTTCACCGCGGCGATGCCGTCGTGTGGAACGCGCTCGAAGGATTGACCGACAGCGGCAAGCGCGGCGTGGTCCGGCCCGACGGCGCGCTTTATCTGCTCGAGCGCATGCCCGATTTCCTGGTGGCGCAGCAGGCGCGCGTCGCCCGCACATTCCAGAACATCCGCCTGTTTCCCGGCATGACCGTGCTGGAGAACCTGCTGGTCGCCCAGCACAACCCGCTGATGCTCGCGTCCGGCTATACTTTTCTCGGCGTGCTCGGATTTCCTTCCTACGCGTCGGCCGAGCGTGCGGCGCTCGACAAGGCGCGTGCCTGGCTCGAGCGTTTTGGCCTGATCGAGCGCGCCGACGATCCGGCCGGCGTGCTGCCCTATGGCGCGCAGCGGCGGCTCGAAATCGCCCGCGCCATGTGCACCGAACCGGTGCTGCTCTGCCTCGACGAGCCGGCGGCGGGGCTCAATCCGCGCGAGAGCGCCGAGCTCAATGAGCTCCTGCTCGCCGTCCGCGATGAATTTGCCGTCTCGGTCCTTCTGATCGAGCACGACATGTCGGTGGTGATGGGAATTTCCGACCACGTCGTCGTGCTCGACTATGGCGTCAAGATCTCCGACGGCGCGCCGGAAGCGGTGCGCAACGACGCCAAGGTGATCGCGGCCTATCTCGGCGTCGCCGACGACGAGGTGGCGAAAGTCGAGGCGGAGGTGGGGCTATGAGCACGCCGCTGCTCTCGCTGCGCGGCGTCACGGCCTTCTACGGCCGCGTCATGGCGCTCAAGGGCGTCGACCTCGACGTCAATTCAGGCGAAATCGTCGCGCTGATCGGCGCCAACGGCGCCGGCAAATCCACGCTGATGATGACCGTGTGCGGCAACCCCCGCGCGCGCGACGGCGAGATTATTTTTGCCGGCCAGAACATCACGCAACTGCCGACCCATGAGATCGCGCGGCTGAAGCTCGCCCACGCGCCGGAGGGTCGCCGCATCTTCGGCCGCATGACGGTGCTGGAAAATTTGCAGATGGGTGCGACGGTTGCTGAGCAAAGTGAATTCGCTGCCGATCTCGACCGCGTGCTGGCGCTGTTCCCACGCCTCAAAGAACGCCTCACCCAGCGCGGCGGCACGTTGTCGGGCGGCGAGCAACAGATGCTGGCGATCGCGCGCGCGCTGATGAGCCGGCCGCGGCTGCTGCTCCTCGACGAGCCGTCGCTCGGGCTGGCGCCGCTGATCGTGCGGCAGATCTTTGACGCCATCAAAAAGCTCAACGCCGAAGACGGCCTGACCGTGTTCCTGGTCGAGCAGAACGCGTTCCATGCGCTCAAACTCGCGCACCGCGGCTATGTCATGGTCAACGGCTTGATCACGCTGTCCGGCACCGGCTCCGAATTGCTCAACCGGCCGGAAGTGAAATCTGCCTATCTCGAAGGCGGACGGCAAAAGGTCGAGCCATGATGCCAAGCCTTTCAATGCAAAGCCTTTCAATGCAAGGTTTCCTCCACGAGGAAGGCTCGTTCGGCGTCT
Source organism: Xanthobacteraceae bacterium (assembly GCA_035317145.1). GTDB lineage: Bacteria > Pseudomonadota > Alphaproteobacteria > Rhizobiales > Xanthobacteraceae > BOG-931. The sequence goes on along the minus strand of DATHHM010000237.1, from coordinate 9,084 downwards.
TCCTGCTCGTGACCGTCATCCTCGGCGGCGGCGCAGCGGTGCTTGCCGGCCGCGCCATTGCGCAGACCTGGCGGCCATGGTGGCAAATCGTCGCCTATATGCTGATCTTGGGCGCCGCGGTGCGGTTTATCCATTTCGCGCTGTTCGGCGGCACGCTGTTGTCGCTGCATTATTATGTTGTCGATAGCGCCATTTGCCTGGCCTTCGGCTTGATCGGTTTTCGCACTGCGCGGGCCGCGCAAATGGTCAGCCAATATCGCTGGATCAATCAGCCCAACGGCTGGCTGCGCTGGCGCCGCAAGGCGCCTTGACGTAACATTGCGGCAAATACGGACTTTCCGTTTCCAGTCAAGGGGAACTGACGATGAAAACGATCACCACGCTCGGTGTTTCGCTGAGCCTAGCATTCGTGTTGGCGAATTCCGCCACCGCGCAAGTCAAATTCGGCGTCGGCGGCCCGATCACCGGCGCCAATGCCGCCACCGGCGCGCAGATGAAGAACGGCGTCGAACAGGCGGCGGCCGACATCAACGCCGCGGGCGGCATTCTCAATCAGAAGATCGTCACCGAATTCGGCGACGACGTCTCCGATCCGAAGCAAGGCGTCTCGGTCGCCAACAAATTTGCCGGCGACGGCGTCAAATTCGTCATCGGCCATTACAATTCCGGCGTCACCATCCCGGCCTCCGAGGTCTATCAGGAAAACGGCATCCTCGCGATCACGCCGGCCTCGACCAATCCCACCGTCACCGAGCGCGGCTTGTGGAACATCTTCCGCACCTGCGGCCGCGACGATCAGCAGGGCAAGGTCGCCGGCACCTATATCCTCGCGCACTTCAAGGGCAAAAAGATCGCCTTCGTCAACGACAAGACCACCTACGGCAAGGGGCTCGCCGACGAAACGTTGAAGACCATCAAGGCCGGCGGCATGACCGAGGTGCTCTATGAAGGCATCAATACCGGCGAGAAGGATTATTCGGCGTTGATCTCCAAGATCAAACAATCGGGCGCCGACCTGGTTTATTTCGGCGGCCTCTATACCGAAGGCGGCCTGATCGTGCGGCAGATGCGCGACCAGGGCGTCAAGGCGCCGCTGATGGGCGGCGACGGCATCACCTCCGACGAGTTCGCATCCGTCGGCGGCCCGGGCGTCGAAGGCACGCTGATGACCTACGGCCCCGACCCGCGCAACAAGCCGGAAGCCAAAGCGGTGGTGGCGGAATTCCGCGCCAAGAAATTCGAGCCGGAGGCCTATACGCTTTACAGCTATGCCGGCGTCCAAATCATCAAGCAGGCGGCGGAAGCTGCAAAGTCGGCCGACCCGAAAAAAGTCGCCGACATGATGCATTCCGGCATGAGTTTCAAAACCGTGCTCGGCGACATCGCCTACGACAAGAAGGGCGACATCACCAAGCTCGATTACGTGATGTATATTTGGAAGAAGGATTCCAGCGGCAAGATCACCTACGTCGAGTGTCCGGATTCCGGCTGCACGATGTAGACGGCGGCGTCGGGGTCAGCCGATCTTCCCCAGCATCGGGAATGTATCGAGCAGCCAATAGCTCGCCTGGCTGACCGCGCCGGTCAGAAAGGCAATGCCGGTGAGCACCAAAAGCCCGCCCATCGCCTTTTCGACGAGGCCGAGATTTTTGCGGAAGCGGGCGAGGAAAGCGGCGAATGGCTCGACCGCCAAAGCCGCTACGATGAACGGAATGCCGAGCCCGAGCGAATAGACTGCAAGCATGCCGGCGCCCTTCGCCACTGTTGCCTCCGACGCGGCAACGGCAAGGATCGCGGCGAGGATCGGGCCGATGCACGGCGTCCAGCCGAACGCAAAGGCAAGTCCCATCAAATAGGCGCCCCACAGGCCGACCGGCTTGGCGACTTCAAGCCGCTTCTCGCGCATCAACCAGGCGATCGGCGTAATGCCGAGGAAGTGCAGACCCATGATGACGATGGCGATGCCGGCAACGACCGCGAGCTCGCCCGAATAGGCGCGCAGCACCGCGCCGATCACGCTGGCGCCGGCACCGAGCGCGACGAACACGGTGGAGAAGCCGAGCACGAACACGCACGCAACCAAAATTGTACGTCCGCGTAGCCGCGGTTTGGTCTCGCGATCCGCAAACCGCTCCAGCGACGTGCCGGTCAGATAGACCAGATAAGGCGGCACCAGCGGCAGCACGCAGGGCGACAGGAAGCTCAGCATGCCCGCGAGCAGCGCCGCCACTATCGAAACATTCGTCATGGCGCATGCAATGCACCGGGCGCCATGGCGATTGCAAGGCATTCTCCACCCTCTCCCCGCACGCAGGGAGGGGTTATGATGCGCCTATGCGCAACCTCATTACCGACGTCCCCGGCCTCAAGGTCGGCCACGGCACCGACACCCGCCTCGGCTCAGGCTCGACCGTGGTCGTCTTTGACGAACCGGCCGTGGCCTCGATCGACGTGCGCGGCGGCGGGCCGGGGACGCGCGAATCCGCCCTGCTCGATCCGGCCGGGACGGTCGATGGCATCGACGCCATCGTGCTATCCGGCGGCTCGGCCTTTGGCCTCGATGCCGCGTCCGGCGCGCAGGCCTGGCTGCGAGAGCAAGGCCGCGGCTTTGCCGTGCGCACCGCGCGGGTGCCGATCGTGCCGGCCGCCGTGCTGTTCGATTTGCTCAGCGGCGGCGACAAGGATTGGGGCCGGTTCCCGCCCTATCGCGAGCTCGGCTATGCCGCCGCCGCTTCGGCCGCGGCCGAATTCGCGCTGGGCAGCGTCGGCGCCGGAACCGGCGCCACCACGGTCAATTACAAAGGCGGCATCGGTTCCGCCTCGGCCCAAACGCCGGACGGCCATACCGTCGGCGCGCTCGCCGCCGTCAATGCGGTCGGCAGCGTGGTCGTCGATCAGGGCCCGTGGTTTTGGGCGGCGCCGTTCGAAGAGAACGGCGAGTTCGGCGGCCGCGGATTTCCGGCCGCTTTACCATCGGGCGCGCTCACGCTTCGCACCAAGGGAACTCCGCAGGAGAGCACCACGTTGGTCATCGTTGCGACCGACGCCGCGCTGGACAAGGCGCAGGCGAAACGGCTTGCCATCATGGCGCAGTCGGGCCTGTCGCGGGCGATCTACCCGGTGCACACGCCGCTCGACGGCGACGTGGTGTTTGCGGCCTCGACCGGCCGCCGGCCACTGGGTGATCCGCACCTCGGCCTGACCAGTCTGGGCGCGGTTGCCGCTAACGTCGTGGCACGCGCCATCGCGCGCGGCGTTTTTGCGGCAAAGGCGTTGCCCCTGTCCGGCGCGATGCGCAGTTGGCAGGATGAATTCGGCCGCTGAGACAAGCGGATCGACGCCTGCTCGGGTGCGGAAACCAAGTTCCGCATCTTTGATGGGACGCCGCCTCGTTTTCGTTGACTCGCCCGGCTTTTGCGCCTTCACTTTGCGCCGGGTTGGGTCGCGGTAGTTGCGGAGGGTATGATGCGGATCGTTGTTATTGTTTTTGCTGCATTATTGACGTTGGGTCTCGCGGCATTTGGTGTCGTGGCCGCCCAGCGCGCCAACGCCCCGGCCCCGACGAACACCATGGCGGCGCAGGTCGCGCCGCCGGCTCAGAGCACCCGTGCAACGCCGGTGCACGCGCCGGTCGCCGAGCTTGCCCAAAATCAAATTGCCGAGGTGGCGAAGCCGACGGTGGCGACCGACGCCCCCGCCGTAGCTCCCATCGTCCTAGCCCAGAACAACCCGACGCCGGCAGCCGCACCGCAGAGCGCCGCAGCGCCCGCGCCGTCTCCGGCGAAGAGCGCTCCGACCTGCGACAAGCCGGACGGCATGGGCCTCGCCCGCACCGTCGAGATCGACACCACCGGAGGCCCCGCGTTCGGCACCGAGCATTTCAAGCAATACGATTTCCTGCGCGAGAAGGAAGTCGTGCTGACCTTCGACGACGGCCCGTGGCCGGAGAACACGCCGATGGTGATCAAGGCGCTCACCGACATGTGCGTCAAGGCGACGTTCTTCGAGATCGGCGAGCACGCCAGCTGGCGCCCCGACATATCGAAGATGGTGGCCGCGGCCGGCATGACCATCGGCAGCCACACCTGGTCGCACAAGGATTTGGCCAAGAATCCGTATGCCAAGGATATTGAGAAGGCCAAGGACGAAATCGAGATGGGCGTGAGCGCCGTGCACATGGCGGTCGACGGCCCGATCGCGCCGTTCTTCCGCTTCCCCGATCTGCAGCAGCCGGCCGACCTGATGACCTATCTCGGCACCCGCAATATCGCGATCTTCTCGACCGACATCGACACGTTCGATTTCAAGATCCACAAGCCGGAGGACGTGGTCAAATCGGCGATGACCAAGCTGGCCAAGAACGGCAAGGGCATCGTGCTGATGCACGACTTCCAGCATGGGACGGCCGAAGCCCTGCCGGAACTGCTGCGCCAGCTCAAGGCCGGCGGATACAAGATCGTCCACATGGTGCCGAAGCAGCCGGTGACGACGGTCTCGAAGTACGACGACATGGTGCGGGCGCAGGACAAGTTCTCCAACGCCAACAACACCCGGCCGCAGTCGAGCGTCGTCAAGACGATCAACGAGTAAACGCCTAGTGCCGGAAGCGATCCGCCGCGTAAGGCGCCGGATCGCAGAATGGCGTCGCGCCGGTCATCATCTCGGCGATGAGCCGTCCCGTCGCCGGGCCGAGCGACAGCCCCCAATGGCCGTGGCCATAGGCGAGCCATAGGCCGCGTTGATTGGGCGCGCGCGAAATCACCGGGCGTGAATCGGCGAAGCACGGCCGCGATCCCATCCACGGCTTCGTCTCGACCGCCTCGCCGAGCGCGAACAGCTCGCGCGCTTTCGACAGCACGCGATCGAATTGCACCGGAGTCGGCTGAGCGTCGCGCGCGGCGAATTCCGCACCGGTGGTGAGCCGGATGCCCTGCTCCATCGGCGCCAGGCAATAGCCGTTGTCGGCATCGAGGATCGGGCGGCTCAATCCGGCATTGCCTTGCGGGCGAAAATGCCAGTGGTAGCCGCGCTTGACGGCCAACGGCAATTTGATGCCGAGCGGACCGATCAGATCCGGCGTCCACGGCCCGAGCGCGACCACCACGTCGCCGGCATCGAGCGGGCCTGCGGCGGTATCGACGCGCCAACGGCCGTCGGCGCGATGCAGGCTGCGCGCGTCGCCGGTGAACGCAAGCCCGCCGAGCGCAGCGAAACGCGCGGCATAGGCGCGCGTCAACGCCAGCGGATTGCTGACGCTCACCGCGCCGGTCCAATGTACGGCATGGCGGAACACCGGCGTGAGCGAGGGCTCGAGCGCCCGCGCCGCTTCACCATCGAGCGGCACATTGGCGATGCCGAAGCGCGCGGCGAGTTCGAGCTCGCGCGCCTGCGCCGCAAACGATTGGTCGCTGCGGTAAAGTTTCAGCCAACCGGTATGGCGCAGATATTTTTCGGCGCCGGCTTCCGCGCTCAGCGCCTCGTGCTCGGCGACCGCGCGCGCCATCAGCGGCCGGATGATTTGCGCGGTCTCGATGAGCCGCGACGGCTGCGACGCGGCGCGGAAGGCCAAGAGCCACGGCGCCACTTTCGGCAGAAACGTCAGATGGTAATTCGCTTCCGGCGCGCGCTTGAGCGCAACCCGTAGCAGCGCCGCAAAGCGCGACGGGAATGCTGCCGGAAAGATCGTATTGCCTTCGATGATGCCGGTATTGCCGTAGGAGGTGCCCTCACCCGCCCCGCCGCGATCGACCAGCGCAACCGCGACGCCGCGCTTGGCGAGATGCACGGCAATCGAGGTGCCGACGATGCCGGCTCCCAGCACTATGGTATCGACGCGCGCCACGATGACCTCCGTTGCAGGAGGTATAGCGCCGGTCGGGTCAAGTCCAGTCGCGGGCGGCCGCGGAAGCGCATCAGGCGTGTAGCGCAAATCCGTGAAACATAACGGTTTCTTGCCCGTTGCCCGCTCTGAAGCGGCGTGTTACGCGAACAATGAATCTGGAGAATCCAGTGCATCGCCCACTCATCATCGCGCCGTCGATCCTGGCCGCCGACTTCGCCAAGCTCGGCGACGAGGTGCGCGCGGTCGATGCCGCCGGCGCCGACTGGATCCATGTCGACGTCATGGACGGCCATTTCGTGCCGAACATTTCCATCGGCCCGGACATCGTCAAAGCGATCCGGCCGTACACCAAGAAGCCGCTCGATGTGCATCTGATGATCGCGCCGTGCGATCCTTATCTCGAAGCCTTCGCCAAGGCCGGCTCCGACATCATCACCGTGCATGTCGAGGCCGGACCGCACATCCACCGCTCGCTGCAGGCGATCCGCGCGCTCGGCAAGAAGGCCGGCGTGACCATGAATCCCGGCACGCATGAAAGCTCGGTCGAGCACGTCATCGATCTCGTCGACCTGATCCTGGTCATGTCGGTCAATCCCGGTTTCGGCGGCCAGAAATTCATTCCCGAAGCGGTGGCAAAAGTGCGCAACCTGCGCGCCATGGCGGCCGGCCGGCCGATCGACATCGAGATCGACGGCGGCATCACGCCGCAAGTGGCGCCCGAAGTCGCCCGCGCCGGCGCCAACGCCTTCGTCGCCGGCTCCGCGGTGTTCAAAGACCGCACGCCGGAAAGCTATCGCGCCAATATCGCGGCGATCCGCAACGCCGCGGCGCTGGCGCGCGGGGACGTGGCGTGACCGTCCCGCGCTACACCCGCCCGCAGATGGCGGCGATCTGGTCGCCGGAAACGCGGTTTCGCATCTGGTTCGAGATCGAGGCCCATGCCGCCGATGCCATGGCCGAGCTCGGCATGATCCCGAAGGCCGCGGCGAAGAAGATCTGGGCCAAGGGCAAGGCGGCGCAGTTCGATATCGACCGCATCGACGAGATCGAGCGCGAGACCAAGCACGACGTCGTCGCTTTCCTCACCCATCTCGCCGAAATCGTCGGCCCCGAAGCGCGTTTCGTGCACCAGGGCATGACCTCGTCCGACGTGCTCGACACCTGCTTCAACGTGCAGCTGGTGCGCGCCGCCGATCTTTTGATCGCCGACGTGGAAGCGCTCAACAAAGCGCTGGAGCGCCGCGCCCGCGAATACAAATTCACGCCGACCATCGGTCGCTCCCACGGCATTCATGCCGAGCCGACCACGTTCGGGCTCAAACTCGCCGTGGCCTATGCCGAGTTCGCCCGCGCCAAAGAGCGCCTGATCGCGGCGCGCGCCGAGGTCGCGACCTGCGCGATTTCCGGCGCGGTCGGCACTTTCGCCCAGGTCGATCCGCGCGTCGAAGCGCACGTCGCGCGCAAGATGGGGCTCAAAGTCGAGCCGATCTCGACCCAAATCATTCCGCGCGACCGCCACGCCATGTATTTTGCCACGCTGGGCGTCGTCGCGGCGTCCGTCGAGCGGCTGGCGACGGAAATCCGCCACCTGCAGCGCACCGAAGTTTTGGAGGCCGAGGAGTATTTCTCCGCGGGCCAAAAGGGCTCCTCGTCGATGCCGCACAAGCGCAATCCGGTGCTGTCGGAAAACCTCGTCGGCCTTGCGCGCATGGTGCGCGCCTACGTTACGCCGGCGCTCGAAGACGTGACGCTGTGGCACGAGCGCGACATTTCCCATTCCTCGGTCGAGCGCATGATCGGCCCGGACGCCACGGTGACGCTCGACTTTGCGCTCGGCCGGCTCGCCGGCGTCATCGACAAGCTGATCGTCTACCCGGAAAACATGCGCAAGAATCTCGACCGCCTCGGCGGCCTGGTTCATTCCCAGCGCGTGCTGCTGGCGCTCACCCAAAAAGGCGTCGCCCGCGAGGACGCCTATCGGCTGGTCCAGCGCAACGCCATGAAGGTATGGGAGGCCCGCGGCGATTTCCTCAAGCTGCTCAAGGCCGACAAGGACGTGCGCAAACATTTGAGCGACAAAGAGCTCGCCGCCAATTTCGACCTGGATTTCCATTTCTCCCACGTCGATGCGATCTTCCGCCGCGTGTTCGGCCGCGCTTGAGAATCAGCGCCGCCTGACACGGCGTCGGCACGCTGTCCACGAAAGCTTCATCGCCGCAGCGGCGCGTTTTCAGCTCCGCGGCCGATTGTTTGTTTGCCCGACTCAGCCGCCCCGGCGTAACTTCGCCGCAGCTTTTCAAGGTGCGAATCGCTTTTTAAGGAGAAAATCATGGGCCGATTGGTGCGCAAGCCACGGATACCCGACCTCGATCTGCAAATCGCAGGTCTGGAGGGGGTGCTGCAGTCCGATATCGCCGGCATGCAGCTGGCCGCCGCCGTGCCCGGCGACAATTATGTCGAGCGCATGATCAAATATATTCCGGGCGAAGTGATCGGCTTTTCCATGCTGATCAACGCCATCCTCGATCAGGCGATGAAGGCCGGCGGGCCGGGCGCCGCCATGGCAGGTCTCCCCATCGGCGCCATCGCCACCGGCGCGTTGCTGATCGGCTGCATCCTCACCCCGCTGTTCTGCTGGTATGTGCGCGAGGACGGCGACGCCTGGATCGTCAATGCCGTGGTCTCGACCATCGCATTCCCGTTCTGGGCCTATCTCATGGGCGCGGTCGCCTTCTCAGGCATCCACGACGGCAACTTTGCGGTGATCCTCGTGCTCACCTTCACCGTCATCAGCGGCCTGATCTCGCCGGCGGCGAGCCGGCCGAAGTTCGCCGCCCGGCAGGAAGCCGCGCCGCCCAAGGAAGGGCCGCGGCTGGTCGAGGCTTTCGCTTAAGCCCGATTAACGGTTCCAACCGCGGGGCGATTGCGGGCGGCCGACGCCTCATGGCATGAAGTCGCGCTATGGCGATGCGCGAAACCATTCTGCTGTTCGATTCGGGCCTCGGCGGGCTTACCGTTTATCGCGAGGTCGCGGCCGCGCGGCCGCACGTCGATCTTCTGTATGTCGCCGACGACGCCGGCTTTCCCTATGGCGACCTGCCGGAGCCCGCGCTGGTGTCGCGCGTCGTCGCCCTGATGGGCGAATTGATCGAGACCCACCGGCCCGACCTGGTGGTGATCGCCTGCAACACCGCTTCGACCATCGTGCTGCCCGACCTGCGCAAGCAATTTTCGCTGCCGTT
>DATHHM010000236.1:0-5058 GCA_035317145.1 Xanthobacteraceae bacterium | reverse complement strand
GTGCAGCAGACCGATACGGTCCAGCAGTTTCTCGCTTACGAGAAGTGCTACAAGATCACCGGCGGCTACAACAACTGCGTCGCCGCCCACGAGCCGCTGAGCTACACCGACAAATATCCGCTGACGAAGAATTCCTGGGTGGCGCTGAACGGCGGACGCATGGCCGAGATCGCGCTGGCGCCGGGTGAGAAATCGCGCAAGCCGTGACGGGCGTTTTCGGGGTGGGACCAGTCTCCCCACCCCGACCGCTTCATCCTGGGATTGGAAAAAAACCAATCGGCGTGTGTCGGTTGACCCTCTGGCTTGCCTGCGTGGTGTCCCTCCTGGCCGGCAGCGCGTCGGCGCATGATGCGAGCAGCTATGGCGGCGTGTTTCGCTCCCGCGATCTCGGCGCCGCCTGGTTGAATGCGGATGTCGGCCTGTTTCTCAATGCGGCGCTTGTCATTGCGGTCGATCCACGCGATTCGTCCCACCTGCTGGTCGGCACCGATCTCGGAATCCTGAGTTCGCGCAATGGGGGGCGGAGCTGGGTGCCGGAGGCGCGCGACCTCATCATCGGCGCGGTATTTGCGCTCGCCTTCTCGCCGGACGGCGAGCTGGCCGTGTGTGCGGCAGCCAGCGGCGTATTTCGTCGCGACCAGGACGGTTGGCTGCGCGCCGAGGCCCCGGAGTCCGCGATTCCAGCACGGGCGCTGGTCGCTGGGCCGGCGAACGATCGTTTCTATCTGCTCGGCCGGAGCCGGCTGTTCGCGAGCGAGGACGGCGGCCGCACCTATGCGGTCGTGCCCGGGCCGCCGCAGATGAGCGAGATGACGGCGCTGGTGGCGATCCCGGGATCGGCCGACATTCTGGCGGCCGTGATCGACGGCCGGGCGATGATCAGCCACGATGGGGGGCGCAGCTGGCGCAACGCCGGTTTCGGCGGCGCAGGCGCGCCGGTCGACACGATCGCGACCGATGCGACGCGGCCGCAACGCATCTGGGCGGCGGCGGGCGGCCGGATCGTGGTCAGCGACGATCTCGGCGCCGGTTGGCATTCCGTCGGACGTTCGCTGCCCGAGGCGAGAACCAGAGTGCGCGGCATCGCGGCGAGCGCGGATGCGATAACCCTGGTGGTCTCCTCCGATCGCGGAATCTATCGCAGCGAGGACGGCGGCGAAACCTGGACGCCGAAAGAAGACGACGTTCCAACCCATATCGAGGCTGGGCCTCTCGCCCGCGATCCGAACGATGCGGGCGTCATCTACGCGGTGTTCTCGCTGATGCCCTATGCGGAAGTCTGGCGCATGGCCATCGAAGGCGGCAACCTGCTGGCGCGCATCGAACCGATCAGCCTCGCCGGCGGGCTCTCGTTTTGTGTGCTGGTGCTGATCGGTGGCGGTCTTGCGGCGTGGCACCTGTCGCGCCGCCGCGCCGCCACCCATTTGCCGCGCTGATCCGCGCATGGCCGCTCGAACCCGAAGTTCGCTCATACCGTGCGGCAATTACCGTTGAGAACTTCGGGTTCAAAAGCGGCACCCGAATCATGGAGTTGCTAGTGTCCCTATCGATTCCGAAGTTGGTACGAAGCGTGCCGCGAATGCTGGCGAACTTCGGAATCGGGACATTGGCCGCGGTGCTTGGCGTCGCGGTCCTGGCGGGAGGCGCGCTTCTGCTGGCGCGCGCCGTCCCGGAGCAGAAATTCGTCGAGTACCGCATGAGCGAGCCGCAGGATGCGCCGATCGCGATTGCGGCGGGCACCGACGGCAGCATCTGGTTCACCATCGACCATGCCGATGCGATCGGCCGTCTGCGCAACGGCCGCGTCGAGCGGCTGCCGACGTCGAGCCGCAACAACGAACCGCTCGGGCTCGCGGTCGCGGCCGACGGCAGCGCCTGGTACACGGACCTCGGCGCGCGCGCCATTGCGCGCATCAGCAGCGTCGGCGAGATCGAACGGTTTGTGCTCGACACTCCGATCGCTCGCCTCGGACGGCTGGCGATCGCGCCCGACGGCGCCGCCTGGTTCGCCGACCCGACTGGCTATGGCATGACCAGGCTGAAGGACGGCGTTTTTACCCGCTATCAGATCGAGTCCGCGCGCGGCGGACCCTATGGGGTCGCAGTGACGGCCGACGGCGCCGTATGGGCGACGCTGCAGAACGGCAACCAGCTGCTCCACATCGCCGCCGACGGGACCGGCAGGACATTCGACCTGCCGCGCGGCGGCGCCGTGCCGACTGACGTCGCGGTCGGCTCCGACGGCTCGGTGTGGTTCCTGCAGTTCCGCGCCAATCGCATCGGGCGATTCAAGGATGGACAATTTTCGGATGTCGAGGCGGGCCGGGAAAATGCCGGTCTCAGCGGCATTGCCGTGGCTCCCAATGACGACGTCTGGTTCGGCATGCTGCGCAGCGCGAGCCTCGGGCGGCTGCGCAACGGCCACATCACGGTCTTTGCGCTTCCCCGCGACAATGCCCGGCCGTTCAGCGTCGCCGTCGATCGCGATGGCAATGTCTGGTACGCCGACATCAGCGGATTTGTCGGCATGCTGCCGGCCAGGCATGCGGGTGCGCGGTAGCCAGTGCGACACGCCATGGGCGGTGCACCGCAGGGCCTGGACCCAAAATCGCGAAAACAACCCCATGCAAAGTAGATTCAGCCCGCCGGCAACGCCGCCAGCTCGGACACTGCGCGGATGGTCAGCACCACGCCCATGCCGACGATCAGCAGGCTGGTGGCGATCTGCAGTCGGATCATCCAGATGCTGGCCAGCCAGTCGAGCACCTTTTCGCCGACCTTCGCGGCAACGATGCCGACCACCACCAGCGTCGCCGCGAAGCCGAGGCTGAACACCACGACAGTGACGAGGCCGAGCAGGACTTTTCCGCTCGACAGCGCGCCGAGCAGCAGCGCCAGCGCGGCCGGATCGGGGAGCAGGCCGCCCGCAATTCCCAGCGCCAGCAGCACCGGCAGTTTCGGACGGTTCTCGGCCACGACGTCCAGCCGGTGGGCGTGGACCTTGCCGAATCCGTGGCTGTGCCAGACCACGGGCTCGCCGTGCCCATGGCCATGCGGGTGGTCGTGAGCGTGGTCGTGATCCCGCGTGTGGGCATCCGCTCCGCTGATGCCATCGCCCGGCTCGCCGGCTTCGCCCATGGCATGCGCCACAAGATCGCGCTGCGCCCACAGCATCCACAGGCCGAGCACGATCACCAGGATGCCGACCGCGACCGCCAGGTAGGCTTCGATGCGCTGCGGCCGCAGCCAGGTCGAGCCGAGCGAGGCGAGCACGCCGACCAGCACGATGCCGCTGGTGTGGGACAGCGTGACGAAAATTCCGAGGATCACCGCGTCGATCGGCTTGCCGCGCGCGCCAACGATGTAGGCGGCCGCAATTGTCTTGCCGTGCCCCGGCGTCGCCGCGTGCGCGGCGCCCGCCCAGAAGCTCGACGCGACGAAGAACAGGAGTTCCCGCATTCAGGCTACCGTCAGTTGGCCGGCCAAGGCCGTTGCTAGGCGTGGATAAGTAGCATGCCGGCTCTGGTTATGGCGCTCGTCGCCAAGAGCAAAATGCTGCCGCATCAATTTTGGCCGATGCGACCATCAAATACCAACAATATCAATCACTTAGCTTTCATTCCTTAGCGCAGAAGTTGAATGCCCCGCGTGTGACGGAGCGGGATTTCCGAAGATACCAGACGAGCCCGGTCGCAAAATATATTTTGGTTCGCGGCTATGAACTAAGCCAGGCGAAGGCATTTGAGAATTCCGGCATCCCTCGCAGCCTGCGGGCATTCATCAACATTAAATTCAATGAGAACGTTCCGGGTGGCCCTTGCGGATCCAACGATCGAATTCGACTTTTGTTATCGACAACAACATTTTGGTGAAAGGAAAGCCCATGCGGAAGGCAGCAGTTGTTTTCTCCGCCGCCGCCGTAACAGCCATGACTGCAGTCTCCATACCGACACCGGTTGAAGCGCGTGGAGGTTGGGGCTGGGGTCCGGGTATCGCAGGCGGATTAATTGCCGGTGCCCTTATCGGCGGTCTAGCTTCCAACGCATACGGATACGGCCCGGGATATGGGTATTACGGACCCGGCTATGGCTACTACGGTGGCTATGCGCCCGCCTACTACGGCGGCTACGCCCCCGCATATTATGGATATGGATATGGCCGACCATACTACGGATATCGGCGGGCTTATTATCGTGGATATCGCCCGGCGTACTATCGTCCGTACTATGGTCCGCGTTTCTACGGGGGGTGGGGCGGCTGGTAGGAACTAATCTGCGCCTGATCGCACACCCATGCGGCAGCGGCACCTGATGATCTAAGACCACGGCCGACATCGCTCGCGGACCAACCGTTACGCGATGAACTTTTTGTACAACCAACGACGGCCGTCGTGGCGCCGCCAAACCTGTCCGCGCACAAGCCGGCCGGTGATTGTGCGCCTCGGGATGATGACCGTCCGTAAATGCCAAGCCCGTGTCATTGCGGGGCGTTGGCTCAATCCAAGGGTGCGGCGAATGGCTGTCATCGTTGCTCCTGTGGGCTCAATCAGCCCGCTTCATATACGGGCCGTACAGAACGTCCTGTTGCCACTCGTAAGCTTTCACGATGACAGCCCCACCGGCGACCGCGAAAGCGATAAATAAAACGGTTTCGATGACCATGCTTTCTATCCTTCCGCCACAAGATCCATAGACGATTGACCGGCCACAGTGGTCAATGAAATCCGGGTTTTCGCCTGAAGCGATATTAATAGTGCGCGCTGCGACATTTTTGCAGCGCCGGCTTAACTCGACACCCCGACGCTTCCCTCAGAAGCTTGCCGCCATTTCGACCAGCAGATGGTGCGCGGCCTCGCGGGCGAGCCGCGCCGGCTCAGCCGGGCCGACAGTTGGGCCAATCAGCGCGAAACGAACGTCGCTGACGCCGATGAAGCGCAATGCCTCGCGTAAATAGGGGGTCGCCATATCGATGCGTCCTCGATTCATGCCGGTGACGAAGTCGCTGCCGCTGGCCAGGATCACGATCGTGGGCCTGTTCTTCAGCAGCGGAAAGTAACCC
>DATHHM010000235.1:0-11850 GCA_035317145.1 Xanthobacteraceae bacterium | reverse complement strand
CCTGATGCTGCGCCTGTTTTGCTCGATCGCGCGGCGCTCGGTTTGCGTCCGGGTGCCACCGTGTTCTGGTGCGCCCAGTCGCTGCCCAAATATCTGCCGCAATACGATCAGGTTTTTCCGCGCATCGCCGGGGACGCCGGCGATTGCCAATTCACCTTCATCCAGTTTCCCGGCGGCGCGCAAATCACCGCGCTGTTTCGCGAGCGGCTGGATCGTGCTTTTGCTGGGTTCGGCTTGGACGCCGCCGACCATTGCGTTTTCCTGCCGCGGCTCGAGCCGCAAAAATTTATCGCCGCCATCGGCGCCTGCGATGCCGTGCTCGACAGCATCGGCTGGTCGGGCTGCAACTCGGTGCTCGAGAGCCTCGTTCATGACCTGCCCATCGTCACCACGGCCGGGCCGTTGATGCGCGGCCGGCATGCCACCGCGATCCTGACGATGATGGACGTGCAGGAGACCATCACCGCGGGCATCGACGGCTATGTGGCGGCCGCGGTGCGGATCGCGCGCGATGCCGACTGGCGAGCTTCGCTGCGCAGCAAGATCGCGCGCAACAAACATCGGCTGTATCGGGACAGCACCTGCATAGCTGCGCTGGAAGACTTTTTGGCGGCGCAAGCGCGCGGTCTGGCGCCGAGTTGACAGGCCAATTGCTGCGGCGTGGAATGTGTGGGGCGTTTTTTTTGGAAAGTGGCGGAGCCTGCGCATGATCGATATGCATCCACCGCCAGCCTATATCCAGATAGCGCAAAAACCGACACCTGGCGCGGGCCAACCGTTGCAGCTGGTGCCGAGCCAGCCGCCGCAGCCTCAGGCCGCACCGCCCGCGCCGAACCAGAGCCAACCGCCGCCGCCGAGCGACAGCCAGCCCGAGCGGATCGAAGTGACGCCGCTCGACGTCGGCCGCTATCTTCCACCCACGGCGACCTACGCAACCATTATCGTGACGGTGGTGCCGCCGACCGGCACGGTTGAGATCTACACGCCGGGTTCCGAAGACTCGCCGGTCGTCTTCAGAGGGCCGAAGACGGCCGGCGAAATCCGCCTCAACGGGCCGACCGCGTACGTCCGTCTGAAAAACGGCGCGACCAGCTACGAGGTCGAGTATCTCAGCTGGCGCGAACCATAGCGCCAGTCCGAACCATGCCGGCGCCGGCCGATCAGCTTTTGCAACAGGCGCTCGCCGCGCACCGCCGCGGCGCTATCGCCGAGGCGGCGCCGCTTTATCGCCGTGTCCTCGAAGTCGCGCCGACAAATAATGTCGCCTGCACCAATCTGGCGGCCATCGCGACGGCGGCCGGTGACTTCAACGAGGCCGAGACGATGTTCCGGCGGGCGGTCGAGCTCAGCCCCGCCGCCGCCGAGGCACATTACAATCTGGGCTTCATTCTCCAGGAACAGGGCAAGCTCGACGCCGCGATCGAAGTCTACCGGCACGCGCTGGCGCTGCGTCCCGACATGCCGCAGGCTCACACCAATCTCGGCGTCGCGCTGCAGCACCAGGGCAAGCTCGACGAAGCCGTTGCCGCATTCCGGCAGGCCATCGCCGGCAACCCGAAACATGTCGATGCCTATTTCAATCTCGGCGCCGTGCTGCGCCTGCAGGACCGTGCCGACGAAGCCGCCGCCGCTTACCGGCGCGTCATTGAGCTCGACCCGAGCCATGCGGCGGCGCGCAACAATCTCGCGCTGATCTTGAGCGAGGCGGGCGAGCTTCGCGCCGCAGACGCCCTGCAACGGCAGGCCGTCGGGCTCTGGCCCGATTACGCCGAAGGTCACAACAATCTCGGCGCCCTCCTGCTCGACCAAGGCCGCCCGCAAGAAGCGCTCGATGCCTTGCGGGCGGCCTTGAAGCTCAAGCCCGATTATCCCGAAGCCTATCTGAACGTGGGCAATGCGTTGCGCGAACTGGGTAGCCTGGCCGAGGCGATCGACGCCTACCGCCGCGCCATCGAGCTGCGCCCTACTTATGCCGAGGCGCTCGCCCAGCTCGTCTATCACTGCGCGCGCGCTTGCGATTGGACCGACGCCGCGGGGGCGGAGGAGACATTGCTGTCAGCCGTTCGGCAGAACGCCGCGCGCATCCCGCCGTTCATGCTGATGGCGACGGCCGCGACCGGCGCCGATCAATTGCTTTGCGCGCGCAAATGGGTCGAGCACTTCGCTGTGCCTGAGCAGCAGGTCTATGCGCATCAGGCCGCGCCGCGATCCGGCCGCTTGCGCATCGGTTATCTATCTTCGGATTTTTACGACCATGCGACGACTTATCTGATCGCCGAACTGATCGAGCGCCACGACCGCGACCGCTTCGAGATCTACGGCTATTCCTACGGCGCCGATCCCGGCGGCGGCATGCGCGCGCGGCTGGTTTCGGCCTTCGACCGCTTCACCGACATCGACGCGCTGTCGCATCGCGACGCCGCCGCGCGCATCCGGGCCGACGACATCGACATCCTGGTCGATCTGAAAGGCCATACCCATCGGGCGCGGCCGAAAATTCTGGCGTTTCGCCCGGCGCCGGTTCAGGTCAACTATCTCGGCTATCCGGGCACCATGGGCGCCTCGTTCATCGACTACATCATCGCCGACGACTTTATTGTGCCGCGCGACCGGCAGACGCTGTTCGTCGAAAAACTCGCCTATCTGCCCGATTGCTACCAGCCCAACGACACGCGGCGCGAGATTGCCGCCACGCCCAGCCGCGCCGATTGCGGCCTGCCGGCGCAGGGGTTCGTGTTTTGCGCCTTCAATAATAGTTTCAAGATCACGCTCGCGTTCTTCGCCATCTGGATGCGACTTCTGCAACAGGTGCCGGGTAGCGTGCTCTGGCTTCTGGAATCCAATGCGCTGGTGCGCCGTAATCTCGGTGCAGCCGCGGTAGCGGCGGGCGTCGATCCGGGCCGCCTGGTGTTCGCGCCGATGCTGGCGCATGGACAACACTTGGCGCGGCACCGCCATGCCGACCTGTTTCTCGACACGCTGCCTTGCAATGCGCACACCACGGCGAGCGATGCGTTATGGGCTGGCCTGCCGGTTCTCACTTGCGTCGGCGAGACCTTCGCGGGCCGGGTTGCCGGCAGCATCGTGCGTGCCGCCGGACTGTCCGAACTGGGGGCGAACTCGCCGCGCGACTATGAGGCCCTGGCGCTTGAGCTGGCGCACGATCCGGCGCGGCTCGCCGGCATTCGCTCCCGGCTCGGGGCCGGCCGCGAAAACCTGCCGCTGTTCGACATGGCCAAGCGCACCCGCGATCTCGAAGCGCTCTACGCGCGCATGGCCGAAATCTGGCGCTCCGGCCGGCCGGCGGCGCCGATCACGCCGTAATGGATATTACGTCCACGGCCGTTCGCCGCGTCCGATCCGGTCATGCATCTCGTGCTGGAATGCCGGCGGCCCGAACGCGTACCAGTCGTCGCCGATCTGATAGATCAAGAGCCGCTTGCGCGCCGCGCAGAACGATTTCAGCCAGTCCAGCGCCTTGGTCTTCGGCCGCTCGCCGACCGCGACCGCGACGTCCACCGGATGGTCCTGCCAGCGGAAATTCGCCGGCAACAGGATCATGCCGGCCTGGTCGGGCCGCATCCATTCCGGCAGCGGGCTGGTGCGCACCAGCCAGCCACACATGAAGTCGCGGCAGGGGTCCTTGGGCCGTCGCTCATAGATCGTGCAGCTATGCCCGATGCTGAACGGACACGGCTGGCCGCGGTCGATTCGATGCCCGTACACCTCGATCTTGAGCCAGCCGTCGCAGCACGCGGTGCAGGACCCGCATTGCCGATCGGGGGCGCCGGGTTCGGCGGTACTCGAAGCCGCTTCGGGCATTAACGTTCTCTATATCTCTTTGCGCAGCAGCAAATTTGGCGCGGTTTGCCGGAAACCGGAGCCAATTGCTGCGCCGCACAGGGAGGAACAATTTGCTCCGGGTCGGCCCGCTCCCGGTCGATAAGTCGCAAGGGCGATCCGCATGCTCAGGTTGCGTTGATCCATCCGGCGATTAGAATAGATCAAACATGGCGGCCACAATGGGCCGCTCAAGTAACACAAAGACTGTCCTCTCGCGGGGGCGGCAGGACACATTGGGAGGACGAAGTGACCACCACCACCACGACAGGTGCGCCAGCGGTCGCGACTGAAGGGACGCGCTGGGGCCAGCTCATCGCCTGCATCATCTGCATGGTGCTGATCGCCAACCTGCAATACGGTTGGACGCTGTTCGTCAATCCGATCAACAAAGCGCACGGCTGGTCGCTGGCATCGATCCAGTTGGCTTTCAGCATTTTCATCGCGCTGGAGACGTGGCTGACGCCGGTCCAGGGCTGGATCGTCGATACTCTCGGCGCGCGGCGCGGACCGAAGCTGATGGTCGCGTTCGGCGGCATCATGGTAGCGCTGGGTTGGGTCATCAATGCCTACGCGCAATCCCTCGAGATGCTGTATCTCGGCGCAGTCGTCGGCGGCAGCGGAGGCGGCGCGGTGTACGCGACTTGCGTGGGCCAGGCGGTCAAGTGGTTTCCCGACCGGCGCGGCCTTGCCGTCGGCCTGACCGCCGCGGGGTACGGCGCAGGCTCGGCGCTCTCCGTCATTCCAATTCGCGCGGTGATCGACTCGGCCGGCTATGAAGCGGCTTTTTTCTGGTTTGGGCTGGTCCAGGGCGGCATCGTTTTTGTTCTGGCCTGGCTATTGCGGGGACCCGATCCCGGCGAGACCGCCGGAGCCGCAGCGCCGAAAGTCGCACAGACGTCAGGCAACTACTCACCCGGGCAGGTGCTGTGCAGTCCGGTTTTTTGGCTTCTCTACATCATGTTCGTGATGGTCTCGGCGAGCGGGCTCATGGCGACGGCGCAGATTGCCCCCATCGCCAAGGATTTCAACGTCGGCGATGTGGTGATCTTGTTTGGCGCCTCAACGCTGAGTGTGGCGCTGATCGTCGATAATATCTGCAACGGTGGTGCGCGCCCGCTGTTTGGCTGGATTTCCGACCAGATCGGCCGTGAATACACGATGGCGATCGCCTTTGGTCTGGGCGGAATAGCCTACTGGCTGCTCGGGACTTTCGGTTTTGCCCCGTGGGCGTTCGTGGTCTTCGCCGCCCTGATCTTCCTGACCTGGGGCGAAATCTTCAGTCTGTTCCCATCGACCTGCACGGACACCTTTGGCACCAAGTTCGCTACCGTCAATCTCAGTCTGCTCTACACCGCCAAAGGCACGTCGGCGTTCTTGGTGCCTGTCGCCAATCTTATCAAAACATCGACCGGCAGCTGGCACATGGTGTTCGCGGTGACTGCCATCATGAACTTTGTGGTCGTGGGTCTGGCGCTGTTCGTGCTCAAGCCGCTGCGGGCGAGGGCGATGGCGAAAGGCTGAAAGCCGCGCCGGACATTGAATGAGCCGGGCGGGATCGCCCGGTTGGACTGCCAGGGGTGTTGGCCCAAGCGGCCCACCCATTGGGGCGGCACTTATAAAGTATCGATGCTGCGGAGCGGATCGGACCCGAGAACCTTTGACGACGCTGGCCTAGCTGGAATATTGTATGCCACCGATGAGTTCGAGTTTCCCCATATTGCGGCGTACCGAGGTTACCCCGAGCGCGGCGGAGTTGCCGGCGCCGCGGCTTGCCGTCGATCCGCTCGCCAGCCCGGCCAGTTTCAAGCGGCAGGCTTACACGGCGCTCAAGAACGCCATCGCTTCGATGGACGTTTACAGAAGCCGCGCCGAGATCAGGCTCGACGAGCGCCGGCTGGCGCATGAGTTCGGCATCAGCCGCACCCCGGTTCGCGAGGCCATGGCGCAGCTTGAGCGCGAGGGGTTCGTGCGCTCGGTGCCGCGGCGCGGCGTCTATGTGGTGCGCAAGACCAAGCGCGAGGTCATCGAGCTGATCACCGCCTGGGCGGCGCTGGAAAGCATGGCGGCGCGGCTCATTACCGAGACCGCGACCGACGAGGACATCGCCTCGCTGCGCAGCATGTTCGCCACCTTCGAGAACGGCGCCGTGCGCGCCCATCTCGACGAGTATTCGGAAATCAATATCGGCTTCCACCAGACCATCATCCGCATGAGCGGCAACAGCATGCTGATCAATCTGGCGGAAAACCTGTTCACCCATATGCGCATGATCCGGCGCAAGACCATCGGCGAGAAGGACCGCGCCGACCGCTCGATCCGCGACCACATGCACATCATCGAAGCGCTGGAAGCGCGCGACACGGTGCGCGCGGAGACGCTGGTGCGCGATCATGCGCTGGGCCTCGCCGAGCACGTGGCGAAATACGCCGACTATCTGGATTGATCTGGGGCAACGACCCCGACGGAGGAAACCCATGGCCGACGCAGCGATCAAAGAGAAACCCGCCGATGCAGCCGAACGCGAGCTGACCGACGGTTTTCATCTCCTCATCGACGCGCTCAAGCTCAACGGTCTCACCACGATCTATGGCGTGCCCGGCATCCCGATCACGGATTTCGGCCGCATGGCGCAGGCCTCGGGCATTCGCGTGCTGTCGTTCCGCCACGAGCAGAATGCCGGCTATGCGGCCGCGATCGCGGGCTTCCTCACCAAGAAGCCGGGCGTTTGCCTCACCGTGTCGGCGCCGGGCTTCCTCAACGGGCTCACCGCGCTTGCCCACGCCACCACCAACTGCTTCCCGATGATTTTGATGTCGGGATCGTCGGAGCGCGAGGTGGTCGACTTGCAGCAGGGCGACTACGAGGAGATGGACCAGCTCGCCATCGCCAAGCCGCTGTGCAAGGCGGCGTTCCGCGTGCTGCACGCGCAAGACATCGGCATCGGGCTCGCGCGCGCCATCCGCGCCGCGGTGTCAGGCCGCCCGGGCGGCGTCTATCTCGATCTGCCGGCAAAACTGTTCGGCCAGGTAATGGATGCGGCTGCTGGCCAGAAGTCGTTGGTCAAAGTCATCGACCCGGCGCCGGCACAGATTCCCGCGGCCGACGCGATCAAGCGTGCGCTCGATGTGCTCAAAAGCGCGAAGCGTCCGCTCATTATTCTCGGCAAAGGCGCGGCCTATGCCCAGGCCGACGACGCGATCAAGAGCTTCGTCGAGAAAAGCGGCGTGCCGTTCTTGCCGATGAGCATGGCCAAGGGACTTCTGCCCGACACCCATCCGCAATGCGCCGGCGCGGCGCGCTCGACGGTGCTCAAGGATTCCGATGTCGTGATGATGATCGGCGCGCGGCTGAACTGGCTCTTGTCCCACGGCAAGGGCAAGGCCTGGGGCGATGCGCCGAAGAAGTTCATCCAGATCGACATCGAGCCGAAAGAGATGGATTCGAACGTCGAGATCGCCGCCCCCGTGGTCGGCGACATCGGTTCCTGCGTCGCGGCGCTGCTTGCTGCCATGGGCGGCAACTGGCCGGCGCCGCCCGCGGACTGGACCAAGACGGTGACCTCCAAGCGCGACGAGAACGTCGCCAAGATGGCGCCGCGGCTGATGAACAACAATTCGCCGATGGACTATCACGGCGCGCTCGGCGTGCTGCGCACCATCGTCAAGGAACGGCCGGACGCCATCCTGGTCAACGAGGGCGCCAACACGCTGGATCTCGCCCGCGGCGTCATCGACATGTATCAGCCGCGCAAGCGCATCGACGTCGGCACATGGGGCGTCATGGGTATCGGCATGGGCTACGCCATCGGCGCCGCGATCGAGACCGGCAAGCCGGTGCTCGCGGTCGAAGGCGACTCGGCGTTCGGCTTCTCCGGCATGGAGATCGAAACCATCTGCCGCTACCAGCTGCCGGTCTGCGTCGTCATCTTCAACAACGACGGCATCTATCGCGGTACCGACGTCAACAGCGCCGGCGCGGACCCTGCCACGACGGTCTTCGTCAAGGGCTCGCGCTACGACAAGATGATCGAGGCGTTCGGCGGCACCGGCGTCAACGCGACCTCGCCGGACGAGCTCAAGCGCGCCGTGAACGCCGCCATGGATTCCGGCAAGCCGACGCTGATCAACGCGGTGATCGATCCGGGCGCCGGCAGCGAGAGCGGCCGCATCGGCAATCTCAATCCGCAAAGCGCGCTGAAAAAGAAGTAGGGAAGCAGTGCCGGGCACCAACAACCAAGCAATCGACGAGTAAGGGAGCGACAAATGGCCAGGAGCAAGACAGTGAAATCGCGCGTCAAAGCGGCGGCGAAAAAGTCTGCCAGGAAAGTCGTAAAACTCAAGCCGAAGAAGGCGGCGGCTAAGGCGCAAGGAGCCAAAGCGCATTCCGGCAACGGCCTGCCGCGGCCGTCGGCAAGGCCATGGGGCCACGCGGGCAGGGCGCTCGAAGGCGTGAAAATCCTCGATTTCACTCATGTGCAGTCGGGGCCGACCTGCACGCAATTGCTCGCCTATATGGGCGCGGATTGCATCAAGGTGGAGCGGCCCGGCGTCGGCGACATCACGCGCGGCCAGTTGCGCGACGTGAAAGGGCAGGACAGCCTCTATTTCACCATGCTCAACGGCTCGAAGCGCTCGATCACGATCGACAGCAAGCATCCCAAGGGCAAGGAAATCCTCGACCGGCTGGTCAAGGAATGCGACGTGCTGGTGGAGAACTTTGCCCCGGGCGCGCTCGACCGCATGGGGCTGACCTGGGAGCACATCCACAAGCTCAATCCGCGCATGATCGTCGCCTCGGTGAAAGGCTTTGGCCCGGGCCCGTACGAGGACTGCAAGGTCTACGAGAACGTGGCGCAATGCGCCGGCGGCTCGGCCTCGACCACCGGCTTCCGCGAGGGGCCGCCGCTGGTCACCGGCGCGCAGATCGGCGATTCCGGCACCGGCTTGCATCTGGCGCTCGGCATCGTCAGCGCGCTCTTCCAGCGCATCCGCACCGGCCGCGGCCAAAAGGTGCTCTGCGCCATGCAGGACGGCGTGCTCAATCTCGCCCGCGTCAAACTGCGCGACCAGCAGCGTCTCGCCCACGGCCCGCTCGCCGAATACAGCCAGCACGGCGAAGGCGTTCCGTTCGGCAAGGCGACGCCGCGCGCCGGCAACGATTCCGGCGGCGGCCAGCCCGGCTGGATCTTGAAATGCAAAGGCTGGGAGAGCGATCCCGACGCCTACATCTATTTCATCACCCAGGCGCCGGTGTGGGCCGCGATCTGCGATCTCATCGGCAAGCCGGAGTGGAAGACGGACGCCGATTACGCCACGCCGCCGGCGCGGCTGCCGCGGCTGCGAAAAATCTTCGACACCATCGAGCAGTGGACCATGACCATGACCAAGTTCGAGGTCATGGAACTGTGCAACAAGCACGACATCCCGGTCGGGCCGATCCTGTCGATGAAGGAAATCGCCGAGGAGCAGTCGCTGCGCGCCACCGGCACCGTGGTCGAAGTCGATCACCCCGGCCGCGGCAAATACCTGACCGTGGGCAATCCGATCAAATTGTCGGACTCGCCCGCCGATGTGCGGCGCTCGCCGCTGCTTGGCGAGCACACCGACGAAATCTTGCGCAAGGTGCTGAAATACTCGGACAAAGAAGTCGCCGACATCAAAGTCTCGGGTGCAATCACGCCGCCGGAGAAGCCGGCGAAGGCCGAGGCGGCGTAGCCATCTTTCCCCTCCCCCTTGTGGGGAGGGGCAGGGGTGGGGGTCGAGAGGTCACTCGTAAACGTCGACGCTTGCGCGTCGCCTCCCGACCCCCACCCTAACCCTCCCCACAAGGGGGAGGGGACATGCAGAGTTCAGGAGAGGTTTTTGACAATGCGTATCGTCGTTCACGGCCAACAGGCGTTCGGCAAAGCGGTGCTCGAAGCGCTGATCAAGCGCGGCGAGGATGTCGTCGCCGTTTACGTCGCGCCGGAAAAGCCGGGTGCCAAGGCGGACCCGCTGAAAGAAGCGGCGGTGGCCGCGAAGCTGCCGGTCTTTCAGCCGGACACCTACAAGAAGCCGGAAGTGTGGGAAGAATTCAAAGCGCTCAAGCCGGACCTGCAGGTCATGGCCTTCGTCACGCTGTTCGTGCCGGAAGAATTCCTCAACATCCCGACCCACGGCTCGATCCAGTATCACCCGTCGCTATTGCCGGCCTATCGCGGCGCCAGCGCCATCAACTGGCCGATCATCAAAGGCGAGGCGGAAACCGGACTGTCGATCTTCTGGCCCGACAACGGCCTCGATACCGGCGCCGTGCTGTTGCAGAAGAAAACGCCGATCGGCCCGAACGACACGCTCGGCACGGTTTACTTCGATCGCCTGTTCCCGATGGGCGTCGAAGCGATGCTGGAATCGGTCGACCTGGTGAAGGCCGGCAAGGCGCCGCGCCTCAAGCAGGATGAGGCGAAAGCCACCTACGAAGGCCGCTGCGGCCCCGACAATGCCAGGATCGATTGGGGCAAGCCGTGGGAGCAGATCGACCGGCTCATTCGCGGCTGCAATCCGGCGCCGGGCGCCTGGACCACGCTCGACGGCAAGCAACTGAAAATCTTCGACGCCAAGCCGTTGCCGGCGAAAGACCCGAAGGGAATCGCCGGAAAAGTCGGCGAAATCGCCGTGGTCGAAGCCGACGGTTTCACCGTGGTCTGCGCCGATGGGCGCTTCAAAGTCACCCGCGTACAGCCCGCCGACGGCAAGAAGATCGAAGCCGGCGAATGGGCGAAGTCGGTCAATCTCGCCGTCAAAGCGAGGTTTGCTTGAGCCCCTCCTGTCGTCCCCGCGAAGGCGGGGACCCAGTACTCACGGAACGATCGGTGTTTACTGGGTGCCCGCCTTCGCGGGCATGACAAACAAAAAGTTTCACAGCCCCGCCGGGTTTCCTCCCAATCGATGGATCATCAAAATATGCCCGCCTCTCAGCATCAGTCACCAAAGTCCGATATCGAAATTTCCCAGGCCGCCAAAAAGCGGCTGATCCTCGACGTTGCCAAGGAAAAGCTCGGCATCGGTCCGGAAAATCTCGAGCCCTATGGCCACTACAAGGCCAAGGTGTCGATGGATTACGTCAAGTCGCTGCAAGATAAGCCGAACGGCAAGCTGATCCTGGTCTCGGCGATCACCCCGACGCCGGCCGGCGAAGGCAAGACCACGACCACGGTGGGCCTGACCGACGCGCTCAATTACATCGGCAAGAAGGCGATGCTGTGCCTGCGCGAGCCGTCGCTCGGCCCGTCGTTCGGCATGAAGGGCGGCGCCGCCGGCGGCGGTTACGCCCAGGTGGTGCCGATGGAGGACATCAATCTCCACTTCACCGGCGACTTCCACGCCATCACGTCGGCGAACAATCTGCTCGCCGCGATGCTCGACAACCACATCTATTGGGGCAACGGGCTCGGCATCGACGAGCGGCGCGTCGCCTGGCGCCGGGTGCTCGACATGAACGACCGCGCGCTGCGCACCATCGTCGGCTCGCTCGGCGGCGTCGCCAACGGATTCCCGCGTGAGGACGGTTTTGACATCACAGTCGCTTCCGAAGTCATGGCGATCTTCTGTCTCGCCCGCGATCTTGAAGATCTTAAAAAGCGTCTCGGCAATATCGTCGTCGCTTACACGCGTGATCGCAAACCGGTGCGCGCCAGCGACCTCAAGGCCAATGGCGCCATGACCGTGCTGCTCAAGGAGGCGCTGGCGCCGAACCTGGTGCAGACACTCGAAGGCACGCCCGCCTTTATCCACGGTGGCCCGTTCGCCAATATCGCCCACGGCTGCAATTCGGTGCTGGCGACGACGACCGCGCTGAAACTCGCCGATTACGTGGTGACCGAAGCCGGCTTCGGCGCCGATCTCGGCGGCGAGAAATTCCTCGACATCAAGTGCCGCAAGAGCGGCATCGCGCCCGACTGTGCGGTTCTGGTGGCGACCATCCGCGCGTTGAAAATGCACGGCGGCGTCAAGAAGGAAGACCTCAAGC
>DATHHM010000234.1:0-8706 GCA_035317145.1 Xanthobacteraceae bacterium | reverse complement strand
TATGACCCCGGCATGAACACGCCTCGGCTAACCGACTTCCGCCGCATCGTCGTGAAAGTCGGCTCCTCGCTCCTGGTCGATGCCAAAGCCGGCAGGCTCAACGAGGCGTGGCTCGCCGCGCTGACGGCCGATCTTGCCGCGCTGCATCGGGACAAGCGCGACGTCATCGTGGTCTCGTCCGGCGCCATTGCGCTCGGCCGCGCCGTGCTCAAATTGCCGGAAGGTCCGCTCAAGCTCGAGGACAGCCAGGCTGCGGCGGCAGTGGGCCAGATTGCGCTGGCGCGGACCTGGACGGAAGCGCTGTCGCGCCACGACATCACCGCCGGGCAGGTGCTGGTGACCCTTGGCGATACCGAAGAACGGCGGCGCTATCTCAACGCGCGCTCGACCATCGACAAGCTTTTGGAATGGCGCGCGGTGCCGGTGATCAACGAGAACGACACGGTGGCGACCACGGAAATCCGTTACGGCGACAACGACCGCCTCGCCGCGCGCGTCGCCACCATGGTGAGCGCCGATGTGGTGGTGCTGCTGTCCGACGTCGACGGCTTCTACGACGCGCCGCCCGGCACGGCCGCATCGGCGCGGCATTTTCCGCGCATCGATCGCATCACGCCGGAGATCGAAGCGATGGCGGGAGCCGCGGGCTCCGAGCTGTCGCGCGGCGGCATGCAGACAAAACTCGAAGCCGCCAAGATCGTCACCGGCGGCGGCGCGCATTTGGTGATTGCCTCGGGCCGCGTCGAGCATCCGCTGCGCGCCATCGACGAGGGCGCGCGGTCCACCTGGTTCACCGCCGTGGGCAACCCGGTGACGGCGCGCAAGAAATGGATCGCCGGCACGCTCGAACCCAAGGGCACGCTGACCATCGATGCCGGCGCGGTCGCGGCGTTGCGGCGCGGCAATAGTCTCCTCCCGGTCGGCGTCGTGAAGATCGAAGGCGGCTTTGCTCGCGGCGACGCGGTGATTATCCGCGGTCCAGACGGCGCGGAGATCGGCCGCGGCCTATGCGCTTACGACATGGAAGACGCGCAAAAGATCAGAGGCCGCGCGTCGGCCGATATCGCGTCGATTCTCGGCTTCAGCGGTCGCGCGGAAATGATCCACCGCGACGATCTGGTGGTCGGCCGGGAATGACGCATTGCCATCTACAACGGGCTGTCACGGTCCGACGCTGGTGATAACCTCATCGCGGGGACGCCCAGCCGCCATTCGAGCGGCGAGCGTTCACGGGGAGAGTGTCATGTTGCGTTCGTCAGTGATGGCGCTTGCGGCGCTTTTGCTCGCCGTTGCGCTCGCGCCGGCACAAGCCGGCGGATACTTCGGCGGCGGTTGGTACGGTGGGTGGAACTTCTACGGCGGTCGGTTCGTAATCCCCACGCATACCGTCCTTCATGAGTACGCGGCCTACAATCCAAACTGCGCCTTCTTGCGCCGGCTGGTGCCGACGCCACTTGGGCCGCAGTGGCAGCTGGTGCCGATCTGCTTCTAAGGCTGCCTTAGGCAACTAATGAGGGCCGGGTGCCATCCCGAAGGACGGGTCCGCGCACCCGGCCCCGCACACGCGCAAACGCCACAGACACTACGCCAACGTGGCGGAAACCACGGGCGGCCGCGTCTGTTCCGCCTTGCGGCGGCGGAGCTGTCCGGAATGGGCAATGAAAAGTGAACGTCCCTCACAAAGGTGAACCCCGGCCGCTAAAACGGCCGGGGTTCGACGCCGGGTGATTGAGGGTGAGGGGCTGGGGGGCTTCGCCCGGCGCATCTAGTCAATTCGGGTGTTGCCGGGTGGTTCCGGCCTTCTGCATAATTTTTTTCGTCGCCATACGGGAGGGTCTGGCCCGGTTTCGCGCCCGTTTGTGCCGCGGCGCATGGGCGCTCAGTCCCGGCGGCTGGCCGGGATCGGACGGAACATTGATCCGCTGCCCGCCCGGCAGCACCACATAGCGTGAAACCACGCGCAAACGCCCATCTTCGCCGCCGCGGCCCTCGACCACGTATCTGGCGCCCACGGGAAAACGCTTGGGCAGCGGACTGGACTGGCGGTCGACTGGCAGACGCATGGCACCCTCTCGCTGACTTCGCCTTCGGGACGGGGATTTGAACACCGGCAACCTGCGTTAAGTTCCTTGAATTATCTGACGGGCTCATGACTTGTTGTGGATTGCTGTGGGTAAGCACCTTCCCCGGCTGCCTCGCCCCACCCTGCCGAACGTGGTAGGAAGCGCAGGATATAAGTCAGGCGGATCAAGGCCATGAACGCTCCGCTCAAGGCGGTCGGCAGCCAAGGCAAGGTTGAGTCCAAGCTCGAAGCCGCGATGCGCGACATCGGCCGCGCGGCGCGCAGGGCCGCGCGCGCACTGGCGCTGGCGCCTGCCGCGCTGAAGAACCGGGCGCTCGCCGCCATGGCCAAGGCGATCCGCAGTTCGCAGGCCGCAATTCTTGCGGCCAATCGGGAGGACTTGGCGGAGGCCAAATCCGCCGGCGCAACGGCCGCCTTCCTCGACCGTCTGACCCTCGATGCGGCGCGGGTCGAGGCCATGGCGGACGGCCTCGATGTTATCCGCAAGCTCAAAGATCCGGTCGGCACCGTCTTGGCGTCTTGGCGGCGGCCCAATGGCATGCGCATCGAGCGCGTACGCGTGCCGCTCGGCGTCGTCGGCGTGATCTATGAGAGCCGGCCCAATGTCACGGCGGACGCCGGCGCGCTCTGCCTCAAGGCCGGCAATGCCGCGATCCTGCGCGGCGGTTCCGACGGCTTCCGCTCAGCCGGCGCGATCCACGCCGCGCTGACCGAGGGTCTCGTCGAAGCCGGGCTGCCGGCCGCGGCGATCTCGCTGGTGCCGACCCGCGACCGCGCCGCCGTCGGCATGATGCTCGCCGGACTGGACGGCGCGTTGGATGTGATTGTGCCGCGCGGCGGCAAAGACCTGGTCGCCCGCGTGCAAATGGAAGCGCGCGTGCCGGTCTTCGCCCATCTCGAAGGCGTCTGCCACGTCTATGTCGACGGCAAGGCCAAGCTGCCGATGGCCAAATCCATCGTGCTCAACGCCAAGATGCGCCGCACCGGCGTATGCGGTGCTGCGGAAACCTTGTTGGTCGATCGCGCGGCGGCGGCGAAGATGCTCAAGCCCCTCATCGCCATGCTGATCGAAGCCGGCTGCGAGATCCGCGGCGACGCCGCGGTCCGGGCGGCCGACAGCCGGGTCAAACCGGCAAGCGAAGCCGATTGGAGCACCGAATATCTCGATGCCATCATCACCGCCGGCGTGGTCGACGGCGTCGATGCGGCGATCGACCATATCGAGCGCTACGGCTCGCATCACACCGACGCGATCGTCACCGAGGACAAAACCGCGGCGGAAAAATTCCTGCGCGAAGTGGATTCGGCGATCGTGCTGCACAACGCCTCGACGCAATTTGCCGACGGCGGCGAGTTCGGCTTCGGCGCCGAGATCGGCATCGCCACCGGCAGGCTGCACGCGCGCGGCCCGGTCGGCGTCGAACAGCTCACCGGTTTCAAGTACCGCATCCGCGGCAGCGGGCAAACGCGGCCGTGACCGATCGGCTCTTTGATCGCGCAATGAGGCGAGGAGAGCCGGCAGTGGATGCGTGGGGAGGGGATTCTTTCCGAAAGTCATGACGAGCGAGCACGCTCCTTCGCGCCGGGCCGCGGCAAGGGCCGGGATGCGGGACCGCGTTGTGCTGCCGCCGAATGCGCCTGGCATGCGCATCGGGCTATTCGGCGGCACATTCGATCCGGCACACGCGGCGCACCGCGCCGCCTGCCTGTTGGCGCTGCACCGGCTTAACCTCGACCGGGTGTGGTGGCTCGTCACGCCCGGCAATCCGCTGAAGGATACCAAGGGCCTGGCGCCGCTCGCCGAGCGCCTCGCCGCCGCGCGAGCCCTCGCCCACCATCCGCGCATCGACGTCACCGACCTCGAAGCCGCGCTGGGCACACCCTATACCTACGAGACCGTGTCCTACCTGCGGCGGCGATGCCCCGGTGTGCACTTCGTCTGGATCATGGGCGCCGACAATTTGCGCAGCTTCCATCGCTGGCAGCGCTGGCGCGGCATCGCCCAATTGGTGCCGATCGCGATCGTCGATCGGCTGGGACCGAGCCTCTATGCGACCGGCAGCGCCGCGGCGCAGGCGCTGGCGCGTTACCGCCTTCCGGAAGCCGCGGCAACGAAGCTGCCGGACCACAAGCCGCCGGCCTGGATTTATCTGCACGGCCTCAAATCGCCGCTGTCGTCGACGGCGCTGCGCGCCGCACGCGCGTTAAAACGTCGCTAAATGACAGTTGCTTGAACGCAAACCAGTTGAATCCATTAACCCACCGTGCCTATCTTAAGGCGAGCCCCGGATTCGGTGGCCGGGGCAGGTAACTTAGAGCGACAAGCAACTTGGAGCGAAAGGATAAGCACCCCTGTCCACAGTTGTAATCTCTCGGGACGAACGTCGCGTGCCCGAAGCGGTCTCCAGAATGCGTCTTGACGCAGAGGAGATCCTCCGTTTGGTCCTCGTCCGCCTCGACGACATGAAGGCCGAGGACATCCTCACCATCGATCTTCGCGATAAATCCTCCATCGGCGACTACATGGTCGTGTCTTCCGGCCGGTCGCAGCGCCATGTCGGCTCGGTCGCCGACCGGGTGGTCGAGGATTTGCACAAAGCCGGCGTTGCGGCCCGCGTCGAAGGCGCGCCGCAATGCGACTGGGTGTTGATCGATGCGGGTGACGTGATCGTTCACGTCTTCCGGCCCGAAGTTCGCGCCTTCTACAATCTCGAGAAGATGTGGATGACCGGCCGGCCGGCACAGCGCGCGAGCTAGATCGCGCGCCAGCCGATCGAGGACTAGTATTGGCCGGCACCATGACTGAGCCGGTGGTTGCTCATGCGCATCGTCATTGCCGCGGTCGGACGCCTGAAACAAGGGCCTGAACGCGAACTCGCCGCCGAATATTGCAAGCGCGCCGAGAAGGTCGGACGCGCGTTCGGCCTGCGCGACATCGAGATCGTCGAAATTCGCGAGAGCCGCGCCGCTGACGCCGAGCGGCGCAGGGTCGAGGAATCCATCGCCATCGCCAATGTGATTCCCGATCGCGCCATCGTCGTCATCCTCGACGAGCGCGGAATTTCGCTGGACAGCGCGGCGCTCGCGGGGACATTGCGCGAGTGGCGCGCCGAGGATCGCCCGGCGGTCTGCTTTGTCATCGGCGGCGCCGATGGCTTGGCGTCGAGCCTGCGCGACCGGGCCAAGCTCAAGCTCGCCTTCGGGGCGGCCACCTGGCCGCACCAGCTGGTCCGCGTCATGCTGCTCGAGCAGCTTTATCGCGCCGGCACCATTCTCGCCGGCCATCCCTATCACCGGGCCTGATGGTCGTTAAATTCTTTTAATGTCACCGAATTTTGACGGCCAAAGCGGCACCGTGCCTTATTCCGGTCTTATCCTGCCTGCTTTGTCTTGCCTTTCAGAGACTTGTCTTTCAGAGGGTTGGGTCTACCTTTGAACGCGATGATTCTTCGACGGGCGAGCCGCACCGATCCGCGCTTCGTGCTCGGCTCGGCTTTGGCATTCGTGCTGCCTCTCGGCGCCAACCTCGCCGCGTTCGCTCAGGATTCTTCCCCGTCCGCCCAAGTTCCATCGCCACAATTTCCATCGCCATCGGTCGTCCCTGCCCCGGGCACACCGGCAAAACCCGATCTCAACACGCTCAAGCAGCACGACCAGGAACTCGACGCCGCGCGCGCCCAGCAACGCGCGGCCTTGGAAGCCCAGACCAGGCTCAAGCTCGAGATCGAGGCTATCGGCGCCGACCGGCGCACGCTCAATCAGCAGCTCATCGACACCGCCGCCCGCGTCCGCGACGTCGAGACCAACATCGAGGCGACGCAAGCGCGCCTCAAGCCGCTCGACGAGCGGGAACATATTTTCAAAACCTCGCTCGACGAGCGCCGCACCGTGATCGTCGAAATTCTCGCCGCCCTGCAACGCATCGGCCGGCAGCCGCCGCCGGCGCTCATGGTACGGCCGGAGGACGCGCTGCAAGCGGTGCGCACCGCGATCATGCTCGGCGCCGTGGTGCCGGAAATGCGCGCGCAGGCCGACGCGCTGGCCGGCGATCTCGCCGAGCTGTTGCGCCTGCGCAAGGACATCGACGCCGAAAACGGCAAACTATCGCGCGACCTCGCCACCCTCGCGCATGAGCAGTTGCGCCTCAACATGCTGATCGACGAGCGGCAGCAGAAAGAGACCGCCGTCACGCAGACGCTCGACGCGCAACGGCAACACGCCACTGAGCTGGCGCACCAGGTCGACAACCTCAAGGACCTCATCGCCAAGCTCGAGCAAGGGCTCGACGCCACCACCCGGCAGACCCGTCTCAACGCCCGCGCCATCGAGGAAGACGCCACGCGCCCCGATCTGGCCGCTTTGAAGGATCCGGGCCGGCTCACGCCCGCGGTTGCGTTTGTGGCGAATCGCGGGCATCTGCATTTGCCGGTCAATGGATCGCGGATTCGCGAGTTCGGTGCCTCGGACGGCGGCGGTGGAACTCAAAAGGGACTGTCCATCGCAACCCATTCAGGTTCCGAGATTACCGCCCCGTGTGACGGCTGGGTTGTTTACGCCGGGCCGTTTCGCAGTTATGGCCAACTCTTGATCCTTAATGCCGGCGGCGGGTATCATGTGCTGTTAGCGGGGATGGAGCGTATTTCCGTCGATCTCGGCCAGTTTGTGCTGACCGGTGAACCCGTAGCAGTCATGGGTGGTGGATCGCAGGTGTCCACAGCCGTCGCGACCGGGGCCAAGCTACCTGTACTCTACGTGGAGTTCCGCAAGGACGGCACTCCGATCGATCCCAGCCCCTGGTGGGCAGCAAACGAAGGCGAAAAGGTTCGCGGATGATGCGCAAGACATCTCTGGTTTTCCTCGGTGCAATGGCGGGCGCCGTGGTTACGCTGCTCGCGACGCAGCCCCATTCACTGCTGGTCGGTTCTGCCGCGCGAGCGGCGGCCTCCGACACGTATCGGGAGCTCAACCTGTTCGGCGACGTGTTCGAGCGCGTACGCGCCGATTACGTCGAAAAGCCCGATGACTCAAAGCTCGTCGAATCGGCGATCAACGGCATGTTGGCCGGGCTCGATCCGCATTCGAGCTACATGGACCCGAAGAGCTTCCGCGATATGCAGGTGCAGACCCGCGGCGAGTTCGGCGGGCTGGGCATCGAGGTCACCATGGAAGATGGCCTGGTGAAGGTCGTGGCGCCGATCGACGATACGCCGGCGGCCAAGGCCGGCGTCATGTCGAACGACATCATCACCCAACTCGACGATGAAGCGGTGCAGGGCCTCACCCTTAATCAAGCCGTCGACAAGATGCGCGGGCCGGTCAACACCAAGATCAAGCTCACCATCATGCGCAAGGGTGCCGACAAGCCGATCGACGTGACGATCGTGCGCGACGTCATCCGCGTCAAATCGGTGCGCTCGCATTCCGAAGGCGAAGACGTCGGCTATATCCGCATCACCCAATTCAACGAGCAGACCACCGACGGCCTGAAGCAGGCCATCAACGACCTCAACGGTCAGCTCGGCGCCGACAAGATCAAGGGCTATGTGGTCGATCTGCGCAACAATCCGGGCGGCCTGCTCGACCAGGCGATCTCGGTGTCGGATACCTTCCTCGACAAGGGTGAGATCGTCTCCACCCGCGGCCGCAATGCCGAGGAGACCCAGCGCTTCAATGCGCGGCCGGGCGACATGACCAAGGGCAAGCCGGTGATCGTGCTGATCAATGGCGGCTCGGCGTCGGCTTCCGAAATCGTCGCCGGCGCGTTGCAGGACCACAAGCGCGCGACGCTGGTCGGCACCCGCTCGTTCGGCAAAGGCTCGGTGCAGACCATCATCCCGCTCGGCGCCGGCAATGGCGCGCTGCGGCTGACCACGGCGCGCTACTACACGCCGTCGGGCCGCTCGATCCAGGCCAAGGGCATCACGCCCGACATCGACGTGCAGCAGAACGTGCCTGACGACCTCAAAGCGCGGACCGACACCAAGGGCGAAGCGTCGCTGCGCGGCCATCTGAAGGCTGAGGGCAACGAAGAGTCCGGCTCGCAGTCCTACGTGCCGCCGGACGAAAAGGACGACGCAGCGCTGAAGATGGCGCTCGACCTCCTGCGCGGCACCACGACCAATGCCGCCTTCCCACCGAATCCGAAGGCCGCGGTTCCGAACTAAGCAAGCGGTCCAGTTATCAGGTTGAATTCGGGGCGGTGATGAGCCGCCCCGAATTTTTTGGTCTTGGCGGTATCCTTGGCGGCAGATCCTGGAACCGCCTGAAAGCCAGCAATGACGGCCCAAATCGGCAGTAGACGGCCGTGATAGACTCCGGCGCATGATTCGCGAGCGATTGGCCCAGCGGAATGGGCACATGAGACCGGACCATGACGGCGGATGACCTGAACGCGCCGCTCGGCCAGCAGCTGCGGAAGCGGCGGCTGTCGGTCCCGATCACAACGTCGCAGGTCATGGCCGCCGTGCTGACGCTGTTCCTCGGCGTGTTCGTGGTCTGGGCGGTGGTCGGGAGCAATCCGTTCGGCGGCGAGCCGATCGCCGTCGTGCCGATCAACCTGCATCCCGGCCCGGCGGCAAAGACGGACGGGCAAGGGCCGCCGAAAGTCGTCGCCGTCAATCCAG
>DATHHM010000233.1:0-19788 GCA_035317145.1 Xanthobacteraceae bacterium | reverse complement strand
GATGACTTTCGCCGACGGATTAGGGCCGGCATAGCGCAACGCGCCGGCGAGATCGACCCAATCGAGGCTCAGCACCACGTCGACGTTCTTCAAGCCCTCGACGCTCTCGGGTGAAACTGCGCGCGGCGCGCCGAGATAGAGCGGATGATCGGTCGGGAAAGTGGCGCCGATTTTCAGATCGCTGACGACGCGGGCGTTGAGCGCTTCGGCCAGCGCGACGCGGGCATTCCAGGCTTCTTCGCTGCGCGAGGCGCGGCCGGCCAGGATCAGCACTTGCTTGGCGTCCTTGAGCATCGCCGCCGCCTGTTTGATCAGATCGGCCGGCGCCGCGGTCGAGACCGTCGGCATGAAGCGCGCGACGTCGATCGACGGCAATTGTTCGGAGACTTTCATCTCCTGCAATTCGGCGTCGAAGTTGATGTAGACCGGGCCTTGCGGCGCGGTGTTGGAAATCCAGGTGCCGCGCAGGATGGCTTCGCGCGCGGCGGCGGGCGAGGCCGGCTGGTCGTCCCATTTGATGTATTCGCGCACCAGCGCGCCCTGGTCGCGCGCGGTGTGGATCCAGTCGATCCACGGCCGGCGCTTGGCCGCATCGACCGGGCCGGTGGCGCCGAGCACGAGCATCGGCATGCGGTCGCACCAGGCGTTGAACATGGCCATGGAGGCGTGCATGAGCCCGACACTGGAATGCACCGCCGCGGCCATGGCCTTGCCGGTGACTTTTGCATAACCGTGGGCGATGGCGACGGCGGCTTCCTCATGCAGGCAAAGCAGCATCTGCGGCGAGGAATTGCCCAAATAATTGACGATGCTGTCGTGCAGGCCGCGATAGCTCGCGCCCGGGGTGAGCGCGATATAGGGAATGTCGAGGGAGCGCAGCGCATCGGCGATCACGTCGCTGCCGAAACCCGGCGCATTGGCGCCGGCCGGCGTCGGGCGCTCGAGGCCGGCGACGGCGGGGTCGGCGGCATTGGTTTTGGCGCGTGCGGTCGCGGATTGGGACGGCGTCATGGCGGGCATTTCCTCGCGGTTGGGCTTTAGGGGCGGGTTGGGCCGCATCCAACCGGATCACGAGCCGTTGCGCAACCGGGCGCGAAGTCACGGCATAGCCGTCGGCCCGATGACGCACGTCTCATCCGCGATGCCGTGCGCCGCGGCCTTGGCGCGAAACCCGGTGGCCCCCCGACCGACCGGTATGTCTTTCGCCCGCGCCGGGTTCGACCGCTTCGCTGCTGCAAAGGTGCCGGCGATGGCCCCGATACAGGTACGTCGTGCAATGCTCGGCGGCGGCGGTTTTGCGATCGCGCGCCGGCTCGCTTTCGATTTTCGGCGAATCGTCAATCGATTGTTTGGTATCGATGTGCGGTCCGACAGTAGCATCGGCGGTCGATGATTTCGCCGCCTGATCGTCCGCCACCGCCGGCGGCGGAGCGAACATGGCATCGTTGACCACTTGGCCGCGCGCGCCGATGAGGCGCTCGTAGGCGGCAACCAGCGTCATATACGGATTGACGAAGACCCAGCCGTCGCGGGTGGGCACCTGGGCGTCGAAATGCAGGTGATAGGTGGTGCCGCCGGCCTCGCGGCCGTAATTGCCGACGGCGCCGAGCACTTCGCCCTCGGCGACTTCGCGGCCGCTGACCATGCCGGCGGCATCGAGCATCTGCGGGTTCATGTGCAGATAGCGAAACCGGATGTGCTCGCCAGGCTTGTCGACCACGACGTAGAGCGAGCGGTCGCCGGGCGAGCGCATGACGACGCCGTCGGCGACCGCGACGACGTCTTCCTGGTAGGGATCGCAGCGGCCGGCGCCCTCGACATGCTCCAGACAAAAGCCCGGCCGCACGTCCTGGCCCTGGTGGCCGAGCCCCGAGGGACATTGGCCGACGTAATAGTCGCGGTGCTCGCAAAAATTATCGCGCCACGGATAGGCGTAATTTTTCGACTCGTCGGTGAGCAGCGTCTTGTCGTTGACCCGGCAGCGGTAGGCCGCATTCTTGTCGCGGCCGCCGAGGCCGATACGCCCGGTGAGATCGCAATTGCCCCAATTCATGAACGATTGCGAGTTGGCGTAGGCCGGCCCTTGCGCCATGGGAAAGCGGATTTTGGCATAGACCGTGACATCGGCGCGTCCACTGCGGCCGCGCGAGCCGGTGCCGGGCAGGATGTCGCCCGGCGCGTAATAGGTGAAGTCCGGCGACACCTGTTCGGGCCGCTCGATCGGCTGTTGCGCCAGGCTCGCACCATTGGCCGGCGGCGCGCCGCCGACGACGTTGAGGGCCTTGAGGAAGCGCACGGCGACCTTGTCAGCCTCGCGGCACGACAGCCGGCGCGGACTGGTCGCGCCGTCGAAGCATTCGATCGACACGAAATAAGGCACGCCATAGCGCACGAAGCTGTAGCGCAGATGGCTTTCGATCAGCACGCGGCGGATGCCGGGAAATTGGCCGTCGAGCTGCGGCACCGCGGTTTCGCCGGCAACGACGGAACCGTCGAGCTCGTAGAGCAGCGCGGAGCCGGAAATCTGTACGTTTACGGCGCGCGCGAAGCTGAGATTGAGGTCCGGCGCGTCCTGCGGCCGCAGCGACAGCACGGCGTCAAATCCGGACGGCCCGGGATAGAACAACGTCGCGGTGGAAAGGCCCAACAGATATTTGCCGGCGTCGCCCGCCGTGCCAAGCGCAGCATCGTGCAGATAGACCGCGGTATCGAACGGTAGCAGAACCGGGACCGGACTGGCGGCGACTTTCGGCAAAATTTTTGCAATCGCGGCATTCAATTGTGTCAGCACGTCCGGCACCGCTGCGCCGCCGGCGTCGCTACCGGACTTCAGCGGCTCGAGATCGGCGAGTGTCGCGCGTACCGCGCTCCAGTCGACATCGGCCGCCGACAGGCGAGGGCTCTTCATGTCGTCGGGCGCCGCGTTCTGCGCCGCGGCGGGCGAAGCGAAAACGAGGCCGGCGAGACAGCAGGCTTGCAATGTTTCGCGCATGGAAGCCGAAACCTTCCACGTCACTCGTGCGCCGCCTGCGCCGTCTCGCCGCCGCGCAGCTTCTCGATGAGCAAGGTCAGGCTATTGGCAAAGCTCTCGACGTCAAAACCCCTGGGGTCGTCGTGGCCGTTGCGGATGTCGGCGTCGATGGCGGCGTGGAATGCCGGGACGAGCCAGTGCCCGGCGCGGACGCTGGCGATGGTGTAAAGCAGCGCCAGCCGGTCGTATTGCGCGGTGGTGAAGCTCGGGCTCGGCGGCTGCGCGTCGTTATGGCGGCTGTATCCCGGTGCGCTGCGCCGCGGCTGGATCATCTCGACGTGCAGGAACAGCCCCTTCAAGGTGCCGACGAAATCCACCGCGCGCTCGAATTTTGTCTCGCGCCAGGGGATGCCGAAATCGTGGTCCACGATCATGTCGCCGGAACGATTGACGACGACGTGGGCTTTGCCCCAGCCGTCGGGGCAGTAGTAGTTTTTCAGATTATTGAACTTCGCCGTCGAGTCGATGTCGTCGGGAAACGAGCGACGGCCGTAGTTCGGCCCGCTGGTGTCGTGGATGACAAAATAGCGCGCCGCGGGCGCTTGCGGATTGTTGTCCTCGGCGCGCGACACCGGCTGCCACAGATGCGCGGCAAAATCCTCCTCAAGATCCTGCTTCGATAGATACGCGCTCAAAATCTCGCGCGGCGGCAGGCCGGTGTCGCGGCCGATGCGGCTTGCCAAAGCGTCCGGCAGGCTTTGCAGCGGCGGGCCGAGATTGCGCGTCTGATCGAGGCTGCGCATCAGGCACTTGGCCTGCTCGACCGGCGTGCCGCGATACTCGAGCGAGTCGAGATTGAAGTCGCAGTCGCCCATATTTTTGAGAAAAATTTTCGGCAACGAGCGGTGCGGCATGCAGGCCTGGCTCAACGCCACCTGCGCGGAAGCGCACAGCATCGCGCCGGCAAGCACGGCGACAACGGCCGGCGACAGACGCGACAGGCAACGGACTTTTTGCGGCACGGCCACGGTTCCAAGCTCAAAGCTTGCGCACTATCGCTATCAACGCGCGTCCTGCCAAGGCCGTGCCCTGTCGTTTGGGCACGACTGCGCGGCGTTTCTGCCGTGCGGCGGATTTGGGTTAGGGCGCCGGCGATGAATGGATGTTCAGAATGCGATGCAAGGCAAGGGACGCGTCAATCCTTGGCCCGTTCGACGTAGCTGCCGTCGGCGGTCATGACCACGATCTTGGTGCCGGTCGAGACGAACGACGGCACCATGGTGCGCACGCCGTTCGAGAGCACCGCGGGCTTATAGGAGGAGGCCGCGGTCTGGCTCTTGATCGTGGGCTCGGTTTCGACCACTTCGAGCACCGCTTTGGCCGGCAGCTCGATCGACACCGGAACGCTGTCGTACATGGCGATGGTCACCTCCATCTCGGGCTGCAAATAGGAGGCCTGATCGCCGACGATGTCGGTCTGCAGCGCGACCTGGTCGTAGCTCTCCATATTCATGAAGTGGAAGCCTTCGCCGTCCTGGTACATGAACTGGTGCTTGCGGTCCTCGACGAAGGCGCGCTCGACCTGATCGGTGGTCTTGAACCGCAGCGAGAGCTTCACGCCGTCGGCAATGCGGCGGACGTCCATCTGGGTCACCGGCGTGCCCTTGCCGGGGTGGATGTTTTCGGTGGCGACGATGACCCCGAGCTTGCCGTCGATTTCGACGATATTGCCTTTACGCAGCGAACTGGCGATGACTCTCACGGCTTCCTCGATTGGGCTGGCTTGGATTCTGGCCGCACCATACCGATCCTGGGCCTGACCGCTAGTTATTTTCTCGCACCCCCGCGGACAAGGACATGCCCGACAAGAATATGGCGGACAAGGATATGCCGGACACCCGTTCCTCGCCGTTTTGGGACCCAAAGGTCCACGCCGACCGCCGGCCGGCGCTATTGGGGCGCGGCCGGATCGTCGGCGCGCTGCGGGCCTGGTTTGCGGCGCAGGATTTCGTCGAGGTCGAGACCGGCGCGCTCCAGGTCTCGCCCGGCAACGAGATGCATCTGCACGCCTTTGCCACGGCGCTTGTGGCGCCCGACGGTTCCCGCTCGCCGCTTTATCTGCGCACCTCGCCGGAATTCGCCTGCAAGAAGCTGCTCGCAGCGGGGGAACGCCGCATCGTCGAATTTGCAAAGGTGTTCCGCAACCGTGAGCGCGGTGCGCTGCATGCGCCGGAATTCACCTTGGTCGAATGGTATCGCGCCGGCGAGCCTTATCAGATCCTGATGGCCGACTGCGCCGCGATTTTGGCGCAAGCGGCCGAGGCAACGGGAACAAAACAGTTCAGCTTTCGCGGCCGCGTCGCCGACCCTTTTGCCGCGCCGGAGCGGCTGACGGTGGCGGAAGCGTTTGGGAAATTCGCCGGCATCGATCTGTTGGCGACGTTGCCGGACGGCAAACCCGACCGCGCCTTGTTCGCGCGCGCCGCGCAGGACGCGGGCATCCGCATCGCCGATGACGACCGCTGGGGTGATATTTTCAGCCGCGTGCTGGTGGAGCGCATCGAGGCCAATCTCGGCATCGGACGCGCGACCGTTTTGGACGAATATCCAGCCGAGCAGGCGGCGCTGGCGCGCACGTCGCGGAACAATCCGCGCGTCGCCGAACGCTTCGAGCTGTATGTCTGCGGCACGGAGCTTGCCAACGGCTTTGCCGAGCTCACGGACGC
Organism: Xanthobacteraceae bacterium; assembly: GCA_035317145.1. Lineage (GTDB taxonomy): Bacteria > Pseudomonadota > Alphaproteobacteria > Rhizobiales > Xanthobacteraceae > BOG-931. The sequence continues at coordinate 14,091 of DATHHM010000233.1, read as the reverse complement.
CGCCGAGCAGCGCCGCCGGTTGGAACGCGAGATGGCGGAGAAAGAACGCATTTACGGCGAGCGCTATCCGCTCGACGAGGATTTTTTGGCCGCGCTCGCGGCGATGCCGGAAGCGTCCGGCATCGCGCTCGGGCTTGACCGCCTGGTGATGCTCGCGACGGGCGCGTCGCGTATCGATCAGGTGCTGTGGAATCCGACTACTTACTGACCATCACATTGAGGATGGCGGTCGTCCCATCCTGCACTTTCTTCAATCCCGTCTGCAGCGCACCCTTCAGCTTGTCCGGCGCATCGACGCGTTCGCCGTGCAGGCCGAAATGCGCGCCCAAGGCTTGGTAGTCGAAACCGTTGAGGCGCGAGCCCAGATGCATGTGAGCGTTCTCGGCGGCGCCGTCGGGATAGTGATGCACGTGGCCTTTCTGCATGGCCATGTAGCCTTTGTTGTTGAAGATAACGATCAGGATCGGCAGATCGTGCTGTTTTGAGGCGCCGAGCGCCTGGATCACCGGGTTGTAGAGGAAGCCGCCGTCGCCGACGAGCAGTGCCACCGGACGTTTTGGGGCGGCGAGTTTGACGCCGAGCGCGGTGCCCAGACCTTGGCCCAGTCCGCCAAAGCCGCGGAAGAAACTTTGCGGCGTGGTGAAGGGTAGATGCTGGCGCAGCGTCGGGCCGTGCAGGATCGTTTCGTCGACGTAGATCGTGTCGGCCGGCATCACCTCGGCGAGCATGTCGATCAGGGCGAGCGGATCGATCGCCTTGCCGTTGCCGTTGGCCTTGGCTTTTTCGGCCTTCAGGCCTGCGGCGAAGGCGTCGTGCTGTTTGGTCCAATGCTCGCGGCGCTTCTTCACGGCCTCGGCGTCGATCTTCGATGCGCGTGCGGATTTGGTCAGCGCCTGCAGCGCGGCGGCGATGTCGCCTTCCAGATAGGCATCGGCGTGCAGCTGCTGATAGATCATGTGGCCTTTGAACTGGTTCTCGTTGATCGAGACGATCTTGCCCTTGGTCGGCTTGGTGTGCGGTGGATACCAGGGCGCGCGGCCGCCGACGAGCAGAATGAGATCGGCGTCCTTGAGATGCTCGTAAGTGGCCACCCCGAGATAGAGCGGATGATCGGTCGGGAAATTGGCAAAATTGGCGACGCGGCCCCACATCGCCGGGATTGCCAGAAGGTCGGCAAGCTCGACCAGCGCCTTGAACGCCGCCGGATCGCGGCCGGATTGCTCGGCGACGATGATTGGATTTTTGGCCGCGAGCAGAAGGCCAGCGACCTTTTCCACTTCGCTGATATGGGGTTCGACGCGCGGCGCAAACGGCACCTCGCGGTCGTTCTCCGGCGGCGTCCAATCATGGAGCATGTGCTCGAGCGCGACGTTGAGATACATCGGGCCCTTGGGCGTGCGCTGCGCCATCTCGCCGGCGCGGATCACCTGTTCGTGGAGCGTGAACGGGCTCGTCACCGGCCGCGCCTGCTTGGTGATGTTCTCGACGAAGCGCTCGATGCCGCCGACGCTCAAGCCGCCGTACCATTGCTGCTCGATCGGCAGCGACGGATCCTCGCCCAGCGTATTGGACTCGCCCGACATCACGATCATCGGGACTTCCGATTGCAGCGCGCCGTGCACGCCCATCGAGCCTTGCAGGAGGCCGACGCCGGCATGGACCAGCACGGCCTGCGGCCGGCCGGTCATCAGCGTGTAGCCGGTCGCCATGTTGACGGCGAGGGTCTCGTGCCAGCAGTCGATATAGGCCGGGCCGGCGCGGTTGCCGGTCTTTTGCCGGACCAGCGCTTCCCAGACCGGCGACCATTCCGATCCCGGCGACGACAAAATGTAGTCGATCTTGAGCTTGCGGAACGCTTCCAGGATCGCTTCCCCGCCGTCCATATAGTTTTTCATTTTCACCCTCATTTTCGGCCGCACGAGCGGTTCACCGAACACCGAAGCCGCGATCCGCGCAACAGCGCCAAAGCCTGCGGGCCATGCTTTGCTTGCAAAGGCTGTCTTGCTTGCAGGGCGCCGCATCAAGCATAAGGGGCCCAATTCCCTTGAATCGAGGCCATCCATGAGCGCTATCGCCCGAAAAACCCTGCGCATGCCATCCGATCTTGCCGGTGCGCAACTTGTGGGACGCGATCGCTTTGCGTCGCTGGAGCAGGTGGCGGCACGCTACGCCGTCGCGATCACGCCGGCGCTCGTCGACTTGATCGATCCATCGGATCCGCACGATCCGATCGCGCGGCAATTCGTACCCGATGCGCGCGAGCTACAAATGGCGCCGGAGGAAAGCCACGATCCGATCGGCGACGATGCGCACAGCCCGGTCGAGGGCATCGTGCACCGCTACCCGGACCGGGTGCTGCTCAAGCTGGTCAATGCCTGCGCCGTCTATTGCCGGTTCTGCTTCCGCCGCGAAATGGTCGGGCCGGGGCGGGGCGGGCTTGCGTCGGCGGCGCTCGACAAGGCGCTCGCTTATGTCGAAAACCATCCGGAAATCTGGGAAGTCATTTTAACCGGCGGCGATCCGCTGGTGCTCTCGGCGCGCCGGTTGAAAGACGTGGCGACGCGGCTTGCCGCCATCGCCCATGTCAAAGTGATCCGCGTGCACACCCGCATGCCGGTCGCGGCGCCGGAGCGGGTGACGCCGGCCTTGGTGCGCGCGTTGCGCACCGCCAAGGCGACCTTCGTGGTGCTGCACGCCAATCATCCGCGCGAGCTCACCGCACAAGTCCGCGCCGCCTGCGCGCGCTTGATCGATGCCGGCATCCCGATGTTATCGCAATCGGTGCTGCTGCGCGGCGTCAACGATGACTCCGAGACGCTCGGTGTTTTGATGCGCGCGCTGGTCGAATGCCGGATCAAACCCTATTACCTGCACCACGCCGATCTGGCGCCCGGCACCGCGCATCTGCGCACGACGATCGCGGAAGGCCAAGCGCTGATGCGCGCGCTGCACGGCCGCTATTCCGGACTTTGTCAGCCGAGCTACGTGCTCGATATCCCCGGCGGCTACGGCAAGTCGCCGATCGGACCGAGTTATTTGAGCGCGGACGGCGCCGTGATCGAGGATTTTTGCGGCCAGCGCCACGCCTATGCGGGTACCGCTTCGGCCGCGGCGAAAAATACCGTGGTTTCGAACTCGTAGCTGCAGGCTTCGCACGACCAGGTATGGCGCACGCAGCGCTCGTTGAGATATTCGGACCAGTCGGGAGCGAGCAGCCAAGCCTGGCATTGCGGGCAAGTGTTCTTGTCGTAGGTGACAAGCCGCGTGGCTAGCGTGGCCTCGGCATAAAGAGCCATGAGTCCTCCTCCCTGAATCACCCCCTCTGCCCGATCGGGACGCTAGGCTCCCTCTGTGGCAGCCACGTGACCGACACAGTGGCATTTCCGTGATCACTGCATCGTGGCGACTGATTTGAAAATTGCTGCGCTGCATATTGCCGAATATTCGCCGCGAATTTTAGTGCCGCAGCGCGGCATGGATTTTATTTAATTTTCCGGCCACCGGCCCTCAATGCGGGATGCTTATTATTGGAATCGGCGTTCGGGTTTCTCCTAAAGCTTCATTCTGAAAACAGGAGCATGCCATGAGACCGCTCATCACCTCCGCACTGATCGTCGCTTCGCTCACGTTCGCCGGCAACGGCGCCATGGCGGCCGACACCTACACGAAGACCGGGGCGGCCGCACCGTCCCATACCGCCGTGCACGTCGCGGCGCGCAATCGCTACCCGGTAGCCCGCTACGCCGTGGCGCGGCCGCCGGTCGATGTGGCGCAGATCGTCTCGAGCCTGCTGGCGAGCCCGTTGGTGGCGCCCCATGTGGCGCAGTATGCCGGCAAGATCCGCACCACGCGCGGTTCCAGCGGCGGCACCTACGAGCCTTACGACCCGCCGAGCTACGATACCTCGTCGCCGCCGGACAACTCCGTTCAGCAATCGCTCGACGCGCAAGCGGAGGCGCAGTCCCTTCAGCAGATGAACGACACCAGTGCCATGACGGCGTCGATGGCCGCGGCGGCCGCGCAAACCGCCGCCGACGATGCGGCGGAGACGCAGCAGATCATGAACAATGGCGGTCTGTAGTCTCTGGCTGACCGATCGAAGGAAGTGCTATCGCCGGCGACCCGGCGGTAGCACTTTCATTCACCGCCGCAACGCCTCGGCGGGAACATCGAGCGGCGTCACGAAGGCCTTCCGGCTGTTTTTTTGCAAAATCGCGGTGACGAGAAAAATCGGCACGGTGAGCTGGGATTGGATCGGGTTGAGCGAACGGCCGTATTTCGCGTTGCTCGCCACCACGTCGTTGCTGATCGGCGCGTCGGCGGCGTGCGACACTGTGAGGTCGATCACTTCGTAATTGTTGTCGCGGCACAACAGCCAGAAGAATTGCGGATTATAGCTGACGACGCCGTGGGTCAGCATGCCGCCGGCCGGCACTTCGTGCATCATCACGCCGCCGACCTTGGTGAGATCGTGCATCACCCGGAACGCGTTGTCCTGATTGACGACGTGTTCGGTGGTGCCGGCATTGACGACCAGATCGAATGACGATCGCAACCGGTAAGGCACGCGGTCGCGATTGAGATCGAGCGAGGTCACGCCGCGGTGGCCGCCATATTCCACCGCATTGTAGGAAAAGCCCAAGGCTTCCCAGAACGGCTGCGAGGCCGGCGCCGATTCCGCCTGGCGCTCGACGCCGTCGACGGTCGTGGTCTCCTGGGTTGCGCCGAGATCGACCGGCTTGCGGCCGAACAGTCCGTAAAGCTCGGCCAACGGCGCGTCGGCGCGCAGGAACGAGTTGGACAATTGCTGCGCGCCGATCTCGACCACGCGCGCGCGGTCCGGCAGGCGGCCGGAGCGGCGCAGCGCGATCAGGTGCAGAATTGTTTCATAGGCCAGGCCCACGGAGCCGTCCTCTAGTCCTTGAATGTTTGGGCAGAGTTCATTGGCGCGCCCTAGGGGACTCGAACCCCTGTTACCGCCGTGAAAGGGCGGTGTCCTGGACCGCTAGACGAAGGGCGCGGATGAAGCGCGATTAAGTGCGCGACAATGAATGCGCCGGACATATAAAGAGGTTTGCTTTGACCGGCAAGCAAGCGGTCCCTTTGCAATCCTTTGGCGGTCATGGCCGGGACTGACGCGTGTCGTCACCATTTCCCGGTATTGGGCATCGAGGTCCACGGCTCCTGCGGCGGCAGCGCGTCGCCTTTCTGCAAAAGCTCGATGGAGTGCTTGTCGGGCGAGCGCACGAACGCCATCATGCCGTCGCGCGGCGGCCGATTGATGGTGACGCCGGCCTTCATCAGCCGGTCGCAGAGCGCATAGATGTCGTCGACCTCATAGGCGAGGTGACCGAAATAGCGCGCTTCGCCGTTATCCTCGCTGTCCCAGTTGTAAGTCAGCTCGACCGTCGGCGCCTGGCGGGTGCCGGGGCCTTTGGCGACCAGGTCGCCGTCGGCGGAGGCCGCCAGGAACACCAGCGTGTACCTGTTCTTGTCGTCGACCCGGCGGCGCACCTCGGTCAGTCCGAGCTTGTTGCAGTAGAAATCGAGCGCTGCGTCGAGATTGCGCACGCGCAGCATTGTGTGCAGATACCTCATCGTCGGACCTCCGCTGGTTCGGGCAAGACTATATGACAATGCGTTGAAGGGTCAGGCCGCATGATCGCACCCGATCTCGACACCGCCAAGTCCCACCTCCAGGACTTGATCCACAGGGCTGGGATCATTGTCCCATTTACGGGGGCCGGCATTTCGACCGAATGCGGCATCCCCGATTTCCGCTCGCCGGGGGGCCTTTGGACCAAGAACAAGCCGATCCCATACGACGAGTTCCTGGCGAGCCAGGAGGCGCGCAACGAATCCTGGCGGCGGCGCTTTGCCATGGCCGACCAGTTCGGCGATGCCCGGCCGGGGCGGGGACACCGGGCGCTGGCAAGCCTCCATCGCGCCGGCAAGGTTCCCGCCGTCATCACCCAGAACATCGACAACCTGCATCAGGCGTCAGGGTTTTCCCCGCAACACGTGGTCGAGCTGCACGGCAATACGACTTACGCTTCATGCCTCGACTGCAACGCGCGCTATGAGCTTGCCTGGGTGCGGCAACGCATGGATGCAGCGAACGGCTGTGCGCCGGACTGCGGTTGCGGCGGCTACATCAAGACCGCGACCGTATCGTTCGGTCAGGCCATGCCCGATGCCGCAATGCAGCGCGCCCAAGACCTTACGCTTCATTGCGATTTGTTTCTGGCGATCGGCTCGTCGCTCCTGGTCTGGCCGGCGGCCGGGTTTCCGCTGCTGGCGAAGCGCAACGGCGCGCAGCTTGTGATCATCAACCGCGAGGCGACCGAGTTCGACGACATTGCCGACCTCGTGGTGCGTCAGGACATCGGCACGGTGCTGGAGTCCTTCATCGTGCATTGAAGATACTTTTACACAGGCTGTGACGCTTTTATTCCACTGTTGCATTTTTGTCCTTTTCCCCTTGATGGCGAGTGTTATCTTCGATTCAAGAGATTCGTGATGCGCCCGCGTCGGGCGCCAGCACAGAAGCGGCGGCCTCGGCGTCATGACGTCGGACGGGATCGAACAAAAATTATCTAACCCGGGACTCGAACCCGACGTTGACCTCAATGACGAGTCGGCAGCGAACGTCATTGAAGTGTCCGGCGTCATCAAGTGGTTCGATGTCGCCAAGGGTTATGGCTTCATCATTCCGGACAACGGCATGGCCGACGTGCTGCTGCACGTAACCTGCCTGCGCCGCGACGGCTACCAGACCGCTTATGAGGGCGCCCGCGTGGTCTGCGAGGTGCTGCCGCGGCCGAAGGGCCTGCAAGCCTTCCGCGTCATCTCCATGGACGAATCGACGGCGATCCATCCGGCCCAGATGCCGCCGCCGCGCACCCATGTTACTGTGGCGCCGACGAGCGGTCTCGAACGGGCACAGGTCAAATGGTTCAATCGGTTGCGTGGCTTCGGCTTCCTGACGCGGGGCGAGGGGACGCCGGACATCTTCGTCCACATGGAAACGCTGCGGCGGTTCGGCCTGACCGAACTGCGCCCCGGCCAGTTCGTCCTGGTACGCTACGGACCGGGCCCGAAGGGCATGATGGCGGCCGAAGTTCGCCCCGAGGGCGGCGGCGGCCTAATCTCCCACTAGCAGCACGCGCCCTCTTGAAGGCACGCTTCTTTCGCCTTGCATCGGCCTGGACGCCGGCGTTGCGTTTCGCCGCCGGATTGCTTGCCAGCTTTTATGTCCTTCTCGCCCTGCTGGCGCCGGCGCAAGCCGCCGCACAGGATACTCTTGAGATCGTCAGCGCCTCCGGCGTCCACGCCTTCACCGTCGAGCTTGCGGTCGATGACGCCGACCGCGAACGCGGCCTGATGTTCCGCAAGGAGCTGCCGGAAGGCCAAGGCATGCTGTTCGACTTCCAGCATGACCAGCCGGTCGCGTTCTGGATGCACAATACCTACATCTCGCTGGATATGATTTTCATTCGCGGCGACGGCCGGATCATGCGCATCGAAGAGAGCGCCAAGCCGGAATCGGATCGCCTGATTCCGTCCGGCGCCCCGGTGCGCGCGGTGCTCGAAGTGATCGCCGGGACGGCGCGCCAGCTCGGCATCAAGGCGGGCGACAAGGTCGTCGGCTCGATCTTCGGCAAAGGCCACTGATCGGGCGCAGGGTTGGCAGGCTGCTTGGCTTGCAGGGGCGAACCATGTATCCAAAAGCCGCGACCGGCGGGGTATAGCGCAGCCTGGTAGCGCGGCAGTTTTGGGTACTGCAGGTCGCAGGTTCAAATCCTGCTGCCCCGACCACTTAGGAATTTTGTTCATGGTTGCGATACGATGACCGCGCGCATCTACAAACCGGCCCGCACGGCGATGCAGTCGGGGACCGCCAAAACCAAAGAGTGGGTGCTCGATTATGAGCCCGAAGCGCCGCGCATGGTCGAGCCGCTGATGGGCTGGACCTCATCGGGCGACATGAAGCAGCAGCTGCGGCTCCAGTTCGAGACCAAGGACGAGGCGATCGCCTATTGCGAGCGTCACGGCATCGCCTATCAGGTGTTTGAGAGCACGCCGGGCAAGCGGGCACGCATCTCATATTCGGACAATTTCGCCTATAGCCGCCGCACGCCCTGGACGCACTGATCCGCCGCGACAACGGAGAAGCGTGCCCACGGCTGACTCGCGGTCTTCGTTGACGCTACGCTTGCTCGATGAGTCCTCGGATCAACGTGGCCAGCGGTTTCTCGCTGCCCCCAAAACTCTCAATAGTCGCGTCGAGCATGGCATTGGGATCAATCCGTTCCAGAGCAAAACGATGCCCGGCCTGCTCGGCAAGCGCCGTCATAAAGGCCAACTGGGTCCGGCCGTTGCCTTCGCGGAACGGATGGATGGCGTTCAGATCGGCAAGAAAGTGGGCCGCCTTTTCAGCGAAAGCCTTCGCGTCCAGGCCGGAGAGATTCTTTTGCCTGGCTAGGTCTGCGAAGAGCCGCTCCAACTCACGGTTTATATTGTCGGGGTGGCAGAAAGGGTTTCCACCCTTCGAGATCCACACGGTCCGCGGCGCCCCGGCCCAGGTGTACACGTCCTGGAATAGGTGCCGGTGAATGGCGCGCAAGTGGCCGACATCGAATTTTCCAGCAGGTAAGGGCTCGGTGAACCGTTGCGCGGTCGCCTCCTCCTCGAAGAAATCCAGGTCCGACTGGGTGCGCAGGTTCGCACGATTCTTGAGGACGGTCGTTCCGGGATAGCAATAGGAGTCGGAGACCGCGTCGTACATTGTGCGTCACGCTTTCTTGGCGTGTTTCTCGAAAATCTCGCGGCGCCGCTCGGCCGGGCTCAATCCCCGGCGGTCAAAATCGGTGAACATTTTCTTGGTCGAGGGGCGGAGAGCTATACCTTCGACCGCGCTGATCTTGGCGAAACCGACCAAGCCCAATGTCAGGGTCTTCGGCTTAGCGGCCTTCTTAGGTTTGGTCCTTTTCTTGGCCTTGGCGGTCTTCTTCACGGGCTTTGGCATAGGCTCACTCTATCAGATTCCGCAAAAAATTCGAGGGTACATGCAACTGCAGCCGGCATCGGATGGCGGATCGCGGACGCCCAGGGCACGAGAATCGACGCCGTGTGCTTAGGCGCGCCGTACCTGCGCCGCCGGCGCTTTGCCTGCGCCCGGTCGCGCCGGCGGATTGGCGCGCTGCTTGAGGAGCGAAATGAAACGCTCCTCGGGCATCGGCTGGCCGAGCAAAAAACCCTGGCCGTAGTCGCAGCCCATGCTGACCAGCGCCAATGCATCAGACGCCTTCTCGATGCCGACGGCGACGGCGATGCTGCCGAAATTGTGCGCCAGGTCGATGACGGTCTTGCACAGCGGCGCGTTGACCTTGTCGCTGCCGCAATCGGTGACGAACGCGCGGTCGAGCTTGAGCTCGGCGAACGGCAGCTCCTTGAGCCGCGCAAACGAGGAATAGCCGCGGCCGAAATTGTCGATCGCGAGACTGACGTCGAGATGCTGGAGCTTCTTGGTGATGTCGCTGGCGAGCGGCAGATCGGAGACGATCTGCTCTTCGGCGACGTCGATGATGAGGCCTGGCCATTTTTCGAATTTTTCGCGGTGGCTTTGCACGATGTCGGCCACCGGCACCTTGACCAGCGCGGCGATCGGGATGTTGACCGCGGGCCGCAGATTGACGCCGAGCTTGCAGAAATTCAGGCTCGCCTTGAGCGCCTGATCGAGCGCCAGTTCGGAGAGCGTGACCAGGTCGCCCTCGCTGGCGCCGGGCATGAACGCGCTCGGCTCGAGCACGCCGTTCTGCGGATGCCTCGCGCGGGAATAGGCTTCGACGCCGATGAGCTGTTTTTTGCGCAGGTCGATTTTCGGCTGATACCAGAACTCGATCCAGCGGTTGCGCAATGCGTCGCGCAGATCGACGCGGCCGGCGACCGCCGGCGGCTCGCCGATCCGCAGCTCCTGCAAGACTTTGAGGACCACGCTGGTTTCGAATGGCTTCTTGAGAACCGGCAGCATGCGCAGATGATGCTGCTCGCCGATGCTCTTGACGTGGGCAAGCACGGCCGAGCCGCGGTTGCTCATGAGCTGTACGGCGCCGGTATAAGCGGCGCGCGAGAGCGCAAGGATGCACTCGATGGCGTCGGCCGATTCGAGCGCGATGTTGAGGAAGACGAGTTTCGGCTGGCGCTGGGTCAGCGCCGGCCGCACCGCCTGGCCGTCGGGCAGCTCTTCGGTATCGATGCCGGCGCCGTGCAGGACCAGCGACAGAAAATGCCGGATGCTGGCGTCGGTATCGACGACAAAGCAAAGCGGCGCGCGATCCTCGGCGCTGGACGCTTCGGCCTCGGCTGTCGCGGCAATGGTGGATGCTTGCGCCGGTGTCGCGGCCATTTCCCGGATCCAAAGCGCCAACGTGACGGGAGCGGGCATCATTGGTTGAAATTTGTTAACTGTCGGTTTCGACGGCGCTGCCGCGAGGTCGCCCGGCCTGATGCGCAGAAGCCGGACCGGCCGGCGCCGGGCGCATGCCACCTGCATGACCCGTGCAATACCGCATCGTTGCCGTTATGGTAGTTTCAAACGCAATTGCTTCGCCGCCGTGAGCGCACGGCGCGACAACCAACGACGCCAAGGGGAGACGCCGATGCCCAAAAAAGATGCAAGCCTGAAGCTCAACCGCCGAAAGTTCCTCACCGCGGCCGCCGTCGCCGGTGCCAGCGGCGCCGTCAATACCGCCAAAGCCGCCCCCGCGGCGGAGCCGCAACAAAGGCTGCCGTCGGCGCTGCCGCCGAATGCCCATGTCGCCGCCGCCGAGACCGGCGCGGCGCCGTTGCCGTCGCGCGACAACGGCACGCCCGGTTCCGACTTCATGGTCGATGTGATCAAGACGCTCGACATCAAATATCTACCGGCCAATCCGGCCTCGAGCTATCGCGGCATCCACGAGTCGCTGATCAACTACGGCAAGAACACGATGCCGGAATTCCTCACCTGCATGCACGAGGAATCCGGCGTCGCGATGTGCCACGGCTATTTCAAGGCGACCGGCAAGCCGCTCATGACGCTGGTCCACGGCGTGGTCGGGCTGCAGCACGCCGCCATGGCGGTCTACAACGCCTGGTGCGACCGCGTGCCCGTGCTGATCGTGGGCGGCAATGATCTCGACGCGGCAAAACGCGCGCCCGGCGTGCCGACCTTCCACTCGGCCCAAGACATCAACGCCATCGTGCGCGACTATACCAAGTGGGACGACACCCCGGTGTCGCCGCAGCATTTCGCGCAGTCTTTCGTGCGCATGTACAAGATCGCCACCACGCCGCCTTATGGCCCGGTGGCGATGTCGCTCGACGGCGGCTTGCAGACCGAACCGATCCATGAGGACGGCGAAAAACTCTACATTCCAAAATTCTTCGCCAGCGGCCCGCCGCAAGGCGATTCCGGCGCGGTGAAGGAAGCCGCGCGACTGCTCGTCAACGCCGAGCGGCCGGTCATTGTGGTCGACCGCATGGCGCGTACGCCCGAGGGCCTCAAGCGTCTCGTCGAGCTTGCCGAGCTATTGCAGGCGCCGGTGGTCGATCAGGGCAACCGGATGAATTTTCCGAACACCCATCCGCTCAGCCGTCCGGCGACCGTGATCGGCCCGGCCGACGTCATCATCGGCTTGGAGCTGTCGGATTACTGGAACACGGTGAACGGCTTTATCGACAACGGCGACGACGGCATCGGCCGCAACACCACCAAAATCAAGCCGGGCACAAAACTGATCAGCATCAGCTCGACTGAATTGCTCACCAAGTCGAACTATCAGGATTTCCAGCGCTTCCAGAGCATCGACGTGTCGATGCCGGGCGATGCCGAGGCGACGCTGCCGGCGCTGATCGAAGCGGTGAAGTCGGCGATCTCCGGCGACCGCAAGGATGCGATGACCAAGCGCGGCGACGCCATCCGCGCCGCTCACGCCAAGGGGCTCGACGCTACCAAACAGGCCGCCGCCATCGCCTGGGATGCGAGCCCGATCAACACCGCGCGTCTCGTCATGGAGACCTACGCGCAGATCAAGGATCTCGACTGGTCGCTGGTTTCGACGTCCGGCAATACCAGCAACTGGGCGAACCGGCTGTGGCCGATGGAGAAGCATCACCAGTGGCTCGGCTGGTCCGGCGGTTATGGCGTCGGCTACGGCTTGCCGGCTTCGGTCGGCGCCGCGCTGGGCAACCGCGACCAGGGCCGCTTCTCGGTCTCGATCCAATCCGACGGCGACCTGATGTATGCGCCGGGCGTGATGTGGACCGCGGCGCGACACAAGATCCCGCTGCTCGCGGTGATGCACAACAATCGCGGCTATCACCAGGAGGTGATGCACGTGCAGCGACTGTCGAATTTCCGCAACCGGGTCGCCACGATCGGCAACGATCTTGGACCCGTCGGCACCAGCATCATGAATCCGGACATCCAGTATCACGACCTGGCGAAGTCCATGGGCTGGTGGGCCAAGGGGCCGATCACCGATCCGGCCGATCTCGGACCGGCGATCAAGGAAGCGGTCGCCGTGGTCAAATCCGGCCAGCCGGCGCTGGTCAACGTGATCACGCAGCCGCGCTGAGGAGAATGTCGATGCGTTTTGTTCAAGTTTCGGCGGTAGCCGTTGTCGCGTTGATGGCTTGCATCGGCGGGCAGGGCAGTGCGCTCGCCGCTTCAGCGGAAAAGGGCAAGACAGCCTTTGTCAAGAACGGCTGCTGGCAATGCCACGATTACAACGGCCAAGGCTCGGTCGCGACCAGCAACGGCAAGGTGATCGCGCGCACGCAACTGCCGCTCGATGCGTTCGTGTCTTTCGTGCGCACGACCAACGGCCAGATGCCGCCATACCGTGCACCGGTGCTGTCCGACGACGACCTCGGCGATATCTATGCCTATCTGCAGTCGCTGCCGGAGCCGAAGGCGGTGAGCGACATTCCGCTTTTGAACAATACGCGCGCGCAGTAACGCAACGCGAACCCATATAGGACGATCGGAGGATGAGCGGCAAAGGCCAGATGCGGCTTGGCGCCTTCTTCAATCCGACCGGCCATCATGTGGCATCGTGGCGGCATCCGCGCGCGCAGGCCGACGCCGGTATCAATTTTGCGCACTATCTCGAAATCACCCGCACGGCGGAGCGCGGCAAATTCGACATGGTGTTTTTGGCCGACAATCTCGGCGTGCGGCAGGCCCATATGGAGGCGCTGAGCCGCTCGGCGCAATATATCGCCAATTTCGAGCCGCTGACGCTGCTGTCGGCGCTCGCCACCCACACCACGCATATCGGCCTCGTGGCCACCGCCTCGACCAGCTACAACGAGCCGTTTCATGTCGCGCGCAAATTCGCCTCACTCGATCATTTGAGCGGCGGCCGCGCGGGCTGGAATCTCGTCACCTCCGGCCAGGAGAACGAAGCGCGCAATTTCAGCCGCGAAAAACACTACGAGCACGGCGAGCGCTACGACCGGGCGCGCGAATTCGCCCGCGTCGTCATTGGCCTGTGGGACACCTGGGACGACGATGCCTTCGTGCGCAACAAGGAGACCGGTCAGTTCTTCCATCCCGAAAAACTTCATAACCTCAACCACCGCGGCGAGCATTTTTCCGTGCTTGGCGCGCTCAACATCCCGCGCTCGCCGCAGGGCCATCCGGTGATCGTGCAGGCCGGCGGCTCCGACGACATGATCGCGGTCGCCGCGGAATTCGCTGAAGTAATTTTTTGCGCGCCGCTGACGCTCGAAGCGGCGCAAGGCTTTTATGCATCGCTGAAAGGCCGGCTCGCCGCGTACGGACGTTCGCCCGACGAAATGAAGATCATGCCGGGCTTAAGCTGCGTCATCGGCCGCACCGATGCCGAGGCCGAGGAGAACTACGAAAAACTCAACGCGCTCATTCATCCGATCGTGGCGCGCGAAGTCCTGTCGATGGTGCTCGGCAATGTCGATCTGGCGCCGTATCCGTTCGACGGCCCGCTGCCGGAGAACCTGCCGCGCTCGAACGCGAGCCAGAGCATGTTTCAACAAGTCACCGAGATGGCGCGCCGTGAAAAACTT
>DATHHM010000232.1:0-7297 GCA_035317145.1 Xanthobacteraceae bacterium | reverse complement strand
TGCCGTTGTGCTGCGCCGGACTCGCTGCATCGTGTTGCGGCGAACCGGCATTGCGCGCCTTGGCGAAACGCTCGTAGAGCGCCGCCGTGCCGAGGCTCGAGAGTTCGCGAAGCAGTGCCAGGCGCAACGACGCGCGCGCGGCTTCGTTCAAATTGTCGCCGACGCGGGCATCGAGACCCGACCAAAGCCGCGTGTCGGCCTGCGCGGCCAATGATGTGAAAAGCTGTTCGAACGCACAAGGATCGGTTTTGTCAGAAACCGTCAGTGGCGCTGCATTGCCGCCTGTGTCTTGCAAAGCCGCTTCGACCCAGACTGCGTCCTCGATCCAGGACGGCGGAGTTTTAGAAGCGCGGCGAACGGCAGCGAGTCGCGCCAGCACCGGAGCGAACGCCATGCCGTCGCGATCGAGCCGCCGGCCGAACAGCGACCAGTCGCCGCTGGCGCATGAACGGCACCATGCGGCAAGCCGCCGCGCAGCCAAATCGGCGTCACCCTTCTGCCCGGGCAACGGTTCGAAATCGTCGGATAGGACTTCGTCCAGTGTTGCGGCCCGAACCGCGAGCCGCTCGTAAAATGCGTCCATCCGATTGCTCTCTCCAGCACGAATTAGCTCGGTAATTCAGTTACCTGCGGTATCATTGCCTAGACTTTACACCAGTCGCAGCCGATGATTATATGGGTTCCATTGGGGGGCGTTATCGCAAATTCTCCTCCTATTTGCCGACGCCACTAGCGAACAAAAGGATGACTATCATGAACGACGCTGCGATCGGATTCGACCAGATTGAAGAGCTTGCCGCCTATGAAGTCTCCGACGAGGCCCTGGAGGCTGCGGCCGGAAGCGAGAAGGCCGCATACACGCTGGCCTATTGCTCGGGCTTATCCGTCTGCCCGGCCTGACCGGTTCATCGGACTGAAGTCGCGCGCGAGGCGTCGCTGATGGCGGCGCCTCGTTTGCTTTTCGGCAGGACCGCTGAACTCTCGCATTCGACAATGGGGTCCGATGCGGCTGCAAAGCAGCGCTGAGCGCGTCGGCGACGACCCTGATTTCTGAGAACATACTGGTTGCTGCACACCCATGGAATTCGGGCTCGATACATTCGGCGACATCACCGCCGGCCCCGATGGCCGGCTTAACAGCCACGCCCAAGTCATCCGCGAGGTGATCGAGCAAGCGGTGCTGGCCGACCGGCTCGGGATCGAAGCCTTCGGCGTCGGCGAGCACCATCGTCCGGATTTCGCCATCTCGGCGCCCGAGGTCGTGCTCGGGGCAATCGCCGGGCGCACCCAGCGGATCCTGCTCGGCTCGGCGGTGACGGTGCTCTCATCCGACGATCCCATTCGCGTGTTCGAGCGTTTCGCCACCGTCGACGCCGCCTCGAACGGACGCGCCGAGGTGACGCTGGGGCGCGGCTCGTTCACCGAGTCGTTTCCGTTGTTCGGCTTTGATCTCGCCCAATACGAGGCGCTGTTCGAGGAAAAGCTCGATCTGTTCGCTGCGCTCCTCAAACAGGAGCCGGTGACCTGGCAGGGCAAGATGCGGCCGCCGCTCGCCAATCAGCGGGTTTTTCCGCCGCTGGAAAAGCCGCCGCTCAAAACCTGGATCGGCGTCGGCGGCAGCCCGGAATCCGTTGTCCGTGCCGCGCGTTATGACCTGCCGTTAATGCTAGCCATTATCGGCGGAGAACCTAAGCGTTTCATGCCTTTCGTAGACCTTTATAAGCGCGCCTATGCGCAGCTCGGCCGGCCGGTAAAACCCATCGGCCTGCACTCGCACGGCTATGTCGCGGATACCGATGCGCAAGCACGCGAAGAGCTTTGGCCGCACCACAAAGGTATGCGCGACCGCATCGGTGCCGAGCGCGGCTGGCCGCCGGTGACACGGGCGCATTTCGACCAGGAAGCCGACGGCGGCTCGCTCTATGTCGGCGCGCCGGAGACGGTAGCGCGCCGGATCGCCGCGACCGCGAAGGCGCTCGGCATCGCGCGCTTCGACATGAAATACAGCTCAGGCACGCTGCCGCACGACAAGCTGATGCGCAGCATCGAGCTTTACGGCACCAAGGTGATGCCGCTGGTGCGCGACATGCGACCTAGGGCTTGGCGACCATGAGGTAGAAAATAACGACAACAGCCGGAAACGCGAGCGAGCCGGCGATGATCCACCATCGGTCCAGCCGCCAATAGGTTTGCGGCAACGCCGCTCCGGTTTCCAACGCGACTTTCGCCATATCGCGCATCTTGATTTGCATCCACACCACCGGAAGCCAACACAGACCGGCGAAGACGTACAGCACTATGCCCCATCGCACCCAGCCATCCGACAGCGAGTATCCGGTGAGATGGAGAAGCCACATGCCGGTGGCGAACTGAATTATGATAGCGGGCGCCGTGAATAGCCAATCGGCGATGACGACGTGGACCGCGGCAAAATGAATGCCCGCGATATTCTTTTCGCGGTTGGCCATGAACAGATAGAAGGCGCTGCCTATTCCAGTGCCGAACAAGATCGTCGAGCTCAGAATATGAACCCATTTGACGACGATGTAGTCCATTGCGTTATTCGTCCGCTCAAGACGCACCGAATCGAAGGCGCTCAATGACGGCGCTCATCCTTGGCGGCTATGGCAATTTTGGCAAGCGGATCGCCGGTTTGCTGACCCGCAAGGGCGTCGCTGTCGTCATTGCCGGCCGCGACGCAGCCAAAGCCGAGGCGACGGCCAAGACCCTGCCGCCGCACCTCGCGGAGCATGCGGCGTTCGACGCCAAATCGGACCTTGCCCGACACCTGGCGTTGTTGAAGCCACGCGTCGTCATCAATACCTGCGGTCCGTTCCAGAACAGCGACTACGGCATTGCCGAAACCTGCATTGCCGGCGCCGTCCACTACATCGACCTTGCCGACGGACGCGATTTCGTCACCGGCATCACGACACTCGATGCCGCAGCCAAAAAGCAAAATGTCGCCGTGATCAGCGGCGCCAGCACGGTCCCGGCGCTGACCTGCGCGGTGATCGAAAACTCGACACTGCGTTTGCCTGAAATCGATTCGCTCACATTCGGCATCGCGCCCGGCCAGAAAGCCGAGCGCGGGGCTTGCGACCACGGAAGCTATCTTGGGTTATGCCGGCAAAAAACTGAAACCATGCGCCGGATATGCAACGCGCTACGGCTGGCAGGATTTATACCTGCAAGCTTATCCCGAGATCGGCAACAGATGGATGGCCAATTGCGACGTTCCCGATCTCGATCTTTTGCCGGCAAGATTTGGCATCAAGCGAATACGTTTCTCCGCCGGCATGGAAATTTCTGCGATCCATTTCGGCATGTGGTTGTTGTCCTGGGGCGTGCGTCTCGGAATTCCGATCGACCTGTCCACGCACGCCGCGGCGCTGCTCAAAGCGAGCAATTGGTTCGACCGGTTAGGCTCCGCCGACGGCGGCATGCACGTCATCCTTGAAGGTAGCGACGGATCCGGCCGGCAGGTCACGCTGCAATGGTTCATCGTCGCCCGCGACGGCGACGGCCCTTATATTCCAACGGTTCCGGCGGTTGTTCTGGCCCGCAAGATCATTGCCGGAACGCTTGTCCGCACCGGCGCCATGCCGTGCATGGGAATGATAACTTTGCGCGAGTACATGGACGAGCTTGAGCATCTGAAGATCAAGACTTACGAGTTTTGACCTACGTCGTCCTATTGCTACATTTACTCGGGCTTGATCCCCGCCCACTCCACCACGCTTGCCCATTTGGCGGCGTCGCGCGCGTCGACATGAAATACAGCTCCGGCACGCTGCCCCACGACGAGGCATTGAATTCGACATCAAACGATGATAAATTCGTGCCTAGCTTGGAGATTGCAAATGCGGACGACTTTGGCGCTGGATGATGAGCTCGTAGCCCAAGCCCAGGCCTATACAGGCCTGAAAGAAAAGTCGGTTCTGGTTCGAGAGGCGCTGAGAGCGCTTATCGAGCGGGAGGCGGCGCGGCGGTTGGCACGGCTTGGAGGCAGTGCGCCCAATCTTACGTTGCCGCGGCGAAGACGGACGCCGAAGTGATTCTGGTCGACACATCGGTATGGATCGATCACCTGCGGGCGCGTGACAAAACGCTTGCCCAACTGCTTCTTGCAGAACAAGTTTTGGGCCATCCTTTTATCATCGGTGAAATCGCGCTCGGCCATCTGCCGCGGCGTCATGAAGTTCTAAGTTCTCTCCGAGATTTACCGCAGGCGACCGTGGCATCCCAAGATGAAGTATTAAATCTCATCGAGAGTGAGCGCCTTTTTGGATGCGGCATTGGCTATGTCGATGCACATCTCCTTGCGGCGACCCGTTTGACGGAAGGCGCCAGCTTGTGGACGCGGGATAAGCGACTGCGGAGCGCCGGTGAAAGCCTTGCGTTGACGCGGTCTACTCCGGCTTGATCCCAGCTTGCTCCACCACCCTCGCCCACTTCGCCGCATCGCGCGCGATCAGCGCGCGCAACTCGGTGGGCGAGTAAACCAGCGGCACGCCGCCGACTTCGGCCATGCGCGCCTTGAGGCCGGGATCGGCGAGACCGGCATTGATCTCGCGGTTGAGCCGCTCGACGATTTCGGCCGGCGTGCCGCTTGGAACGGCGGCGGCCGTCCAGGGCGTGACCTCGAAGCCGGCAATCGTCTCGCCCATGGTCGGCACGTCCGGCAACGCCGGCGTCCGCTTCGCCGACAGAACCGCCAGCGCCCGCACGCCGCCTGACTTGATGTGCGGCAGCGAATTCGGCAAGGCGTCGATGCCGGCCTGGATGCGGCCGCTCAACAGATCGGTCAGCATCGGCGCGCCGCCTTGATAGGGCACGTGCACCACGTCGACGCCGGCCGAGATCTTGAACAGCTCGATGGCAAGTTGACTGATGGTGCGCACGCCGAACGAGGCAAAATTGATTTTTCCGGGATTGGCTTTGGCGTAAGCGATGAACTCCGGCACGGTGTCGGCCGGCAGCGTGGGAGTGACGTCGAGCACCAGCGGCAATTCGGCCAGCCCCGCCACCGGCGCAATGTCGCGCTGAAAGTCGAACGGCAAGGATTTGAAGAGCGACGGGTTGATCACATTGGTGGCCACGGCGAACAGCAGCGTGTAGCCGTCGGCCGGCGCGTTGACGACCGCCTGCACGGCGATATTGGTGCCGCCGCCCGGCTTGTTCTCGATGATGACCGGCTGGCCGAGCCGGGCCGCGAGCCACTCGCCCAGCAACCGCGCAATGAGATCGGTGCTACCGCCGGCCGGAAACGGCACGATCCAGCGCAGCGGGCGCGACGGATAGGTGTCGGCCGACGCCGTCCGCGGAATCGCCGACGAAGCCACGA
The DNA here is from genome assembly GCA_035317145.1 of Xanthobacteraceae bacterium. Classification (GTDB taxonomy): domain Bacteria; phylum Pseudomonadota; class Alphaproteobacteria; order Rhizobiales; family Xanthobacteraceae; genus BOG-931. The sequence continues at coordinate 1,950 of DATHHM010000232.1, read as the reverse complement.
GACCGGCAAGCGTGAGAAAGGAGCGGCGCGCAAGCATGTCGGTCTAATCCTAGCGCGGTTCTTGCGCTGGCGACATTGCGTTGTCGGCCGCAGTAGCGCCACCACTTTACATGGTCTCGGCGGCACCATAGCGTGAAATTGCGTGGAGTGGATTATTGACGAGGGAGAATTGATCGTGTCGGTTGATAATGTTCGCTACGTCGACACCGTTGGCAACAATTTCCTCTATCGCGGCGGCAAAGCGCTCACGACCGATCCGAATACCGGGAAAATAATATTCGACTACGGCGGCCTGCAGACCGCGATCGCAAACGTACCCAATCCGCCGCCGACGCCGTTGCCGTCGTCCTATTATCTTGTCGTCGTCAACTTGGAGCATTCGAACGAAGGGACCAACCTGAGCGCCGAAACCGACTTCTTCAGCAATCCCCCAGGCCAGCAGAGCCAGGGCCAGATGCAATTTTGGGACACCTATGGCACCGACCAATGCTATTTCCAGACTGATCCGGCAAAACAGAAAACGCTCCTGGCGACATTCGATCAGTGGTTGCTGGAGCCCTTGATCTGGCGTGTCGCCACGCTACGCGGCTGGCTGGAAGATCCGTCGACCTTGCCGCTCCAGCCGCTGCCCGATCCGACCCAGCCCATCCTGGTCTACGTTCATTGCGACGAAGGTTGCGATCGCACCAGCGAGATGATCGGCGGCTACCGGCTGCGCTACATGCCGCCGTCATGGACGATGCAGACCGCCTGGTCGAATATGTGCAACGAACATCCGTGCTCGAACGTCATGGGTTGCGGCAACTACAAAGCTTTGCAGTGGTACGCGTTCTGGCTGAACCAGACGCAGGGCTTTTCGCTGACCGGCATCGGGTTGAATGACGGCGGCTGCAACAACGGCGGCTCGGTGGGCGCGTGGTGTACGCCGTCCTGAGCGAATGTCGGTGCGAAGTCCCGCGATCCGCGCGTCGGTCGCTTTATGTCCCGACCAGCCCGAATTGCGGGCTCGACGGCTCGGCGTGCGTTCGCTTCGCAATACGTCCGGCGAGCCGTGACAGCCGGCCCGCTTCCACCGCGGCGCGCATTGAGTGCGCCATCATCACCGGATCGCGCGCTTTCGACACCGCGGTGTTGACCAGCACCGCGGCGCAGCCGAGCTCCATGGCGAGCGTGGCGTCGGAGGCGGTGCCGATACCGGCGTCGAGCACCACCGGCACCGGCGAGCGCGCGCACACAAGCTCGATGAGATGCGGATTGGAAATGCCGAGCCCCGAGCCGATCAGCGAACCCATCGGCATCACGGCCGCGGCGCCGGCGTCGGCGAGCTTTCGGCACGTCACCGGATCCTCGGTGCAGTAAGGCAGCACCACGAAACCTTTGCCGACCAAAATCTGCGTCGCACGCACCAGCTCCTCGACGTCGGGATAGAGCAATTCGCGGTCGCCGATCACTTCGAGCTTGACCCAATTGGTATCCAGCGCTTCGCGCGCCAGCTCGGCGGTGAGCACGGCGTCCTTCGCGGTCTGGCAGCCGGCGGTGTTGGGCAGGAAGCGGACGCGGCCGCCCAACACATCGATCAGGCTCTCGTCGTCGCCGGCGAGGCTGATGCGGCGGATCGAGGCGGTGACCATCGCGGTGCCGCTCGCGGCGATCGCATCGAGCATGATCTTGCGATTGGGATAGCCGGCGGTGCCGAGAAACAGCCGCGACTCAAACGTTTGGCCGGCGATGACCAGAGGATCGGACATTTGTATCTCCTAACCGCCTTGTCGCGCGCGCACGATCTCGACGCTATCGCCGGGATTAAGCGGCGTCGCCGGCCACGCCGCGCGCGGAACCACCGCGCCGTTGAGCGCGACCGCGATGCCGCGCTGCCCGGTGTCGGCGGTCTTCTCAGCCAGCAGCGCTTCGAGCGTTTTTGGCGCAGCGAACGGTTCGCTCTCGCCGTTG
>DATHHM010000231.1:0-11592 GCA_035317145.1 Xanthobacteraceae bacterium | reverse complement strand
GGAACACCGCGTCGATGTGATCGACATCGGCGTCGATCAACTGCTCCCGCAGATCGGGCGACGTATCGATCACGACCCGTGTCATGCCGCCATCGCCGGTTCGCTCGGCCAGCAGCGAGCAGCGGCGGCGGCGGTTTTTCGGATTGTTGGGATCGCAGGCGCCCCAGCCCAAAGCCGGCCGCGGTACGCCGCCCGATGAGCCGCAGCCCAAAATGGTGAATTTCAGCGTCATGCCGCCACTTGCGCCGGCCGCGGCACCTTGCCGAACAGACGGAAGAAATTCTCGCTTGTCTGCCGCGCAATGGCGTCGAACGAAACGCCGCGGGCTTCGGCCAGCACATTGGCGGTTTCGATCACAAAGGCCGGCTCGTTGCGCTTGCCGCGATGCTTGCCGGGCGCGAGATAAGGCGCGTCGGTCTCGACCAGGATGCGGTCGGCCGGCAAGGCGGCGGCGATGTCGCGCAGCGCGGTCGAATTCTTGAACGTCAGGATGCCGGTGAACGAGATGAAGTGCCCGAGCGCTATCGCGCGGCGGGCAAGGTCGGGGCCGCCCGTAAAGCAATGCAGCACGGCAAGGAAGGCGCCCTTCCCTGTTTCTTCTTCGAGGATGCGCGCCATGTCGTCATCGGCGTCGCGCGAATGGATCACCAGCGGCAGCCCGGTTTCGCGCGCCGCCGCGATATGGCTGCGAAAACCGCGCTCCTGCGCGTCGCGCGGCGAGTTGTCGTAATGGTAGTCGAGCCCAGCCTCGCCGATCGCCACGATTTTTGGATGCCGCGTGCGCGCGACGAGGTCGCCCGCCGTCACGTGCAATTCCTCGTGGGCGTAATGCGGATGCGTGCCGACCGAGCAGAAGACGTCGGGAAAGCGCTCGGCGATCGCCAGCACCTGGGCGTGGCGCGCGACCCGCGTCGAGATGGTGACCAGGCGGGCGATGCCGGCATTGCGGGCGCGGTCGACCACGGCGTCGAGCTCGACGGCAAAATCCGGGAAATCGAGATGGCAATGGCTATCGATCAGCATGGCTATGGGGCCGCTTTGTCACCAGGCTCGACATAACGCGGGAAAACCCCCGCCGGCGCCGGAAGTTTTGCGCCCGCGGCGACGCGATGTTTGCCGTCGAGATCAGCGAACGTGCGCTCGCCGTCCGGCACGGCCAAGAGATCGAGCAGCTTGCCGGCCGACTCCGGCATGAACGGCTGCGCCAGGATCGCGATCTGCCGCAGCACCTCGGCGGTGACATAGAGCACAGTGCCCTGCCGCGGCGGATCGGTCTTGGCCAGCGCCCACGGCGCCTCGCCGGCGAAATAGCGGTTGGCGTCGGCGACCACAGTCCACACCGCGTTGAGCACCTGGTGCAATTGCTGCGTCGCCATGGCGTCGCGCGCCTTGCCGACCATGGCGTCGGCGGAAACCAGGATCGCCTGGTCGTTGTCGCTGAATACGCCCGGCGCCGGCAGCACGCCGCCGAAATTGCGCCCGACCATGGTGAGTGAGCGCTGCGCCAGATTGCCGAGATCGTTGGCGAGATCGGCATTGATGCGGTTGACGATGGCTTCGTGGCTGTAATTGCCGTCCTGGCCGAACGGCACTTCGCGCAACAGGAAATAGCGCAGCGGATCGACGCCGTAAGCGTCGGCCAGCGCGAACGGATCGATCACGTTGCCGACCGATTTCGACATTTTCTCGCCGCGGTTGAACAGAAAGCCGTGGGAGAAAATGCGGCGCGGCACCGCGACGCCGGCCGACATCAGGAACGCCGGCCAGTACACGGCGTGGAAGCGCACGATGTCCTTGCCGATGACGTGCAGGTCGGCCGGCCAGTATTTCTTGAACATCGCGCTGTCGGTATCGGGATAGCCGACGGCGGTGATGTAGTTGGTCAGCGCATCGACCCAAACGTACATGATGTGCTTGGGGTTTTCGGGCACCTTGATGCCCCAGTCGAAGGTGGTGCGCGACAGCGACAGATCCTTCAGGCCGCCGCGCACGAAGCTTGCAACCTCGTTCATGCGTTCGCGCGGCAGCACGAAGTCGGGCACGCGCTTATAGAGATCGAGCAGCCGGTCGGCGAAGCCGGAGAGCTTGAAGAAATAGCTCTCCTCCTCGACCCATTCGACCGGCGTGCCCTGCGGCCCGAGCCGCGTGCCCTTGTCGTCGAGCCGGGTTTCGCTCTCGTCGTAATAGGCCTCGTCGCGCACCGAGTACCAGCCGGCATATTTGTCGAGATAGATGTCGCCGGCTGCCTGCATGCGCTGCCAGATCGCCTCCGAGGAACGATGATGGCGCGCCTCGGTGGTGCGGATGAATTCGTCGTTGGAGCAATTGAACCGCTTCACCATGGCCTGAAAGCGCGGCACGTTGCGCTCGACCAGTTCGCGCGGCGTCACGCTCTCCTTGGCCGCCGTCTGCAGCATCTTGATGCCGTGCTCGTCGGTGCCGGTGAGGAAGAACACGTCACGGCCGTCAAGCCGCATGAAGCGGGCAATGGCGTCGGTGGCGACGGCTTCGTAGGCGTGGCCGATATGCGGCGCGCCGTTCGGATAGGCGATCGCGGTGGTGATGTAATAGGGCTTGCCGGACAAGTCTTGTTTGGCTGACATGAGGGTTGGTATCAACCGCGCGTGGCCTCGGCAAGCAAGCCGAAGACGCCGAAAACCAGCGGCTTGCGCTCGAGGTTGTAGATTTCGGCGTCGCGTGCCGCCGCATTGATGCGCTCGGAGGCGTCGGCGAGCCGCGCCAGCCGGCCGATCTCGCCGCGCTCGCGGTCGAGGCGGAGCGACAGCCAGGCATTGATGGTGTCGAGGAAGGCGGCCAGCGGCTGCGGGTCGGTGCCGGCGATCGCCTCGCCGAGCGCATGCAGCGCGCCGGCATCGAGCGCCGGCAATTTGTCGAGGAGATCGAGCGCCCGCTGACGCAATTCCAGCGCATCGCCGTCAAGCAATGCCAAAGCGCGGGCGACACTGCCGTCGGCGGCGGACGCGGCGGCAACAATTTCGGGATCGGTCGCCGGCGAACCCGTCGCGACTGCAACCGCCGCCGCGACGTCGGTCTCGATCAGCGGCCGCAACGTGACGATGCGACAGCGCGAGCGCAATGTCGCCAACACCCGCGCCGCGGAATGGCTCACCAGCAGCAACAGCGCGCGCTGCGGCGGTTCCTCCAGAATTTTGAGCAGCGCATTGGCGCCGAACCGGTTGAGCTCGTCGACGGCATCGACGATGGCGACGCGCCAGCCGCCCTCGCCCGCCGTCGAGCCGAAAAACGCCACGCTGCGGCGCACGTCGTCGACCGCGATGTGCTGGCGCAAGACGCCCTTTTCGTTGGGGGTGCGCTCGAGGATGAGGAAGTCGCCCTGGGCCTGCGCCGCGATCCGGCGCGCCACCGGATGCTCCGGATCGACGGCGAGCGACGTTGCCTTGGCGACCGCGGGCGCCGCCGGGTCGGGGTGCGCCAGCACGAAGCGCGCCAGGCGGTAAGCCAGCGTCGCCTTACCGATGCCCTTGGGGCCGGCGATCAGGAAGGCATGGGGAATGCGGCCGCTGCGATAGGCGGCAAGCAGCGCGGCCTCGGCATTGGCATGCCCGAACAATACGGCCGTCGCGCGCGGATGCGGCGCTTCGATATCTTCGCTTGCTTGTGGGCTCATGATGCGGGCTTCACGAGACCAGGCTTTCGGGCGCCGGCTCTTCCATCGCAAGCGGTGCTGTTGCCGGATCGAGCTTGGCCTGCACGGTGTCCCAAATATCCTTGGCGACCTGCACGCGCGGCACACTGGCATCGATGATGACGCAACGTTCCGGCTCGTCGGCGGCGAGCGCGCGGAACGCCTCGCGCAGCTTTTCGTGAAACTCCACGTTCTCAGCTTCGAACCGGTCGGGCGCAGCGTCGCCCCGGCGCAGCGACAGACGCTCGAGCGCCACATCGACGGGCACGTCGAGGACGAGCGTGAGGTCGGGCAAGAGATCGCCGATGGAGACCCGTTCGAGGCCCTTGATCAGGCGGCGGTCGACCTGGCCGAGCGCGCCCTGATAGACGCGGGTGGAATCGGCGAAGCGGTCGCACACCACCCATTTGCCGGCGGCAAGCGCCGGCGCGATGGTGCAGCGGACATGGTCTTCGCGCGCCGCCGCGAACAGCATGGCTTCGGCGTCCGCGCCAAGGGGTTTTGCCGCGCCCGACAGCAGCACGTGGCGGATGATCTCGGCGCCCGGCGAACCGCCCGGCTCGCGGGTCAGGAGAACGCCAAGGCCCAGCGACTCGAGCTTGTGCGCCAAGAGCCCGGCTTGCGTCGACTTGCCGGTGCCCTCGCCGCCTTCGAACGTGATGAACTTGCCTCGCATCTCAAGCCGTTTGGTCGAAATCGCCGCGGTCGGCGTTCAAACGCCGTACTATACATTCCAGATCAGTAGCTTACGCGTATTCTTGCACATACGAAATGAAGCAGAAACGCGCCAAGTAAGCGCTATATAGGCCGCTCCGGCACGGTGCGCACGAAATCCGCGCAAAAAGCGGCAAAGCTCACAACTTATTCACGCCGGCCTTGAACAGCCCGATCATCAGCTCGGTGGCGCCGTCCATGGCCCGTTGCGACATGGTGCCGGTACCGACGTCCTCGGCCGCCGTCAGCGGCACTTCGAGCGCCAGGTTTTCGCCGCGCCACACCATCAGCTTGCCGATCGGCTGGCCTTTGGCGATCGGCGCCGACACCGGGCCGGTATAGACGATGCGCGCCAACAGCCGCTCGTTGGCGTTGCGCGGCAGCATCACCTTGACGATGCCGGGCGCGAGCAGCGACACGTAGCTCCGGTCGCCGCCAAAAACCTTGGCGCCGCCGATATTCTGGCCTTCGGCGAACAGCACCCGCGCTTCAAAGCCGTGAAAGCCCATTTCGAGCATTTTCTTGGCTTCATCGCCGCGTTCCTTGTCGGATTTGGCGCCAGTGACCACGACGATGAGGCGGAAATTGTCCTGCACCGCCGTGCCGACCAGATTGAAGCCGGCTTCCGCGGTTTCGCCGGTCTTCATGCCGTCGGCGCCGATGCCCATGCCGAGCAGCGGATTGCGGTTCTGCTGGCGGATATTGTTCCAGGTGAATTCACGCTCGGCGAAATAGGGAAAAAAGTCCGGATAGGTTTTGATGATGTGGCGGGCGAGCTGCGCCATCTCGCGCGCGGTGACGCGCAGGTTGGGATCGGGAAATCCTTCGGCGTTGGTGAAGGTCGATTTTTCCAGGCCGATTTCGCGCGCGCGTTTGGTCAACAACGCGCCGAACGCCGTCTCGTTGCCGGCCATTCCCTCGGCAATGGCGATGCAGGCATCGTTGGCGGAATCGACGATGATGCCGTGAATGAGATCGTCGACTTTGACCTCGCTGTGGATCGCCGCGAACATGGTCGAGCCATGGGACGGCGCGCCGCCCTTGCGCCAGGCGTTCTCGCTGATCCTGAAGGTGTCGTCGAGCTTGAGCCGGCCCTGCTTGATCTCGTTGAACACGTATTCGAGCGTCATCAGCTTGGCGAGGCTCGCCGGCGCCACCAGCTGATCGCCGTTTTTGTCGAACAGCAGGCTGTTGCTGTCGGGGTCGAGCACGACGGCTGCGGGAATGCTGGTCTGGAACGCGTCGTCCTTTTTGGTCGCCATCGCGGCCGGTGCGGCGCGCGCAGCGTAAAGGCCTGCGGCCATGGCAGCAGCGAGCAGCGCGGCGACGGCGATCCGCACTCCCCTCCCCGGCAACAAAGTTTTTAAAAACCGCCGCACGCCCCGCCGACCTCCACCCTGACGCACCCCATTCTCACGCGACCATGTCGCGCACAATAGGGCATGCGCAAGCCTGGCGATGCGGCAAATTGAGCGGGTCTCGCCGGGTCAGGCGTGAGCGCGGATCAATAAAGCCCGCGGCCGTTCAAAAGATCGACGCCATCGACGCTTGAGGGCGTCGCGGCAAACGACATGGCCGCAGACCTGGCCGCAGCCTTTGGCGGACCGGACGATGCCGTGGTGGCCGGCGCCCCCATGAAGCGGGGACCATCAACCGGCGGCGGCTGTCGCGGGAACGGCGGCATGATGGACGTCGAGGCGAGCCGCAAATTCCACGGCGCCGGCGCCGGCTCGTGGTCGCGCAATGTCGCTTCGAGGATGCGGTCGTCGGAGCCTTCCACGGGGGCGCGGCCGACATATTCGACGCGCACCGGCACGGTGCCGCGATTATAGAAGCCGAGCAGATGCGCCGCCCGCGTCGACACGTCGATGAGGCGGTTGTGGGCATACGGCCCGCGGTCGTTGACGCGCACGATCAGCGATTTACCGTTGGTCAGGTTGGTCACCCGCACATAGCTCGGCAGCGGCAGCGTGGTATGGGCGGCGGTGATGCCGTCCTTGTCGAAGATTTCGCCGTTGGCGGTGAAGCGACCGTGGAAATCGTCGCCGTACCACGACGCCAATCCCTCGGCGCGATAGTTCGGGTCGTCTTGCGGGACGTAAGTCTGGCCGGCGACCACATAGGGCGAGCCGACCCGGTAGGTGCCGCCGCCCTTGGGCACCGGCTCGCCGGGGCCGACCACGCGGTCGCTTGCGGACACGCCGTAACGCGCATCAACGTGCGACGAACTGCTGCAATGGGCGAGCAAAAGGCTCAAGCCGGCGCAAGCGCCGACCGCCGCAAACCGCCGCACTGCCGCACGAACCCGCATCGTCCCCGTATCCGTCGAAAAGGTATCGGGGGCTAGCGTGGTTACATTGTGGCGAAAATCGGCGAGCCGCCGCCCATAGTGAACGGACCATTGCGAACGGGCCGTCTGGCCGCTCCGCGCAATGACGGCGTTATTCGTAGAGCGGTTTGGCTAGCGCGACGATCGCGGGCGGCACATCGACCAGCCCGTTGACGATTTTCTCGGCCTCTTCGCCGGTCAAGGGATGGACCGGAAGCTGCTGCTTCTCCATCTCGGCGAGGAACGCCGGATCCTTCATGGTGTCGTCGAACGCCTTGCGGATGATCGCCAGATGATCCGCCGGCACCTCCTTCGACATGATGAACGGCCGGCCGACTTCGTCGCCGCCGTTGAGGAGATTGAGCAGCTGTTGTTGCTCGTCGCTCTTGGCAAAGGTGCCGATATAGACGGCGCTCTCGGGGATTTCATCGACGCGCTGGCGGGTGAAACGGACGAAGGAATGGACCTGGCCATTCTTGATCCATTCGAGTGGAACGCTGCTATACGAGCCGCAATCGCCGTCGAGCTCGCCCCGCTCGATGGCCAGGCGCTGCTCGGCGCTGCCGGGGAAGCCGAGCACCTGCTTGACCGGGGCGTGGAACACTTCGCGCAACGTGGCGCCGTTGATGTAGTTGCCGGAGCCCTTGCCGGTCGAGCCGAGGATGAATTGCTGGCGGTGCATCATATCGTCCCAGCTGGTGACACCGTTCGGGCCAAAACTGTAGCAGACGCGGAAATCCGGCGTGACGACGCCGACCCAGGAATATTTGCGGAAATCGAGATTGACCTTGTCCGGCTGCACGATCGATTGGGTGACGAGGCCGGGATTGAAAATGGTCATGACCGTGCCGTCCTTCGGCGCGGTCAGGTTGAGATAGCGAACCGAAGTCAGGCTCCCCGCCCCCGGCATATTTTGCACGATGACGGTCGGATTGCCGGGAATGTGGCCGCCGATATAGCGCGACACCACGCGGCCGTAATTGTCGTAGCCGCCGGCGGGCGAGAAGCCGACGACAATGGTGAAGAGCTTGCCCTTGTAGAAATCGTCGGCGCGCGCTTGCGGCACCAGCGCCAGCATAGCTATCAGCAGCATCGGCAAAACAAACGCCCGGCTCTTGAACATCGCCATCCCTACAGCCTCGTTGCGGCGACCGATATTATCGCGCATCCTGCCGCCGTTTGCTGCGACAAAACGCTGCCGATCTCAAGTAAAATCAATCGGCTGCGCGGAAACGTTGCGTTTTTACACGACACGCCACACATTCGCGGTTCGCGCGACATGGTCCTGCCATGCCGCGCGCGCCGGTTTCATTGAGGATTTGCCGATAAGCTCGGTGTATTGCAAAAGCCGATATTGGAAGGGTGGCCGAGTGGTTTAAGGCACCAGTCTTGAAAACTGGCAGGCCCGTAAGGGTCTCGTGAGTTCGAATCTCACCCCTTCCGCCAATAAGTGTTGATATTGCTAGGATTTTCAAACCTTTTTGTCGTCAACGGACAAACGAAAGCACGGGCTCTTAAAAAACTCATGAACCGATCAATGCAAGGTCTTTGCATCGTTTTAGGCTCGATAGCGTCAATAGCTGCAGTGCTGGCTGCGACGCTAGCGTGGGGGCCGCATCACTGTGAATCTGAATTTCCAAAGATTATCGGATGCGCGATAGGCACCTACGAAGACCTTGCCGGCGCGATGGTCGCGTCTGCTGCTGCGGTCTTTGCGGGTTGGCTGGCGTGGAGCGGCGTGCAGGTTCAGATTGCCGCCGAAGAGAAGAGAGCCGCCGCCGATCGCGTGGAAGTCGAGCAAGTTTTACAGGACGATCTTGAGACTTTCGCTGAGGTGCTTGGCGCCATTTGGAAGATTTTGGATCGCTGGGACGAAAATGAAGATCCCGAGATCAAACAACGTAAAAAGTCAGGTGTCATTTATGGAATTGAACGGATCAGCAAAGATACCTGGCTTAGTTCGTCCAGAAAAATGGTCGCGGCACTCGGCTGGAAACGCCGCCGCGATTACGAACAGCTTTTCGCTGGCCTAGAGCGCCTTGGACAAATTCGCGAGACTAACTTTGATTCATATGAGGCCCTAGATGCCGTTGGTAGCGTCAGCATTGATTTCGAATACCTTCGTCCAGACACCGCGCGATATTTCGAGGGACGCTTCCGCCGCTCCGGAAAGGCTTACTCACTCGGCTATGCTGTTGAGGTGCAGGCAGGCGTCGCGCAAGAGGGGCGGGCTTCATTTAGTCCGGAAGATTAAGGACGATCCCCTTCGGATGCATCCCTTACCAACGGGCCGCGCATCACGCGTAGCCTCATTAGGCTCGCGTTGGTGTTATTAGACTGATTACCCGTTGTAATAGTGTCAGCCTCGACCCATACAATGCGAGGGCTCCCAGACTGGGTGGTGCAGTGTCCCGGGCAAGGCAAGCAACGGTGGAATCAATTTCGAGTGGAGAGCTCTAATGGGCGCAGCTCCACTTTTGTGAGCACATCAATGGAGAATGAGGATGACGGACGTTAGCAAGCTGGCGGCTTTTACCGGGTACTACTCGATGAATGTGGCGCCAGGCGCGTTCCTGTCGATCGACACCGTCGAGGCACGATCAATATCTCCTATTCAAGAAACCACAATCATCTCCATAAACGTCTCGATGGATGGGAAATCCGCTGCCACCTATTTGTTCGGCGGCGGAGCCACATTTGACGATGTTACGCTGAATGTTCCTGGAAAGCTTACTCTCAAATTCACCAGAGAATACAGCGACGGTCACTTGGTGACTTTTTCGGGAACAATTGGCGGCGTCAATGTCAATGGAGAGACTTATTACAATCCAGTTCCTCTGTCGGCGTTCATCGGTGATTATTATGATGCGCAAACATCGAAGTTAGCTCTCTCAATAAAGAGCGATTCCGAAGTTCTATTTGACTTTTCCATATTTTCCACCCCCGGAGAGCTAAAGCAAGTGTCCAGCTTCAATTATATTCCGGCGATGTTCGTTCTCACCTTTAGCGGCGGATCCGGCTCGAGTGGCGGATTTAACCCGCAGCCTGGCGCGTTTACGTTGATGCTGGGAACGGCAAGTAAAAACGGATTGGCGTGCAGCATTCAAGGCGGTGGCACGCCGAAATTTGCGGTATCTATTTTGCCGTTTCCGTGATGCAAACGTCCCCGCCGACCAGGCACTTGGTCGGCGGGGACGCTTCTATTCGCCGGTCGGCGTTCGGCGTATAATCGATCGTGCCGATCGCATGAGGGATGACAGCCATGAACGATACGATGGACCATCTCGGTCAGACCGACGAAGATGTTTTTGTGCCAAAATATTCGGACGAGGATTTGGAAGCCGCGGTAGGCGGCAACCCGCAAGCTTTTCCGACTTTCACCTGTTCGCAGCCGATGTGCGCGACAGGCGGCGGCTGCGGCACCTGGCCCGGGAACTGACGGCGGCAACGCTGCCAGCAAATAGTCGGTAGTGTCCTAATTTGAAATCCACAGCCATTTTTCGGTCCGCAGCACTCGCTTGCCGAACCACCCTGTTGGCTCGTAGCAGGCCACCTCGACCTTTCGCCACCCCGCCAAGACAGCATTGTTCTTTTCGATTTGCTCTATGTACCCCTCCTTAGCTCCTTGCTCAGCACGTCAAGAGTCGCAGGGTCCAGCCGTTTCTCTTGAAGCAGCTTAGGGCATTGCTCCTGATTGAGCTCATACCCGTGCGCGCGCATACATTCTTCAATGTAATAAGAACCCCTCGGGAACCCGTCAGGGATACGCTCGAGTGACGAGTGTTGCCCTGCCTCCAACGCGCAAGCGACAATCTGTTGCTTCTGGTTCCAATAGCAGCCGGATAGAAGCAGGGCGAACAATAAAGGTAAAAGGCGTTTCATGTGCGGCTCGCGCAAATGATGACATTACCAAATAGCCGCGGCGCGGGACAATTCGCCGCGAATCCGATAACGTCTTGATTCGTCGAATCACTTCGTCCCGGCTCGGGCGGGAGGGCGTCGAGTGATGAGCACGATCATCACGGTTGCCACCATGAAAGGTGGCAGTGGCAAGAGTACGGTGGCGAGCTGTCTCGCGGTGCATTGGCATTTGCGCGGGCGGCGTCCGACGCTGATCGATGCCGATCCGCAGCGTTCGATCATGAGGCTTGCGGCGCGCGAACGGGCGCTCGGCGGCGTCGCCGTGGTCGAGGACGCCACCGATGACGCTTCGAAGACGGCGCGGCGCATTGCCAGCGGCGGCAGTCTGGTGATCATCGACACGCCGGGCTTTCGCTCCAAAACGACGTTGGATTGCCTGGCGGCCGCGGACTTCCTGATCGTTCCCGTAAAACCGTCGCCGTTCGACGTCGACCGCATGCTCGATACGCTGAGCATCCTCACCGACCGCCCCGACGGCCGCCGCCCGCTGTTCCGTTGCCTGTTGACGCAGACCACCCGCGACTCCGTCATCGCCAAGCACATCCGTGCCGAGCTCGCCGACGCCGGCTTGCCGGTGCTCCAGAGCGAGATGTCCAACCGGGTCGCCTATCCGGAAGCCGCGCTGTGGGGCGCGACGCCAAGCCTCATCAGCTGGAAAGGCCCCGCGGCAAAAGAGATCGCCACCATCGCCGACGAGGTCGACATGGTGCTCGGCGCCCAGCAGGCCGCTGCATGACCAGAAAACCGCTGCCGAAAGCCATCGTCCGGCCTCTCGACAGCCTGCGGGTCGCCAGAGGCTCAGCACTCGACGAGGCGCCCCTGCCCGCACGGCCATCGGTTCCTCCGCACGATGCGGTCGAGCCGGAGCCGGCGTTGCGGGTATCTTCGGCGCCGATCGCCAACGACGCAGCGCCCGCGGCCTCGCCGGCTGCGCAGCAATTCGCGGCGAAGCGGCGGACGG
>DATHHM010000230.1:0-10331 GCA_035317145.1 Xanthobacteraceae bacterium | reverse complement strand
AGACGCAGTCCGAGTTGGTGCACGGGCTGTCGGATGGCGGATTATGCACGCCGTAGGTCGGGTAGACATTGTCGGGCTGCTGCGCGAACGCGTGCGCGGCCACAAGACCGAGCACCAGCATGAAAGCCATGCCGGTACGGTTGAGCAGGCTCCGGGAAGGGACGAACATCGGCTAGCCCCACGTTGAGAGAGATCGATATTTCGGCGTTTCCGGGTTACCGCGGATACGCGCCGCCGTTGCGAAAGATCGGCCCATTCAGGTCCCGCGCATCGCCCGGCTCAGTCGGCGCTGCGACCGCCGCGGCGGAGTTTTGGCGGCCATTGCGAGCGGCTTCGGCCCGTCGAGAAATGCGTAGAGCAGGGCCCGCTGACCCGCCGTCATATCGCGGACGACGGGCATGTACCGGAACGCCTCGAAATTTTCCTTTGCCGTCAGCTTATGCAGCATCGGCGCGAACGATTTGACCTGATCGGGATTGCCAAGGTCGAGCCAATTGTCCATGCACGGCGCCATGGCTTGCCAGTTCTTCAGCACATTGGCCTGCACATTGTCCCAGGTTGGTGGGGTTTGGTTGGGATCGGCGAGATTGCTGTCGGCCGGCAAGGTGCGGACGTTGACGTAGGTCGTCTGTTGCGTATCGAACGCCTGCGGGGCCGGTGCATCTTGTCCCGGCCAGAGCACATATTGTTCGATGATTCCGGTTTCGCCGGCGAGGGGGAAGGTCGCAATCCCTTGGGCGTCCGTCGTGCTGGTGACCGAGGCGTCGGCGGCGGTATTGGGTGACACCAAGGTCACGTCGACCCCCGCTGCCGCGGGACGCCCGCGGTCGAGAACCTGCACCGACAGCGTGGTGGTGTCGCCGGCGTCCAGATAGACGTTCGGCGTTTGCGCCACGGCGCGCAGCGCCGTCTCGGCAAGCAGCACGGTGCCGTCCTTTTGCCGTAACTGAATGTCGGCCGTTTGCGCTTTTTGCGCCGCGGCCGGATCGACCTTGAGCGTGACAATGCCGGCTGACGCTTCATACGCCTCCTTGCGATAGGCGTCGTATCCGAAGGTGCCGAGCGTCGCGATGACGGTCTTGCCGTCGGCCGCGACCGCCACCGCGGTGAGATCGCCGAGGTTCTGCTTGGTCAGATCCACGCCGGTTTCCGGTATGCTGTTGGCCAAATCGAGCGTGAGCTGATCCGCGGTCAGACGGACGTGCGCCGACGCTACGGTACCGACACCGGGCGGTTGGGTCAGGAGGGCGCGTTCGCCGGGCTCAGCCGGTGGTTCGCCCTTGCGCCACAGTCCGAGTACGCCGACCAACTCGCTGCGCGCCGGGTTCGGCTGGAAGCCGCCCCCGGCAAGCTTGTCATGGAGCTGCTTGGCAAGCGCGGTCATATTGGTCGGATTGTCGTAGTAGAGCGTGCGATAGGCATTCCATCGCACGGTCAGCCCCAGCACATCGTCGTCCTCCAATGCTTTGGCGAGCAGCACAAGCGTCGGAGAATCATGTGGGTCGATGCGCAGTCCGTTCGCCTTGGGAAACGACGTTTGCCAGACGACCGAGGCCACGCCGGCGATGACTCTATATGTCATGTTCCTGGTGAAATTGATGTAGCGCGCGATCATCCGCGTGGTGCGCGGCGCAAAGACCCGGCAGCCGCCGGCAATGCCGAAACTCATCTCATCGAAGAACAGTTGCGAACTGGTGCTGCCATACGGCTCCAGGTCGACCAGCATGCCCATGAACGACACCGGGCATTTGACGATCGGGTCGTCGGCGCTCAATCCCTTGCCGGTGTCGACGCCGACGACCGACGTGTCGTAGTACGTCGCGCGGTGCGTGCCGTGCGGGTTCCAGCTGCCGTCGGTGAGGACAGCGTCGATCGCCTTCTTGCGGAATGTGGCGACGGTTTCGGCGCCGGTCCAGAAATTGGTCCTGGCGTCGCCTTCGTCGTATTGCTGGATGTAGTTGTTGGTGGTGATGGGATCCCAGGTGATCTGGCCGCGGAACACGAGGCGCGGTGTTTCGAGAACACTCATTGCACAGCCTCCTTGGTGAGGTCGGGGCGATAGCGGAAGCTCGGGCCGGCCACTTGGGTCGGCACCGCCAGCGGAACGGTCAGGGCGTGCCTGGCCGCCATGCGCAGATCGAACATGGCGCGCACCGCGTTGCCTAAACGGTCCACGTTGCCGGTGACTGCTTTTTGCAGCTCCTGGACCAGACGCGTGAATGCCGCGTCGCATTGATCCTGCGCGGCCTGCGCCGCCGGCGGATCCTTGGAAAAATCGTGACTGCCGGGGTCGGCAATGGCGGGATAGACCGCATTCCAATCGACGCCCAGCGTGCCGGTCCAGGCAAAGCCCAGGGGATTGTCCGCTTTGGTCAGAACCTGGTCGTAAAAGATCTCGCCGAAGCGATAGTAGTGCGAAACCTCGCCCTGGAAATCGAGCGGGTCTTTCTTGTGACCCTCGCCTTCGGAAACGATGCGCACAATGGCTTTGTGGGCGTCGTCATAGCCGTTGACCGCAAACACCTCGCCTTGAAGAAATTGCCGATCGTCGATCTGATTGCGCCCCTTGGTCCATTGCGACGGCGGCAACGTCTTCAGGTAACTGTCGAGGTAATTGTAGAACTGGCCGATCGTCATGAAGGTCGGTTCGGCCGCAGCCAGCGTCATCACGTGCGGGAAGGGGATGGCGCCTTCCTCCGGCTCCTCGATCGCCATGGCCTGCGCCATGGCGTCCTTCGAGAACGGCAGAAGGTGGATGATCAACGGCTCTTTGCCGCCGCCGGTGATGCCCCCGGGCAGCGGCCCCGGATAGGTCGGCACGGCGAGCGCCGGATCGGTACCGAGCGCGTTGATGATGTTGCAGGCCAGGCACATGTGCACCATCTCCTGCATGGCGACGGATCTGATCCGGCCCGAGGCTTCCGCATTCGTTCCGGGCCGTATCGCGTACAGCGCGTAGAGATAGGGTGGCAGCGTGCTGAACTCGAGCTTGATCGCCATCTGCAACAATTCGATGGCGTCCTCGATTTTTTCGATGCGTTTGAACTTGAGATAAATCATCTGACCTCTCCTCGCCCGCGATCCGGCGCCTTCATGAGTTGCGAACGCATCATCGGTTCGTTGCGTCCAAGCCGACCTGCCATAATTTTCCGGAGCCGCGCGTCGCGTCGACCTGGCCTTTGCCCAGCAATTCGAAATGGCCGAAGTCGACGACCGCGAGCTGCCCATCGGGCGTCGGCACGACGTCGATCGGCCGCGAGAACGGTCCCGCCGCCAGCGCGTGCTGCGACCAGTCGCGCGGATCGATGCGCATGAGCCGCCGGCCGACCTTGTGGCCGGGCGGCGCGGTCACTGGCTTCTCATCGCCGAACAAGGCAACGATGACCTGTCCCGGCCAGCGGCTTGCGGCCGGCAGCACGGCGAACTTGGTCGCGGCGGCGTTGACGGCAAACTCGACCACCGGCCGCGCCGGCGGTGGCAGCCGATCGTGGTCGGCCAGGATGAAGCGCGGCTGCGGCCCGTGTTGCGGCTTGAACGCCGGATCGGTCACCGGCCGGCCGCAGACGAAATCCGGCCAGCCATACCAGGCGCCTTGCTGCACCAGATAAAGCGAATCCGGCGCATTGCCGATCGGCCGCGAACCGCGCGCATCGGCGCTTTGTTCGGTAGCGATCAGTCGGCCGTCGGGCAGAAAACCGAGGCCGTAGGCATTGCGCAGTCCCCACGCCACCAGCGACAACTCCGAGCCGTCGGGGCGGCAGCGCAGAATCGCGGCCGAGCATGGCGCGCGGCCGGCAATGGCCGCGCGCGGCGTGCCGGCCTCGCCGAACGGCGCGAACGCCGCCGTCATGGCCTGTTGGCCGGGTGCGAACGGATCGCTCGTCGTGAAGACTTCCCCCGCCAGAACAATGTCGAAGCCCGGCAGGTCGAAGGGATGCGGCAATTGCTTCAGCCACGCGAGATCGTAGGCATCGAGCCCGACGACGCCCGAATTGGTCATCGCGCCTTGGCTGAAATAGAGCCAGCCATCGGGGCCGACGGCCACCATATTGGTGTGATAATTGCCGTGACCCGGCAGATCATCGAGCACGGTCTGCCGCGCGCCGCCGGGTGTCCAGCGGCTGATGCGGCCGGGAAAACCGCCTTCGGAAATATAAAATCCGCCATCGCTCCAGACCAAACCATTGACCGGGGCGCGCAGCCCTTCGAGCACGGTCTGTGACGCGCCATCGTTTTTGATCTGCACGATGCGGCCGCCCGGCCGGGCGCCGCCGAACGGCAAGCCGCTTTCGGCGACGTACAATGCGCCATCGCCGGTGAAGGCGGCGCTGGTCGGGAAGTCCAGGCCTTCGGCCAGCAGGCCCATACGTGGAGGCGTCGTTGCCGAAGCCGGTTCGGCAATCGTGGCGTCGCTCATGATCAGGAAATTCTCAGATCGTGCATCGATCGCGACGCATCGATCCGCGGCGCTTGTCCGCCGCGCAGCACGCTGTTGCCTTGGAACAAGGTGCGCTGATCGATCGGCGCTGGGTCGAGCCAGTCGGTCTCCTTCATCGATCCGGACAGGCCGTAGACCGCGAGCGCGTTGTCGTAGGTGACCTGCCGGATCGCCGCGGCGGAGATGCCGCGCTCGGCCATCAGCGCCGCGGTCTTCGGCACGGCGAGCGGATCGGACACGCCCCAGTCGCAGGCGGAATCGGTGATGATCCGCTCCGGCCCGTACTGGCGCACGATCTCGGTCAGGCGTTCGTTACCCATCTTGGTCTGCGGATAGATCGAAAACCCCGCGAAATAACCGCGATCGAGCACCTCGCGCACCGTCTCTTCGGTGTTGTGGTCGATGACGCAGCGCGCTGGATTGAAACCGTGCTCGGCCAGCACGTCCATTGTGCGCAACGTGCCACGATGCTTATCGCGATGCGGCGTGTGGATCATGATCGGCAGGTCGACGTCCTTGGCGAGCTCGATCTGCAGCCGCAGGCATTTGTCTTCCTGCGGCGTCTGCTCGTCGTAGCCGAGCTCGCCGATCGCCACCACGCCCTCCTTGACGGCGAAGTGCGGCAGCATGTCGAGCACCGCTTCGGCCAGCGCTTCGTCGTTGGCTTCCTTCGGATTGAGCGCGATGCAGCAGTAGTGGCGGATGCCGAACTGACCGGCGCGGAATTTTTCAAAGCCGAGAATGGTGGACAGGTAATCGACGTAGCTGCCCAGACTTGTGCGCGGCTGGCCGAGCCAGAACGACGGCTCGATCACCGCCACCACGCCGGCGCGCGCCATCGCCTCGTAATCGTCGGTGGTGCGCGAAATCATGTGCGCGTGCGGGTCGATGAACATGGTGCCGGCCGCCGCCGGCAAGACACCGCCGCTTGGATCGGCCTCGAGCACTGCCGTGTGGCTGTTTTTTCTGAGCGTGAGGCGCGAGCCGCAGCACGGGCAGGCTAATGTCTCGCCAGTTTTTCGGGAAAAGGAATCGTCCGAGCCGTTGCCGTTCGTTTGCGCCATCGCACGCCCTCAACGCTTCTTGCGACGCCGGCACAGGCAGACGAACACCATCGCCGCTGCGCGAATGCGTCTCGTGATTTTTGTAATTTAGAAAATTCTCTCCTTAAGGTGGTATGTTACATTGGATTGGATTTCATGGCAATCGCGGACGCAGGTTTGCTTGCGCGGTTTTCAATCGAAGGCGTGACTCAGAATGAGCTCTTTGACCGCGGTTGCCGCAACCGGCCCGTCAGGCACGAGACGGCTTTCGCTCGATATGAAAACCGGTCCGTCGGCGGCATTGTCGGTCACGCGGCCATGCGAGCCCCTGACCAAGGTTGCGTCGAGCGGAATAATATCCATCAGCGTCGCGAAGCCCAGCGCACGGCGGGCGAGTCGCCATCCGATCGAAAACTTCGGAAAGCGGATCGCGGGATCGACAAACAGCTCGACCGGATCGTAACCGGGCTTGCGGTGGATCTCGACCAGGCGCGCGAAATCCGGCGCGTTGCGATCGTCGAGCCAATAGTAATAGGTGAACCAGGCGTCGCTTCGCGCCAGCGCCACGAGCTCGCCCGAGCGCGCGTGATCGATGGCCAACGCGCTTTGCGCGGCGCGGTCGAACACGCACTCCACGCCGGGAAGCGACGCGACGATGCGGCGTACGTCTTCGATCAGCTCCGGTTTTGCGACGTAGACATGGGCGATCTGGTGATCGCTCACCGCGAAGGCATCGGACTGCGCGGGGTCGAGCAATTCGCCGTCGCCCTCGCGGCGCACCCGCAGCAATCCGGCCTGGCGCAGCGCGCGATTGATATGCACCGGCGTCGAGACCGGCGTGATGCCGTATTCGGACAGGATGACCACGCGCGCGCCGTCGCGCGCCGCGTCGGCAATCAGGTCGCCGGCCACCGTATCGACGTCGCGCACGCTTGCGGCGATGCGCGGGTCGTCCGGACCGAAGCGCTGCAGGTCGTAATCGAGATGCGGAAGGTAAACCAGCGTGAGCGTCGGCGACCGCGTGCGCCGGACATGCAGCGCGGCATCGGCGATCCAGCGCGAAGCCGCGATCGATGTCGCCGGGCCCCAGAAATGAAACAACGGGAACGGACCCAATCGCTCGGTCAATTCATCGCGCAGCTCGAGCGGCTTGGTGTAGCAGTCCGGCAGCTTGCGGCCGTCGGCGCGATAGATCGGCCGCGGCGTCACGCCGATGTCGTGGCTTGCCGCCATGTTGTACCACCAGAACAGATTGGCGCTGGTGAAGGCTGCATCGCGGCGCCGTCCCGCCTGCCAAATCATTTCGCCGTCGACCAGGCGGTTCGATTGCCGCCACAGCCACACTTCCATGAGGTCGCGGAACAGCCAGCCGTTGGCGACGACACCATGCTCGCGCGGCAAGGTGCCGGTCATGAACGTGGCTTGCACCGTGCAAGTGACGGCCGGCGTTACGGTGGACAATGTACGCAAAGCGCCTGAGCGCATGAGCGCGCCGATATGCGGCGTGTCTCGACCGATGTGGCGGGACGTGAGCCCGGCCACGAGGATCACGAGAATTGGACACATGAGACCCAAGCGGTTGTCGCAGACGAAACGGCGCCAGTATACGCGATTGACATCGCGCAACCACAAATCGAGTATCCGGCAGAACATGGCGCCGCGGTCGCGGCACAGTTTCGCGGCCGCGACGATTCCGGAGAGTTGCACCTATGACCACTGCCGCGCGCGCGCCTGCATTGGTTGCCACGCTGCTCAAGCTCGGCCGCGTCTCCAATCTGCCGACGGTGTGGACGAATGTCTTGGCGGGCGCCGTACTGAGCGGCGGCGACTGGCGCAACTGGCGGCTCGGCCTCATGCTGGTTGCGATGTCGTCGTTCTACGTCGGCGGCATGTATCTCAACGATTATTTCGATCGGGCGATCGATGGCCGCGAGCGGCCGGAACGGCCGATTCCGTCCGGTCATATTTCGGCGCATGCGGTCGCCGCGGTCGGATTTTGTCTCATCGGCGCCGGCGCCGTTGCGACCGCCGCGATGGGGCCGGCAGCGGCGGCGATGGCTGCGCTGCTCGCCCTCTCCATCGTCGCCTATGATCTGCACCACAAAGCCAACCCGTTCGCGCCGGTGGTCATGGGCGCTTGCCGCGCGCTGGTCTATGGCGCAACGGCGACGGCGCTGTCGGGAGGCGTTACGATCTTCGTCGCCGTTGCGGCCGTGGCGATTGCCGCTTTTGTGGCTGGGCTGACCTATGCGGCGCGCCAGGAGAGTCTCGACAAGATCGGCAACCTCTGGCCGTTAGGGTTGCTCGTTGCGCCGATGCTGGTGGCGATCGGCGTGTTCCGCCAAGGGCCCGGCGCGATGGCAATTTATCTGTTGCTGGCCGTTTGGATCGCCGCGGCGGTTTATCTTTTGGCGCGCCGGCCGGTCGCCGGCTCGGTGTCCCGCGCGGTGGGCTGGCTGATCGCCGGCATATCGCTGTGCGATGCCGCGATCCTTGCCAGCACCGGCGCGATCGTGCCGGCACTGGCGGCGATCGGCGGATTTGTCCTGACGCTGATCGCGCAAAAATACGTTCCCGGAACATAAGACTGATGTCGCCCGCCGCGCCAAACCAGACCGTCGACGGCGCTGCGGCCGCCACGGCCGATCTGTTGCGGCTCTGGCTCAAGCGCGTACTGCAAGCGGATGCCGCGCAGTGGCTCGATGCCGAGATCGACCGCCAACGCAACGCCGTCGACGAGCGCCGGCTCGGTATGGCGCTTGGTCTGGTCGGCCGCCGCATCGGACGAATGGAATTGTCGTTGTCCGCCGACGATCTCGCCGCCGCGCAGGCATTGCGCCGCTGCTGGCGGCCCGACATCTGGGGCACCGATGAAGCCGCGCGCGTGGCGCTGTTGCTGGCGACATGGAGCGGCGACGAAGCGGCTTTCGCCGCTCGCGTCGACCGGCTGTGCGCGACCGGCGAATTGACCGAGCATGTGGCCGCGCTGAAGGGCTTTGCCGTGTTTCCCGCTCCGGCATTGCTGCTGTCTCGCGCCCGCGCCGCGGTCCGCGCGTCGATGCAGCCGCCGTTCGAGGCGATCGCCTGTCATAATCCATACCCGGCCGATCACTTCGACGAAGCGGTCTACAATCAGATGGTCGTCAAGTGCGTATTTTCCGGCGTGCCGATCGAGACCGTCATCGGCCTCGACGAGCGGCGCAACGCCGAGCTCGTGCGCATGATGCGCGATCTGGTGTCGGAACGGCGCGCCGCGGGCCGGCTACTTCCCGACGCCGTTCATCGATTTATTGAAAATTGAATCGCCCCGTGCGGCAGCGTTAGCCCGCGCTTTGCCACTCCAGCAGCGCAAGCAGGCCTTTCAGCAATTCCACCGGCCGCGGCGGGCAGCCGCGAATGTGAAGATCGACCGGCACGACGCTGCTCACGCCGCCGACGACCGCGTAACTTCCCGCGAATATCCCACCGTCCAGCGCGCAGTCGCCGACCGCGACGACCCATTTCGGGTCCGGCGTGGCATTGTAGGTGCGCTGCAAGGCCTCGCGCATGTTCTTGGTCACGGGGCCGGTCACCATGAGCACGTCGGCGTGCCGCGGCGAAGCGACAAAGCGCAGGCCGAAACGTTCGAGGTCGTAAAAGGCGTTATTGAGCGCGTGGGTTTCCAGTTCGCAGCCGTTGCAGGAACCGGCATCGACCTGCCGGATCGAGAGACTGCGGCCCAGCCGTCTGCGCGCGGCGCCATCGACCTTCGCTGCAAGTTCAGCCAGCGCGGCGCCATCGGCAGACGGCGGCGGCTCTGTCAGAGGTTTGCGCGTAAAACCTTCGAACAATGTTCTGCGCATGTCGTCGCCTCAGAGATCGTGTCCCGAATACGAACAGTTGAAGGATTTGTTGCACAGCGGAAAGTCGGCGACGATGTTGTTCTCGATCGCGGCTTCCAGGAGCGGCCATTGAAACCATGACGGGTCGCGCAGGTGGCAGCGCACGACGTGCAAACCGTCGAGCCGCAGCCAGGCGAGCACGTCGCCGCGGAACCCTTCGACGAGCCCAAACCCTTCCGACGCTCCGGCCGGCGCCGTGACCGGGACCGCGAGGGCGCCGTCCGGCAGGCGCGCCAATATCTGGTCGACCAGAGCGAGACTCTGCTCGACCTCGCGAATGCGCACCCAGACGCGTGCATTGACGTCGCCCGCGGTCAACACCGGCACCTCGAATTCAAGCCGATCATAGGGCGGATAGCTTTGCGCATTGCGCGCATCGAAGGCGCGGCCGCTGGCGCGGCCGACGTAACCGCCGGCGCCGAACTGGCGCACCAACTCGGCGGACACCACACCGGTCTTGACGGTGCGATCCTGCAGCGAAGCGGTGTTGTCGTAGAGTTCGATAAGGCGTGGCAGGCGCCACCCGATTTCCGCAAGCGTGTCTTTTACGTGCATGCCGCCCTCGGCAGCGATGTCGCGGGCGACGCCGCCCGGGATGATCCTGTCCATCATCAGCCGATGGCCGAAGCAGGCGTCGGCGGCGCGCAGGATGCGCTCGCGCAGGACGCTGCAATGCGCATGCATGAGAGCGAACGAGGCGTCGTTGCAGATCGCGCCGATATCGCCGAAGTGATTGGCCAGTCGTTCGAGCTCCGCCATCAGCGCTCGCAGATACTGCGCGCGGGGCGGAACGGCGATGTTCAGTGCCGCTTCCACGGCGTGGGCGAAGGCGAGCGCGTAGGCAACAGTGCTGTCGCCCGAGGTGCGCCCCGCCAGTTGCGCCGCCTTCTCGATGGTCGCGCCCGCCATCAGGGACTCGATGCCCTTATGGACGTAGCCCAGGCGCTGTTCGAGACGCACCACAGTCTC
>DATHHM010000229.1:0-7796 GCA_035317145.1 Xanthobacteraceae bacterium | reverse complement strand
CGTTTCCTCGATCATTGGCGGCCCGACCTGGCGCTGTTCGTCGAATCCGATCTGTGGCCCAATCTGATCGTGGAGTCCGGGCGTCGCAAGATCCCGATGATCGTGGTCAACGGCCGGCTCTCGGAGCGCTCGTTTCACCGTTGGCAGATGGTGCCGGGCGTGATCGCGGCGCTGTTGTCGCGCTTCGATCTCTGCCTCGCCCAATCGGCCGCCGACGCGCAGCGTTACGGGCAGCTCGGCGCGCCGCGCGTGACCTCGACCGGCAACCTCAAGCTCGACGTGCCGGCGCCGCCGGTCGATGAAGCAATGTTGCGGCAATTGAAATTGACCATAGGCATACGCCCGGTCATTGCCGCGGCCTCGACTCATGACGGCGAGGAGACCGCCATCATCACCGCGCATCGGCGGCTGCGCGCCAAGCATCCGGCGCTTCTGACCGTCATCGCGCCGCGTCATCCGGCGCGCGGCGAGGCCATCGCCGACATCGCCAAGGTCGCTGGATTATCGGTGGGCTTGCGCTCGCGCGGCGAAGCTCCGAAGCAAGGTATCGACGTCTATATCGCCGACACCTTGGGCGAGCTCGGCCTGATCTACCGGCTCGCGTCCATCGTGTTCATGGGCGGCTCGCTGGTCGAACACGGCGGCCAAAATCCGATCGAGGCGATCCGGCTCGGCGCCGCCGTGGTGCACGGCCCCCATGTGTGGAATTTCGCCGAAATCTACGCCACTCTCGACGCCGCAAACGGCGCAAAACTCATCGCCGACGAAGAGGCGCTGACGGTGCAGCTCAACGCCTGGCTCGCCAATCCGGCGGCGCGCACCGTGATCGCGGAAGCCGGCGCCAAAACCGTGCGGCAGCTCGGCGGCGCGCTCGATCGCACGCTCGCCGCGCTTGATCCTTATCTCGTACAACTGCGTCTAGAGCAAAGAGCGTCCTGATGCGCGAGCCCGCCTTCTGGTGGCGGAAAGGTGGCGGCAGCCTGCTCGCTCCCTTGGCCGCCATTTACGGCGCGGTGGCGTGGGGACGCATTCAAGCGCAAGGCCAGCGCGCCGGCGTGCCGGTGATCTGCCTCGGAAATCTCACCGCCGGCGGCGCCGGCAAGACACCGGCGGCGCTGGCGGTGGCGCGTCTCCTGCTTGCGGTGCACGACCGGCCGTTTTTTCTCAGCCGCGGCTATGGCGGCAAGCTCGCCGGACCGGTGCGCGTCGATCCTTCGTTTCATCGCTCAGCCGACGTCGGCGACGAGCCATTGATGCTGGCGCGGCTGGCGCCGACCATCGTCGCCCGCGACCGCGTCGCCGGCGCCCGCATCGCACGCTCCGCCGGCGCAAGCGTCATCGTCATGGATGACGGGTTTCAGAATCCGTCGCTGACCAAGGACCTCGCCATCCTTCTGCTCGACGGCCGCCGCGGCATCGGCAACGGCCGCATCATTCCAGCTGGGCCGCTACGGGCGCCGCTGGAAATCCAGATCGCGCGCGCGCAAGCGCTGGTCGTCGTCGGCCCGCCGGACAGCGCCGCCAAAATTTTGGAAACCGCGCGCCGCTACCGCGTCACCGTATTTCACGGCAGGCTCGAAGCCGACCGCAACAGTCTCGCCGCGCTCGGCAAGCGCAAAGTGCTGGCCTTCGCCGGCATCGGCAATCCGGACAAGTTTTTTGCGACGCTGATCGAGGCCGGCATCGACGTTGCCGCCCGATCAAGCTTCCCCGACCATCATCGTTACACCGCGGCGGAGGCGCAAGGTTTGATCGCGCGCGCGCAAGCGGAAAACCTCGTGCTCATCACCACGGAGAAAGATCACGTCCGCCTCGCCGGCGATCCGGCGCTTGCGGCGCTTGGCGCGCGTACCAGCATATTGCCAGTGCGACTCGTCATCGAGGAGCAGGATGCGTTTCGGCAGATGGTGCTGAGCGCCGCGAAGCGAGCTTAGGCCCAATGAAGGCGTGCCGCGCCGTTAAATGCCCAGATAGGCCGCTTGCACTTGTTTGTTGTTTGCCAGATCGGCGCTGGAACCGCGCATGATGATCTTGCCGCTCTCGAGCACGTAAGCGCGCTGCACCAATGTCAGCGCGCGGGCGACATTCTGCTCGACCAGGAGGATCGCCGTACCCATGGCGTGGATCTCCTGGATCTTCTGGAATGTGATATCGGTCATGACCGGCGCCAGACCCAGCGACGGCTCGTCGAGCATCAACAGACGCGGCTTCAACATCAGGCCACGGCCGACGGCGAGCATCTGCTGTTCACCGCCGCTCATCGTTCCGGCGAGCTGCCTGCGGCGCTCCGCCAGAACGGGAAAAATGCTGAAAACAAGTTCCAGCGTGCGGCCGCGGTCGGCTTTGGCGCGCGGGACGTAGGCCCCGATTTCGAGGTTTTCCTGCACGGTCATTTCGGGGAAGACCTGACGGCCTTCCGGCACATGGGCGATGCCGAGCTCCGCGACCTTGTACGGCGGCAATGCAGCAATGTTCGTCCCCAAGAACGTGATCGTGCCCGCGGTCAAACGCATCAGGCCTGAGATCGCGCGCAGCGTGGTGCTCTTGCCGGCGCCGTTGGCTCCCAACAGGCCGACGGCTTCGCCTTCGCCGACGTCGATGCTGATGTCGCCGATCGCCGGGACGGTGCCGTAACTGGCGCTCACTGCGGATAGCGTCAACACCCGCTCTCTCCCGGCGTCGCCACATGCACGTAACCCGACCCCAGATAGGCCCGAACCACCTCTTCGTTCGCCACCACCTCTTTGGGGCTGCCTTCGGCAATCTTCTGCCCGTGATCGAGCACCACGATGTGCCGCGCCACCGCCATGATCGCGCGCATCACGTGCTCGACGATGATGATGGTCAGTCCGCGCTGCGAAAGTTTGCCGACGAGCGCGACGGCTTGATCGATCTCGGCCGGATTGAGCCCGGCCATGACCTCATCGAGCAGCAGCAGCCGCGGCTCGGTGGCGAGCGCGCGCGCCATTTCGAGCCGCCGCTGATCGATCGTGGTCAAGTCGCGCGCCGGCGCGTGCTCTTTGGCCGACAGCCCGACGAATTCGATCGCCTCGCGGGCTTTGGCGCGGGCGACGTCGAGCTTTTTGTCGCGCAGGAACGCGCCGGTCATCACGTTGGCCAACACCGTCATCCCGCCAAACGGCCTCGCCACCTGAAATGTCCGCGCCAGGCCGTGCGCGCAAATGTCATATGGCCGCAGCCCCACGATCTCGCGACCGAACGCCGATACCGAGCCTGAGTCCGGCCGATGAAAGCCGGTGATCAGATTGAAGCTCGTCGTCTTGCCGGCGCCGTTCGGCCCGATCAGCGCGACGGTCTCGTTTTCGGCCACCGAAAAGCTCAGATCTTGCACGGCGCGCAAGCCGCCGAACCGCTTACTGAGATGACGGACAACGAGCGCCTCAGCCATCGATGGCAGCCTCGCGCGCGCGCGCCGCACCGCCGTGAACGATGCGGCCGTAGGCCTCCGTGAAAACGCCGAGCAGCCCGGTCGGCCGCCATAAGATCACGGCGATGAGAATGAGACTGTAGACGGTCAACTGCACCCCACCGAGCGAACTGCCGAGCCAGCTTTGCAGGAGTGCAGACGTTGCTTCCAACAACACGGTACCGATCACCGGGCCCCACAGCGTTCCAATCCCGCCGACGATCGACACCAGAGCCGCTTCAACCGAAATGTTGAAACTGAATGCGGTCGCCGGATCGATGAAGTAGATGTACTGAACGTAGAAGGTTCCTGCGAGAGCCGTGAGAAATGCGCTGACCAGATAGATATCCCGCTTGATCCGTAGCGCGTTCACGCCGATCGCGTCGGCCGCGTCCTCATCCTCGCCGATGGCGACCAGGTAATATCCCACCCACGATCGCTCGATCCGCCAGGTGATCGCAAGGCCAGCCGCCAGCAAGCCGAGCGCGATATAATAATACGCCGCCTTGGCGTCGAACTGCATCATCAACGGCGCGTTGCCCAGGTTCGGAATCGTCGTGCCTTCGGCGCCCCAGGCGAAATCGCGAAATTTTAGAAACAGCAGCATCAGGACTTGAGCGGTGGCAATGGTGGCGATGGCAAAATACGGCCCGCGCAAGCGGAAGCACAGCGCGCCGATCGGCAGGCTCGCCAGCATCGCCACAACGCCGCCGGCGAACATGCCGATCCAGGGCGAGATGCCGTATCGAATCTGCAATATCGTCGAGGTGTAGGCGCCGAGCCCGAAATAAGCGGCATGGCCCAAGGAAAGCTGCTTGGCATAGCCGCCCATCAGATTCCAGGCGACGCCGATAAAGGCGAACAGCAGGATCCTGATAAAAATATCGATCGCGAACCGGCTCGTCACCACCAAGGGCAGCGCCAGCATGACCGCCGCGAGGAGGACTAGCCAAAGCACGCCCGGATGACGGAGCCCACGCATCATCGTGCAGCTCCACCGGCGAGGCCGCTTGGCCTGAACGCCAGCGTCAGCAGCAGCATCAGGAAGACCACGATCAATCCTGAATCGGCGCCGACGAATTGAATGCCGAGCGACTCGGCGACACCCATCATCAGACTGGCGATGAGCGCGCCTTTGACATTGCCCAGCGTGCCCAGGACAACGGCAACGAACGCCATCAGCACGAATACTTGGCCGGCCATGGGCGAAGCCGGATAGAACGGCATGAGCAGCGAGCCGGCGGCGCCCGCCAGCGCCAGCGACACCCCGACCGCGACGCAAAACACGCGGTTGGTATTGATGCCCATCAGCATCGCCACTTCAGGCTTCTGCGCTGCGGCGCGCATGGCCTTGCCCATGTCCGTCGCGTGCAGAAAGACCCAGAGCGCGCCGCTGAGCGCCATCGCCAGCACGAAGGCGATGAGTTTGGCGACCGGGATATAGAGCGGACCGAGATAAAGCGCCGAGTCGGAATACGGCGTTTGCACGGTCCGATAGTTGGCGGTGAACAACAGCAATGCGAGGTTCATCAAGAGCAACGACAGCGCAAAGGTGAGGAAGATCTGCGGCATGTCGCTAAGCCCGAGAACGCGGCGGATCAGGAAATGCTGCAACCCAACGCCGATCAGGAACAGCACCGGCATGGACACCGCAAGCGATAGCAATGGATCGATGCCGTAACGCGTGGCGAGGAAGAAGCTGATATACATGCCGATCATCACGAACTCGCCTTGGGCGAAGTTCACGATTTTCACGACGCCGAAGATCAGCGTCACGCCGATGCTCACCAGCGCATAGATGCCGCCTATGAGCAGGCCGTTGACGACGGCCTGTGCCAGTGTTTCCAGCATCGGACCCTTGATGGGGTTTTAGGTTTTCACCAGCGGGGCGCGCGCGTCGTCTTTCGGAAACACGCTCGCCAGATCGCCGTTCTGCCATTGCACGCCGACCGGATGGGCGTAAATGTTCTTGCCGTCCGGACCGAACTTCACCCGGCCGCCCGGACCCATCGCCGCATAGCCCGACGACACGTCGAGCGCCGCCAGCGCATCGCGCACTTTCTCCGGATCGGTCGACGCCGCCCGCTCGAGCGCGTCGGCGAGCATGAAGGTCTGCGCGACCAGGCCGCCGGCATACTCGAAAAGAAACTCGCCATACTGCTTCTTGTATACGGCGTTGACCTTCTCGGCCTCGGCGCTGCAATCGTGATTCCAGTGCGCAACGCCCTGCAAGCCCTCCGCGAGCGTTCCCACGCTTTTGTAAAAATCGGGAATGACGAACCCGCCGGAGCCGCCATTGAGCGCAATCTTGAGGCCGACCTGCTTGATCGTGCGCACGATCAGAATGAGATCGTTCAAATAGGACACCGAGAACAGCGCATCGGCGCCGGACGCCTTGACCTTGTTGATGAGCGGACCGGCATCGGCGAAGCCTGCCGAATATGGCTCGAACATCACGATCTCGACGCCCTCGCCCGGCGCCTTTTCCCGCAGGCCGTTCGAGGTCGAGGTGCCGAACGCGGTGTTCTCGAATATCACCGCCACTTTCGGCTTGTCGCTCACCAGCTTCGACATTTGCAGTTGCGCCTGGGCGAACTGCGAAGCGCGCGCGAACGGCGTGAAAGTGTAATGGCGGTCCTTGTTGAGCTGATCGGAGCTCGATCCGGTGATGAGCGGCACTTTGGCGCGTTCGGCCACCTCGCTCGCGATCAGCGTGAGCGCGCTGGCAAAGCAGCCGTGAATCGCCGCGAGCTTATAGCCGTTGATCAAACGGTCGGTCTCGGTGCGCGTCACGGTGGTGTCGCTTTGCACATCCGAGACGATCAGGTTGAGCTTGGCGCCGCCGAGCGATTTTATGCCGCCGGCATCGTTGACCATCTGCACCGCAAGCTTGGCGGCATTGACACAGCCCTGGCCGATCTGGGCCATGCTTCCCGTAACCGGGTAAAGGCCACCGATGTTGACGGGCTCCGCTGCGCGCAAGCGCAGCGGAACCGCGGCGAATGCCGTCGCGGCGAGGGCGCCACCCGCGGTCTTGATGAGAAAGTCTCTGCGGCGCTGCCGCGATGTCCGACCCCGGCCGTTTTTCATCGTCACCTCCCATGGCGTTAAAGTGCTCGCGCCCCGCCGCGAGCACTGACAAAAGCTTTTTCGCCAAGCGACTTTGGCGCTTGTTCTGCCCCTTTGCGATCGGGAGCCGACAAATTGTATACAAAATTATATGTAAGATTGCAAACAGCCCGGTTTTGCCTTATTCAAGGCCCTCGCGGCAACGAGCACGACGGCGCCGATCAGACGGCCGAGAGATTTCCAGGTTTCCCCATGACCGTGCACAGGACACTGCGAAAAAAGCCGGCACATCGTGGCGCAACCGCGCCGCCGAAACGGCGGCTGGCGAAAGTAGCGGCGAAACGCGGCGCGCGGGGACCGGCCATAGCCGAGCTCATCGCCACGCGACTCGAAGAGGAGATCGTGTTGGGCCGACGCCATCCGCGCGAGCGGCTCATCGAGCAGGACCTTTGCCAGCAATTCAACACCCACCGTGCCGACGTCCGGCTGGCTTTTTTTGAGCTCGAGAAAAAGGGCATTATTGAGCGCATCCCAAATCGCGGCGCGATGGTGCGCGACCTCTCCCCGCAAGAGGTCATGCAGATCTACGCAGTCCGCGAAGAATTGGAGGTCATGGCGGTGCGAATTCTGCCGTTTCCCGTCGCGCGCGGCGACATCGACAAGCTCGATGAAATCCAGCGCCAGTACAGCGCGGCAATCGACAGCGGTGATTTGCTCAACGTCTTCTACGGCAACCTGCATTTTCACCGCACATTGTACGAGTTGTGCGGCAATAGGTGTCTGATCGAGACGATCGAGCAGCTCGCGCAAAAGGTCTACGGCATAAGATCCTATGCCAATGCCTATCCGGATGCGCTCGATCGTGCGCGACGCGACCATGTCGGCATCATCGCCGCGTTGCGGACTTCCAATCGCGACGCGTTGATCGCGCTGACGCGGCGCCATCTGGAACCGTCGCCCGAGGCCTATATCCGCGCGTATCAACGTCGCTTCGGCGATGTCAGATCGACGGCGTCCCAGTCTTAGAACATGACGTCGCAATGACGGCGCCGGCCGGCCAAATCCTCAATTCTATTGAAAATAGCTGTCATATTGTCGTCACAGTCTAAAGTTGTATACTTCCGGACGTAGGCGTTCCATCGACCTGCTACTGTAACGTTCAATCGTAGGAGCATCAGATGCCGGGCACCATGACGTCACCGAACCACTATGCACTGTCGGGCGGCGGAATTCACATCACCTACTCGACCACGACATTCTTGGGCCAACCGAGTTTCACCTATCACGACTCCGCTCAGAA
>DATHHM010000228.1:0-25122 GCA_035317145.1 Xanthobacteraceae bacterium | reverse complement strand
GCCGTGCGCTCGGCGCCGGCTGAACGCGCACCAGACCGTCGCCGATGCCGGTGTCCTGGACCGCCATGTCAGGCCGCCTCGCTTAAAGGTGTATCGTGGCCGGCCATCAGCAGCGCCAGGCAGCGCTCTTTGATCGCCATGAATTCGGGCGTCAGCGTCGCGCTGCGGTCGCGGGGCCGCGCGATCGGCACCGGCATGGATTCGACGATGCGGCCCGGCCGCGTTGCCATGACGTGAACCTCGTCGGAGAGATAGATCGCTTCCTCGATATCGTGGGTCACGAACACCACCGTCTTGCCGAAATCGGCCCAAAGCCCGAGCAGCCATTCCTGCATCTGCAATTTGGTCTGCGCATCGAGCGCGCCGAACGGCTCGTCGAGCAGGATGACGTCGGTGTCGAACAACAGCGTGCGCAACAGCGCAGCGCGCTGGCGCATGCCGCCGGACAGCGCGTTCGGATAGAGATATTCGAAGCCGGCGAGCCCATAGCGATGCAACAGTGGGAGCGCGCGCTCACGCGCCTGGCGCAACGGCACGCCTTGGATCTCCATGCCGAGGATGACGTTGTCGAGCACGGTGCGCCACGGCAACAGCAGATCCTTCTGCAACATGTAGCCGACCCTGCCGATAGTTCCGGTGGCGTCGGCGCCGTCGATCAGCACGCGGCCGCCAGTCGGTTCGAGAAGGCCGGCGATGATGTTGAAGATTGTGCTCTTGCCGCAGCCCGAAGGGCCGATCAGGCTGACGAAACGGCCGGGCGAAATCGAAAGCGTGACCGGCGCCAGCGCCGTAAAGGCGCCGTCCGGCGTCGGGAAGGTCATGCCGACCTGGTCGAGGCGAAGCTTCACAGACATCGCGCTTCCCTGTCCACGGCGATGATACAGCAATAAGCGTGCCAGCGGATAGCAGTGCGGGCTGCGTCGCGCTGCCGCTCATCCCGTCTTAGGCAGCAGCGCGGCCTCGAACGCGCTGGTAATCGCCTGCTTACTCTTGCCCGCTCTTATGGCGTCGCCGATCACGATGGTCGTCTGTCCTTGGCGCGTCAGCTGCTTGAAGCGGCCGGTGCTGGCGCGTCGTGCCCGATAATAGAACCAGTCGCGCAGTTTGGCGTTCGACAAAAGCCGTGCGACGCCGGGCCAGCGTGCGGCGCCGCTGTCGAGCGCCCAGGTGGCGAAGGGGCCGAGGCCGAAGCGATAGGAGGCGCCGGTCGCGATTACGATACGGTCGAACGACGTCAGCACGCTCGGATCGGCAGTCACATCCATTGCGAAACGGAAGGTGATGCCCTTCATCTTGCAGGCGGCGGTCATGTCATCGATGTAGCGGGCGAAACTTTGGTCGCTCGCTTCGACCTCCTGGAACAGCGGCGCCTTGCCGGCATAGCGAAAGCTGCCGCCGGCGCGCTTGGCTTTTTCGAACACGGTCACCTTGTTACCGTCGGCGACCAGCGAAGCATAGGTGAGGCCGGCCGGCCCGGCGCCGATCACGGCGATGCGTTCGCCGCGCGGCGGTTTTGCAGCGGCGAACAATGTCTCACGGCCGGCGGCGCTGTTGACCACGCAGCCGATGCGCGCGCCGCCGCGCATTTCATTGATACACGTGTTGCAGGCGAGGCAGCGGCGGATCGGCTCGCCGCGCGCGACCTTCTCGACCCATTGCGGATCGGCGATCAAGGTGCGGCCGAGCGCGATGAAATCGGTCTTGCCGCTGGCGACGGCGGATTCCGCCAGCGCCGGATCGCCGAGGCGGCCGACGGCAATCACCGGCACGTTGATCTGTTTCTTCACCTCGGCGGCGAAGTCGAGAAAGGGACCATCGGGCATCGTCATCGGCGGCAACACGACTTGCGCCGACGGCAGCGAGCGATAATGCCCCGCGGTGACATGCAGCGCATCGGCGCCGGCCTGCGCCGCCCAGAGCGCAATCTGCCGGCCTTCACTGAATGGCAAGCCGCCGGGAAAGAAGTCTTCGACCGAAAGCCGATAGATGACACCCAGGCGTGGCACCGCCGCTTTCACGGCGCGCAGAGCTTCCAGACCGAAGCGGGCGCGATTTTCCAGGCTGCCGCCGTATTCGTCATTGCGCCGGTTCTCGAACGGCGCATGGAATTGCGAAATCAGATAGCCGTGCGCGGCATGGACTTCGACGCAATCGAAGCCGGCTTGTTGCGCGCGCTGCGCCGCAGCGACATGAGCGGCGACGGTCTGCGCGATGCGCGCCTTGGTCATTGCTTCGGGGATGATGGTCTCGAACGTGGTCTCGTAGACCGGATGCGGAATGGCCGACGGCGCGATCGGCGTCTCGCCGCAAATGTCGATCCGGGTATGGCCGCCGCCGTGGCCAAGCTGGATCGACGCCTTGGCGCCGCCGCGATGAATCTCGGCGACGAGGCGCGTCAGACCCGGAATGAAACAGTCGTCGTAGATACCGACTTCATGGCGGCGATGCCTGCCGCATTTTTCCGGCGACGCCATCTCGACGGTGATGAGGCCCACGCCGCCTTGCACCCGCGCCATGTAGTAGGCGACCGAGTCGTCGGTGACAAAGCCCTCTGCATCCGCCGTGCGCGTGGTCATCGGCGGCATGACGATGCGGTTTTTGATTTCGACCGGCCCGATATGGGCCGGCGTGAGCAGGATGTTGGTCACAATGTCGGTATCTCGCCGCCGTCGAGATCGACGGTCGCGCCGTGCATCCAGGTGGCGCGCGACGACACCAGGAAGGTGATCATATCGGCGACGTCCTCGACCTTGCCGAAGCGGGTGATGCCAAAACCTTTGCACATTTCTTCGCGGGCTTTTTGCTCGGGCAGGCCGGTGCGCTCCATCTCGGCCTTGATGCGCCGCCACAGCCTGTCGGTCTCGACCATGCTCGGATGGATGCAGTTGACCTGCACGCCGTCGTGCTTGCCGCGGTCGGCCATGCATTTGGAGAAGGCGGCGACCGCCGCATTGACGGAAGAGCCGATGGTGAACTCTT
Source organism: Xanthobacteraceae bacterium (assembly GCA_035317145.1). Classification (GTDB taxonomy): domain Bacteria; phylum Pseudomonadota; class Alphaproteobacteria; order Rhizobiales; family Xanthobacteraceae; genus BOG-931. Next base: position 22,143 of record DATHHM010000228.1, on the reverse strand, counting down.
CGGTCGGCTTGCGGCCGCCGGTGCCGCCGATGGCAACGATCGAGCCGCGCCGCTCCTTGAGCAGCGGCCACGCGGCCCGGGTGAGCCGCACGTGGGCAAAAAATTTCAGCGCGTAGCCGTCTTCCCAGTCGGCGTCGGTGAGATCGAGGAAATCGCCGCGCTTGGTGGCGCCGGCATTGTTGACGAGAATATCGAGCCCGCCGAGCTCGCGCTTGACCTGTTCGATCAGTTTTGCCGGCGCGTCCGCGCCGCGCAGATCGATTGCCGCGACGCCGGCGCGCCGGTCCTGTTTGCGGATGGCGGCGGCGATCTCGTCGAGCGCCTTTTCGTCGCGCCCGGTCAGCATCACGTCGCAGCCTTCGGCGGCCAGCGCCACCGCGACGCCGCGGCCGATGCCGCGGCTCGATCCGGTCACCAGCGCGATCTTGCCTTTTAAGCCCAAGTCCATCGCAACTCTCCCTGTTGCCGACTGTTGTAGCCGGATTTCGCTCCCGCTCAATCCGGGTTACGGTTGCGCCGGGCAGGGGACGTTCGCGAATGACAATCAAAGGTAAGGCCTATATCGCCGGGGCCTATGAGCATCCGACCCGGCATGCGCCGGACAAGACGGTGGCGCAACTTCACGCCGAGGTGGCGCTCGGTGCGCTGAAGGATGCAGGGTTGAGCCGCGACGACATCGACGGCTATTTCTGCGCCGGCGATGCGCCGGGTCCCGGGCCGGCCACCATGGCCGAGTACATGAATCTCAAACTCCGCCACGTCGATTCCACCGAACTTGGCGGCACCTCCTATGTGGCGCTGGCGGCGCACGCCGCCGAGGCCATCGCGCTCGGCAAGTGCGACGTCGCGCTCATCACGCTGGCCGGCCGGCCGCGCAGCGAAGGCCAGGCGACCGGCACCACGCCGCGGCTGCGCGATCCGAACCAGCCCGAGGCGCCGTGGGAATTTCCCTATGGGATGACGACGGCGAACGGCTACGCCATGTGTGCCATGCGCCACATGCATCAATACGGCACTACCAGCGAGCAGCTCGCCTGGATCAAGGTCGCGGCATCGCATCACGCCCAGCACAATCCGAACGCCATGCTGCCCGATGTCATCACCGTCGAGGACGTGGTCAACTCGCCGGTGATCGCCGATCCGCTGCACCGGCTCGATTGCTGCGTCATCAGCGACGGCGGCGGCGCGCTGGTCATCGTCAAGCCGGAGATCGCCAAAAAACTCAAACGCCCGCTGGTGAAAATCATCGGCGCCGGCGAGACGGTGAAGCACCTCTCCGGCGGCACCTTCGATCTGACCACGTCGGGCGCGGCACGGACCGGGCCGATCGCCTTCGCCGAGGCCGGCATCACGCCCGCCGACATCAAATATGCCTCGATCTACGACAGCTTCACCATCACGGTGCTGATGCAGATCGAGGATTTGGGTTTCTGCGCCAAGGGTGCCGGCGGCAAGTTCGTTTCCGACGGCAATCTGATTTCCGGCGTCGGCAAATTGCCGTTCAACACCGACGGCGGCGGCTTGTGCAACAATCACCCGGCCAATCGCGGCGGCATGACCAAGGTGATCGAGGCAGTGCGGCAATTGCGCGGCGAGGCGCATCCGAAGGTGCAGGTGAAGAACTGCGATCTGGCGCTGGCGCAAGGCACCGGCATGCAGCTCGGCACGCGGCATTGCAGCGCCACGCTGATCATGGAACGGGAGTGAGCTATGGCCGAGGCGCGAAAAATTCCCTCCCCCATCGTCAGCGTCGAAAACGAGGCGTTCTGGAATGCGGCGAAGCAAGGCCGCTTCGTCGTCCCGATCTGCAACGCCTGCGGCAAGGCGCATTGGTACCCGCGGGCGATCTGTCCGTTCTGCACAAGCGACAAGATCGAATGGCGCGCAGCGTCCGGCAAGGGCACGATCTATACCTACAGCGTCATGCGCCGCGCCAAGGAGCCTTATGCGATTGCTTACGTGACGCTCGCCGAAGGCCCGACCATGATGACCAACATCGTCGATTGCGATTTTGACGCGTTGCGCGTTGGCCAGTCGGTGACGGTGGTGTTCAAAGACACCGAAAACGGGCCGCCGGTGCCGATGTTCAAGCCTGCGTAATAAGGTAGATTGGCGGCGCAACGCAGGAGCCGGTGATGCGGTTTGGACTTTTCGGCAGCGCGACGGCCCGCCATGGCGGGCCGGATGTCGATTCCGGGCAGGGTTACAAGCAATTCGTCGAATACAATGTTGCGGCCGAGGCGCTCGGCTATCACTCGACGTTTCTGGTCGAGCATCATTTCACCGGCTTCGGCCAAGTCTCGGCGAGCCTTTCGCTGCTCACCTGGGTGGCGGCGCAAACCAAGACTTTGCGGCTCGGCACCGCGGTGCTGGTGCTGCCCTGGCACAATCCGGTGCTGCTTGCCGAACAGGCCGCGACCATCGATCTGCTTTCGGGCGGCCGGCTCGATTTCGGCGCCGGCAAGGGTTATCGCCACAACGAGTTCGCCGGCTTCTGCGTGCCGATCGAGGAAGCCGATGCGCGTTTCAACGAGTCGCTCGATGTGATCGTCAAATCCTGGACGGCGAAGCAGCGCTTTTCGCATCACGGCAAATACTGGCAGTTCGAAGACATCATCGTCGAGCCGCCGACCGCGCAAAAGCCGCATCCGCCGATCTGGATGGGCGCCGGCAGCCCGGATTCGATCAAGCAAGTTGCGGTGCGCGGCTATAACCTGCTGCTCGATCAGTTCGCCTCGTTCGACACCGTCGCCGAGCGCATCGCCATTTACAAGGCGGCGTTGGAACAGCACGGCCGCGTGTTCGACCCGAAGAATGTCGGAGTTGCCCGCGCCTTCTACGTGGCCAAGGATGCCGCCGACAAGGAAGCTGCATTGCAGCGGCGCATGGAGGCGCAGCGCCGCCTTGAGGCGATTTCAAGCGCGCCGGGCGTGAAGAACACCGCCAGCATCATGACCTATTCCGACACCCGCGAGGCCAGCGAAGAGAGCGCGCTCTACGGCAGTCCCGACGAGATTGCGGAGAAGCTGACGCGGCTGCGCAAGCTCGGCGTCGAATATGTGCTGCTCAACGGCGGCGGGCTCATCGGCCACGCCAACGAGAGCTTGGTCCGCTTCGCCCGTGAGCTGATGCCGCACTTCGCCGAAGCCACCCCGATGCGCGGAGTCGGGTAATTTGTTTCCCCCCCCTTGTGTGGAGGGGCAGGGGTGGGGTCGAGAGGTCATGTGCAAGCATCGACGGTCGCGACTTCCCCTCCCGACCCCCACCCCACCCTCCCCACAAGGGGGAGGGAGTAGTCCGAGTTGAACCACGAACTGATGCGCCGCCGATGATCAACAAGATCGTGCAAACCATGGCCGAGGCCATGGCCGGTATCCGCGACGGGGCTGTCGTGCTGGTCGGCGGCTTCGGCAGCATCGGCCAGCCGAACGCGCTGATCGAAGGCTTGATCGAGCAGGGCGCCAAGGATCTCACCGTGGTCGCCAACAATTCCGGCGTCGGTTACCTCGGCTTGGCCAAGCTGCTCGACACCGGCCGGGTGCGCAAGATCGTCTGCTCGTTTCCGCGCACCGCCGACCCGGTGGTGTTCGAGCGGCTGTGGCGCGAAGGCAAGATCGAGCTCGAATGCGTGCCGCAGGGCACCATGGCGGAGCGCATGCGCGCCGCCGGCGCCGGCATTCCGGCGTTCTATACGGCGACTGCGGTCGGCACCAAGCTCGCCGCCGGCAAGGAAGAGCGCGAGATCCACGGCCGTAAATATATTCTCGAGGAGGCGCTCCACGGCGACGTGGCGCTGGTCGAGGCCTGGGAAGCGGACCGCTGGGGCAATCTCACCTACAAGTCGTCGGCGCGCAATTTCAATCCGGTGATGGCGGCGGCGGCGAAACTGACCATCGTGCAGAGCCAGCACATCGCCGAGCTCGGCGCGCTCGATCCGGAGAAAATCGCGACGCCGGGAATTTTCGTCGACCGCGTATTGCACGTGCCCTATGGCGAACCGACGGTGACGTAAGAAGACTCAAGGAGGAAGCCATGAACGTCAAAACGGCCGTGAAGCCGATGACGCGTCTGGAAATGGCCAAGCGCCTGGCCGACGACGTTCCTGAAGGCTGGTACGTCAATCTCGGCATCGGCGCGCCGCTGCAGGTGGCCGACTATGTGCCGCAAGAGCGCGAGGTCGTGTTCCAGTCCGAGAACGGCGTGCTCGGCATGGGTCCGGCGCCGCCGCCCGACAAGATCAATCGCTGGCTGATCAATGCCGGCAAGCAATATATCACGCTGCGCACCGGCGGCTCGTATATGCACCACGCCGACAGTTTTGCGCTCATCCGCGGCGGCCATCTCGATCTGTGCGTGCTCGGCGCTTTTCAGGTCGCCGAGAACGGTGACATCGCCAACTGGTCGACGTCGGATAACGAGAGCGCGCCCGCCGTCGGCGGCGCCATGGATCTGGCCGCCGGCGCCCGGCAGCTCTGGGTGCTGATGGATCACACCACCAAGACCGGCGAGAGCCGGTTGGTTCGCCGCTGCACCTATCCGCTGACCGCGCTCGGCGTCGTCAAGCGCGTCTATACCAATCTCGCCGTGCTCGACGTCACCGACGAAGGCTTTGCGGTGCGCGAGATGGTGCCCGGCATGACGCTCGATGATTTGCAGAAGGTGACTGACGCGCCGCTGCGTATGGCGCAAATGTAGCCTGGATTGAGCGGAGCGAAATCCGGGAACGGAGCTAGCGGTTACTCAGCTCCCGGATATCGCTCCGCTCTATCCGGGCTACGGCTTTTGCCCACTCCGCGCGTCTAACAAAAAGTGGGCCAGCAGATTTCATATTCCGCCGCCGACGCGTCGGCGCTATCCTCCCAGTCAGCAAATAACATAAAGGGAGGATGCCATGATTACGCGTCATCGTTTCGCGTTGAGCGCCGCCGCTTTATTGGTCGCGACGGTTCAGCCGGGATTCAGTGAAGACATGAAAGGCAAAGCGCTCAACGTCACCACGCCCGACGGCTTGACCATCTCGGCGCAGGAATACGGCAACCCGTCCGGTCCCGGCATCGTCTTCATTCACGGCTTCTCGCAGAGCAATCTATCGTGGATGCGCCAGACCAACAGCGACCTCACCAAGGAATTCCACATCGTCACCTATGACCTGCGCGGCCACGGCAATTCCGACAAGCCGCTGGACGCGGCGCGCTATCGCGACGGCAAGGCCTGGGCCGACGAAGTGCAGGCGGTGATCGATGCCGCAGGCTTGAAGCGCCCGGTGCTGGCCGGCTGGTCCTATGCCGGCCGCGTCATCTCCGACTATGTGACGAACCGCGGCTCAGGCGGCATTTCCGGCATCGATTTCGTCGACGCCTCGATCAAGTTCATTCCCGAATATGTCGGCGACAATCTGAAGAACCTGCCGCTGATGACTTCTGAGGACATGCTCACCAACATCAACGCCACGCGTGTCTTTTTGCATGGCTGCTTCTCCAAACAGCCGAGCGCCGACGACTTCGAGACCATGCTCGCCTTCAACATGATGGTGCCGCCCAAGGTGCGCGCCGGGCTGGGCGGCCGCCCGCTCGACGCCACCGCGGTGATGTCGAAGCTCACAATCCCTGTGCTGGTGAGCCACGGTGCCGAGGACAAGAACGCCAAAGTCGACACCGCGAAATTCACCGCTTCCGTGATTCCGGGCGCCAAGCTCTCGGTCTACGACGGCATCGGCCATTCGCCGTTCTATGAAGACGCGCCGCGCTTCAACAGCGAGCTCGCCGCCTTCGTGCGCACGGCCAATAAAGGCAATTGATCAAAACAGAGCCGGGGAGCGTGCTCGTAACGCGGGCGTCGGTTTCGACGACCGCCGCGCCGACGCGCGTCAAAACACCCGGCATCCGCAATCGACGCACGTTTGCCGATTTGCTATAGCCGGCTCACCTTTCGCGGTTGCCGCATGAGCTCGGTCCAGCAACTCTTTGCGCACCGCTTTATGGAGTGATGCAGACGATGGCAGGTATGATGATTGTCGGTGGCGGGCTCGCGGGATTGGCCGCGGCGCATGCGCTGTCCCGCTTCGGGATCGAGGCGGAAGTTTTTGAAGCGGCGCCCGCCTTGGGCGAAATCGGCGCCGCCGTCAATGTCGCCCCGAACGCAACACAGGCGCTTATCGCCATCGGCTTAGGCGAAAAAATCGCCGCCGTGGGCACGCGTTCCCCGGGCATTTACACACGCAACATGCAAACCGGTGAGTTTCTCGAATTCAACGACCGGCTGAAGGCCGCGCAGCGTTACGGCGCGCCGTACTATACGTTTCACCGCGCCGACCTGCTGGATGTTTTGGCGAGCGGGCTGGATCGCCATTTGATTCATCTCGACCATCGCCTCGTCGGGATTGAGGAGAAAAGCGACGGCGTCGTGCTCGCCTTCGCCAACGGCGCCAAGGTCGAAGCCGATTTCGTGATCGGCGCCGACGGGGTGCGCTCGGTCATCCGGCAAGCGCTCTACGGGCAGGATAATCCCACCTATACCGGGCAAATGGTCTGGCGCGCGCTGTTGAACGGTGCCGATGTGCCGCCCGGTGTGCTCGAGCCGACCGGACACGTCCAATGGGTCGGGCCCGGCTGTCATCTGCTGGCCTATTACATACGCGGCGACAAGCAGCTGAACATCGTCACCCAGGAGGACACCGACAAATGGGTCGAGGAGGGCTGGTCGACCCGCGGCGATCCCGACGAGATGCGCTTGAGCTTTCCAAACCCCGAGCCGCGGCTCGAAAAACTTTTGAGTATCGTCACCGAATGCTCGAAATGGGGTCTGTTCACGCGGCCGCTGACGGAGAATTGGGGCCGCAACCGTATCCAGCTCATCGGCGATGCGGCCCATGCCATGTTGCCGAACGCCGGGCAGGGCGCCTGCCAGGCTTTTGAGGACGCCTATATCCTGGCGCGCTGGCTCGACGCCTGCCGCGATCCGGTCGAGGCATTCGCGAACTTCCGCCGCATCCGGATTCCGCGGGTGCATGGGGTGCAGCGGCTATCGCTCGCCAATGCCCGCTTCAAGCACCTGCGTAACGCCGCCGAGCAAAAGGATTTGATCAATTCCGGCAAAGGCAGCGTTCACGGCACCGCCGAATGGGTCTGGGCCGGCGATCCGGTCAACGGCTGGGACAAAGCACCGGTCGTTCCGGCCATCTACGCCGACACCGGCGCGCCGTCATAAGGGCGACGTGCAGCCGGATTATTCGACCTTGAGCCCTAGCGCCTTTATCAGTTGGCCCCACTTCGCATAGTCCGCTTCGATAACGCGACGCATCTCACTCGGGCTGTTGGGAGCAGGCTCGAGGCCCGCGGCGAGCAAAACTTTTTGCGCTTCCGGCAGCGCCACAATTTTTGTGATCTCCGCATTGAGCCTGGCGATCCTGTCCCCCGGCGTGCCGCGCGGCGCGAACATCGCGAGCCACGACATGGCGCTGAAGTCGGGAACGCCCGCCTCTCGCAGCGTCGGAATATTCGGCATCGCCCGCGAGCGCACGGGCTCAGCCACGCCCAAGGCGACAACCTGGCCGCCAGCGATCATCGGCAGGATTGCAGCCGTGTCGGTGAAAGCCAGAGGGACCTCGCCGGCCGCGACCGCCGCCGCCGCCGGTGCGCCGCCGCGATAGGTCACGGGTTGCATCGTCAGCCCAAGCTCACGCTTGAGCAATTCGCCCGCGAGATAGGACGACGAGCCGAGACCTGCAACGCCGTAGCTTAGCGGCTTGGCCTTCGCCGCGGCGACAAGATCGGCGATCGATCTGATTCCCGCGTTGGCATTGGCGGTCAAGATCAGGGGGCTGCTCACCACCTTGCCGATCGGCACCAAGTCGGTGAGCGGTTCGTAATTGACCCGCGACAGGTGGACGTTGATGGTGACCGGGCTTTCCGAGAGGATGATGAGGGTGTGGCCGTCCGGCTCGCTTCGCATCAGGTCTTCGATGCCGATCGCCGCATTGGCGCCCGGCTTGTTTTCCACGATGACGCTCTGTCCGACGCTGTCCTGCAGGTTCTTGGCGATGACGCGCGCGGTCAGATCGATGCTGCCGCCGGCCGCATAGGGCACGATGATCCGGATGGTCCTATTCGGGAATGTTTCGGCGTGCGCGGTTGCGGCGACGCCGACGGCCGTGAGCAAAACGATTAGCCACCGCTTCACGTGAAGCAAGTCCATCATGAAATATTCAATGATCCCCCTCGAGCTTGACCCCGGCATCCTGCACGATCTGTTTCCAGCGTGGAATTTCCTTGCCTAGAAAAGCTGCGAACTCGTCCGGCGTGCTGCCAAGCGGATCGATGCCGATCGTCGATATCTGGCGGGCGAATTCCGGGTCTTTGAGCGCGCGTCCGATTTCGAGATTGAGTTTTTGCACGATGTCGTTCGGCGTCCCCTTAGGGACGACGACCCCGATCCATGCGGTGATGCTGAAGCCCGGCAGGCCGGACTCATCCAACGTCGGAATGTCGGGAGCGATCTGGGCGCGGCGAAGGCCGGTCTGGCCCAACGCCGTCAAGCGGTTGTCGCGAACCTGCGGCATGACCGGCACGATATCGCTGAACACGAGCTGCACTTCGCCGGCGATCGCTGCCTGAAGGCTCGGCAGGCCGCCGCGGTACGGGACATGGGCGATCGAAACGCCTGCCTGCTTGTTGAAAGTCGCGAGCGACAAATGGCCCGTCGAGCCGTTGCCGGACGTCGCTGCATTGAGCTCGCCGGGCTTCGTCTTGGCGAGCGCGATCAATTCCTTGACGGTCTTGACCGGCAGTTGCGGATTGGCCGCCAGAACCAGTGAGTTCTCGCCGGCCAAAATCACCGGCTCAAAATCGCGCAGCGGCTCGTAGCCGAGAGACGGATACAGCGCCAGATTGGTCGTGAGCGGTGAATTGGTGGATATGAACAGCGTGTAGCCGTCAGGGGCGGACTTGGCCACGAACTCGGCGCCGACGCTGCCGCCGGCGCCGGGACGATTGATGATGACGACCGGCTGTCCCCATGCGGCGGTGAGCCTGGGTGCGAGCGCGCGCGCGAGAAGGTCGACGGTGCCGGCGGGCGTGTAGGGGACAACGATCTGGATCGCGTGATCGGGATATTCGGCGCGCGAAGGCGACGATCCGGCAACCAAGAGAGCGCCCAGTGCGATACAGAACAGGCGCATGACCCTTAATCCTTGCTTTCCGGCGGCGGCTTCGGTGCCCTAATTCACCACCACCGGCGTGCCGTTCTGCACGCGGCCGTAAAGATCCACGACATCCTCGTTGCCCATGCGCACGCAGCCGAAGATGACATTCGTCCCGACGGTCGCCGGCGCATTGGTGCCGTTGATGCGCGACTTGCCGTCGTCGAGCTCCATGGCTCGCGCGCCGAGCGGGTTGCCGGGGCCGCCCGCCAATGCCCCCGGCTTGGCGAGCTTGCGCTCGATCATGTCCGGCGTCGCCTGCCAGGGCGGCCATTCCGCCTTGCTCGCGACGTGGCGGAGGCCCGCGAGCTCGGTGCATTGCTCGCCGAGCCCGATGCCGTAACGCAGTGCCACGTTGTTGGGCCGGATCAGATAGAGAAAATGCTGCAGCTTATCGATGATGATGGTGCCGACCGGCTGCAGCGTGCGGTAGAACGTCGGCTGGCGGCGAAAGACATACGGCAGGTCGTTGTCGGCCGCGCCGCCGTCGATGCCGGCCGCGAGATCGCCGTCTTTGGCCGTTGCCGGCTTGGGTGTTGCGACCTTGGCCGCGGCTGGCGGGGCGGCGGAGGTAACGTTTTTGACCGGCGCCGGCGATGTTTTGTGGGCGTGCTGCACCCAGAACATGTAACCGCCGGCACCGATCGCGGCGGCGACGATCGCGACCGCGACCAAAGAGACGCCGCTGAGCCGGAACGGCGTCGCCAGCGGTCCGCGCTCCGGCACGATCGACGACAGATCGGCGATATCGCCGTCGGCATCGTCGATCGGTTCGTCGCGCGGCATCGCGCCGCGGGCGGGGCGCGACATTTCGGCCTCGATCCTTCGGATCGCTGAGTCCAACCCGGATTGCTCGGCGGCGATCGCGTCCGGCGGCGTCGCCGGACGCCGTGCCAATAACTGCGTCACCAGCATTTGCCGCGCGCGCTCGTACACGCCGCGGCGCCATTGCGGGTCCTTCGCTTCCGGCGCGCTCATGGCGCGCGCTAGGATCGGGTAATAATCAACCATGGCCCCCCGGCACGTTTATGCGCCGACCTTGTTCAAAAATTCCAGGACACGGGCGTTGGTCGCGTCCTCGTCCTGCCGCTCGACCGGCACATCCCAATACTCCGACCGCGGCAGGCATTCCTCAAGATAGCGCGCCGCAGACGCTGCGTCCCTGCTCCCCAGAGGGGAGAAGGGCAGGTTGAGGGGGTTCGGAAGTCTAGATTTTTCCCCCACGTCCGAACCCCCTCACCCCAACCCTCTCCCCTCTGGGGAGAGGGAGTGCGCCGCGTTCGCGTGACGGCCATTGCGTTTCCCTCGTATCCTCACCCCTTGATCTGCCGGCCGGCGCGGGCGTCGGCGATCAATGCGGTGAACGCGTCCAGCGCGGCTTTCGCGGTGTTCACATATGTATCGGTCTTGGCGTCGATCCATTTCTCGGCGTAACCGATTGCGGTGTGCGCGAGCCGCACCCGGCCGTCGAGCCATGGTCCGCCGCCGAAGCCGCCGATCACCGGGATGTTCACCGCCTTGACGACGGCGGCGCCGGCGACAGCACCGGAATTGGTGAAGTCGAGCAGCGCCGCGCCGGCGTCTTCCAGAAGCTTTGCTTCGGCGACCAGCTTGTCCGCCGCTTCGGCAGTGGCCTGCGCCTGCGGCGAATTCTGCGCGCTATAGGGAATGCCGTATTTCGTTGCCGTCTGCGGCGTGAGCCCGAATTGGGCGAAGACCGGAACGCCGGCCTTGACCAGCGCACGCACCACGTCGGGAAAATCCGCCGCCGCATCGACCTTAATCATGTCGGCGCCGCCGTCGTTCATCAGGTGCGAAGCGGCGGCGAGTGCGCTGTCGATGCCCTGCTGCACCGGGCCGAACGGCATGTCGCAGCTCACCAGCGCGCGCGCCGTACCGCGCCGCACCGCCTGGCAGCAGATCAGCATCTCGTCCAGCGTGACTTCGAGCACTTCGTCGCGGCCCCACAGATTGACGCCGACCGAATCGCCGACCGAGATGAAATCGACGCCGGCGCGGTCGGCGATGCGCGCGATCTGATAATCCCAGGCGACGACGCCGATGCTCTTCTTGCCGTCACGCTTCATCTGTTGAAGCGCGGCAATGGTCATCTTGTCAGGCATGCTTGCGTTTGCTCCCGTGCGGACGCTGTTCTAGCACGGCAAGCACGGCGGCAAACTCTCTGCCCGCGCGCGGCAGGAAGAGGTCAGCTATTGCCCAGGAGGTGCCGTGACCGGCGGTTTCGGCTTGGCCTGCTTTTTCGGCGCCGCCGCCGTCGTTGGCGCGCTGATTTGAGCGGTCGTCTTGGTATCGGTTGGCTTCGCCGCCGGCTTAGCGTCGGTCGGCTTGGCGACGATGGATTTTTTATTTGCCGGCTTCTCGGGTGCCGCCTGATCGTCGTTGGAGCGTGCCGCCGTCGCTTTATGATGCTTGTTTTTCTTTTTATCGGGCTCGGCGGCGATGTCGGAGGAAAGCGTGGCGAGCTGCGACGGCGAACGCGTCGGGCCGGTATAGACCACGACCGGCATCACCGGGCCGAGATCGGACAGCAAAAAGGGATTGGTCGGCGCGCGCAGCGCCGACAAAAGCAGCGAACGGGTCTCGCTTGCGGCGGCGGCCGCCGCCTGGCCGTTGTCGCCGTCGGCATCCATATCTTCGTCTTCCGCCGCCGGCCGCCGGCGATGCTTGCCGCAGGTCTGTTCCTGAAGATTGGGCGGCGCGACGTCCATCGGCGCCAGCGCATCGACCATGCCCAGCGACGGCGTCAGCCAGGACAGCGGATTTTGCGCGAATCCGCTTTCCAGCATTTCGGCGGCCTTGATGGCGCGCGCCGCGCCGGACGGCGCGCCGAGCACGACGGCGATCAGGTGCTTGTTGTTGCGCGTCGCCGTTGCGACGAGGTTGAAGCCGGAGGCGCAGATGAAACCGGTCTTCATGCCGTCGGCGCCGGGATAGCGGCCGAGCAGCGGATTGTAGTTGCGAACGATGCGACGCCCGAACTTGATCGCCGGAACGTGCCAATAGAAACTGTAATCGGGGAATTCGCGGATCAGCGCGCGGGCGAGAATGGCGAGATCGCGTGCCGAGGTGATCTGGCCGTCCGCCGGCAGCCCGTTCGGATTGACGAAATTCGATTCCGACATGCCGAGCTTGTGCGCGGTGTCGGTCATCTGTTGGGCGAAATCGTCGACCGAGCCGCCGACGCCCTCGGCCAGCACCACGGCCATGTCGTTGGCCGATTTCACCATCATCATCTTGAGCGCGTTGTCGACGGTGACTTGCGTGCCGACCGGCAGGCCCATCTTGACCGGCGCCTGCAGATTGGCGTTGCGCGAGACGGTGAACAGCGTGTCGAAGGTGATGCGATTGTCCCTGACCGCGCTCAAGGTCATGTACAGCGTCATCAGCTTGGTGGTCGATGCCGGATACCACGGATAGGTGGCGTTATCGGCGCGCAACACCTTGCCGCTGTCGGCGTCGATGAGGATCGAGGCTCCCGACCATGCCGGTGTCGCGGCGAGGACTGCCGCCGCGGTGAAGCCAAAAGCGATGCCGAGCATCTGCGCCCGGAGAGATGTCATTGCATGCACGTGTCGCGGTCCGTTCGGTTGAGCGAAGGGTAGGTTCACGAAGCGTGGGCGCGTACCTATCTAGCCGGTATGGCGGGTCGAAGGCAAAGGCGAATCCGGCTATGCTTGTAACGTCCGTGTCGATGGCCGCAAGCTTAAAGCCAAGGAAAAGCGACGGAAATTCGGCAACCACGGGGTAGGGAGCGATCATGACTGCTTGCATCGTCGGCTGGGCTCACACTCCCTTCGGCAAGCTTTCCGGCGAGACCGTCGAGAGCCTGATCGTGCGCGTGGCCAACGAGGCGCTGGCCGATGCCGGCGTTGCGGCGAGCGACGTCGACGAGATCGTGCTCGGCCACTTCAATGCCGGCTTCTCGGCGCAGGATTTTACCGCGTCGTTGGTGCTCCAGGCCTCGCCCGACCTGCGCTTCAAGCCTGCGACGCGCATCGAGAACGCTTGCGCCACCGGTTCCGCCGCCGTGCATCAAGGCTTGAAATCGATCGCGGCTCGCGCAGCGCGGATCGTGCTCGTCGTCGGTGCCGAGCAGATGACGACCACGGCGGGTCCCGAGGTCGGCCAAAACCTGCTCAAGGCCTCTTACGTGCGCGAGGAGGCCGACATCGACGGTGGCTTCGCCGGTATTTTCGGCAAGATTGCCGGGCTTTATTTTCAGCGCTGGGGCGATCAGTCCGACGCGCTGGCGCGCATCGCCGCCAAGAACCACAAGAACGGCGTCGGCAATCCTTACGCGCAGATCCGAAAAGATCTCGGCTACGACTTCTGCCGCACCGAGAGCGACAAGAACCCGCGCGTCGCCGGCCCGCTCAAGCGCACCGACTGCTCGCTGGTGTCCGACGGCGCTGCGGCCATCGTGCTCACCGATGTCGAGACCGCGCTGAAAATGAAAAAAGCCATCGTGTTCCGCGCCGCCGAGCACGTGCAGGATTTTCTGCCGATGTCGCGGCGCGACATTCTCAAGTTCGAAGGCTGCGCGGTAGCGTGGAAGCGCGCTCTGGCGCAAGCCGGTCTCGGTCTCACCGACCTGTCGTTTGCCGAAGTGCACGACTGCTTCACCATCGCCGAGCTGATCGAATACGAAGCCATGGGACTGGCGGCGGAAGGGCAGGGCGCCCGCGTCATCGCCGACGGTGTCGTCGCCAAGGATGGCAAGCTGCCGATCAATCCATCCGGCGGTCTCAAATCCAAAGGCCATCCGATCGGCGCCACCGGCGTCTCCATGCACGCGCTCGCCGCTATGCAACTCACCGGCACCGCCGGCGACATGCAGGTCAAGGACGCGCGCCTCGGCGGCATCTTCAATATGGGTGGTACCGCGGTGGCAAATTACGTGAGTATTTTGGAGCGGCTGCGCTAATGATGTAGCCTGGGTTGAGCGCAGCGAAACCCGGGAGCGGCATTCCTGGATTTCGCTGTGCTCAATCCGGGCTACGGCTCGCGACGCGGACCAAATTCGAATCAACAGGAGGGTGCCATGCAAGTCAGAGTCGCGCCGGAAGGGCTCAACGATTGGAGCGCCGAGGAACGCCAGGCGCGGGTCGATTTGGCGGCCGCACATCGCCTCGCTTACATGCACGGCTTCAGCGAGGGGATATTCAATCACCTGACCTTGGTCGTGCCGGGCCGCAGCGACCGTTACTACCAAATCCCATTCGGGATTCATTGGTCTGAAGTCACGGCCTCGTCCTTCATGGAAGTCGGCATCGACGACGGCGAGGTCAAGCGCGGCTCAGGCGACGTCGAGCGATCCGGCTACTGCATTCACGCGCCCATTCACAAAGCGCTGCCGCAAGCCAAGGCGGTGTTTCACACCCACATGCCCTTCGTCAGCGCGCTCACGCGTCTGGAGGATCCGCGCATCAAGGAGATCGGCCAAACCGAGGTCGGGCTCATGGGACAGATCGCCTATGACGACGAATATACCGGCCCGGCGCTCGAGCCCGAGGAGGGCGAGCGTCTCGCCAAGGTGATTGGCGAGCATACGCTGCTGTTCATGGCCAATCACGGCGTGACGACACTCGGCGACACCGTGGCCGATGCCTATAACCGGCTCTACTACATCGAGCGCGCGGCGCAGGTTCAGATCTACGCCATGTGGACCGGACAAAGGCTCAAAGAGCTGCCCAAGGCGGTGGTCGAAAAAACCCAGCGCGACATCGGCGGCAACCGCTTCTACGAGGGCCCAACGCCGGCGCAACGGCACTTCAATGCGCTCAAGCGCATCCTCGACCGCAATGAGCCGGACTACGCGATGTGAGCTTTAAGACGGCGCAAACTGCGCGCGCACCAATTCAGCGAAAAATCCGCCGCGCTTAACAAGCTCGTCGAACGTGCCGGTCTCGATAATCCGCCCGTTCTGGAACACCAAAATACGCGTCGCATTGCGCACGGTGGCGAGCCGATGCGCGATGACGAAGGTGGTGCGGCCTTTCATCACTTCGTCGAGCGCCAGATTGACGCGCTGCTCGGTCACGGGATCGAGCGCGCTGGTGGCTTCGTCGAGGATCAGGATCGGCGGGTCCTTGAGCAAGGCGCGTGCGATGGCGAGGCGCTGGCGCTCGCCGCCGGAGAGCAGCCGTCCGCGTTCGCCGATCGGCGCTTGCAGGCCGCCGTCATGGCGTTCGATGAATTCGAGCGCTTGCGCGCGCGCCGCGGCGTCGCGGATTTCGGCGTCGGTGGCGTCCGGCTTGCCGACGCGCAGGTTCTCCGCGATCGAGCGGTTGAACAGCAGCGTCTCCTGGAACACCACGCCGATATTGCGGCGTAGCCCGATCAGCTTGAGATCGCGGATATCGGTGCCGTCGATCGCGATGGCGCCCGATTGCGGATCGAACGCGCGATAGAGCAGCGCCAGCGCCGTCGACTTGCCGCTGCCGGTCGGCCCGACCAGCGCGATCCGCTCTCCGGGCAGCGCCTTGAACTTCAAATCCACGACGGTGGGGCGTTTGCCGTCATAGGAAAACGACACATCCTCGAATTCGACATGGCCGTGCATGCGGCCGGGAGTGACGGCGCCGGGTCGGTCACGCACCGACGGCACGGTGTCGAGCACGCCGAAGAAATCGGACAATTTCGGCGCATCGATGAACAGCCGATTGGCGAAGCTGACCGCCTGCTCGAGCCGCGCGATCAACAGCGCCGCGATGCTCATGAAGCTGACGATCTGGCCGACCGAGGCAAGCCCGACCAGCTTGAGGTAAGTCCCGACCAGGAGGATCACCAGCAAGGTCAGCGTGGTGCCGGCCCGCGTCAAAACGTTCGCCACCGCCCACCACGACAGCACCGGCATCTGCGCGCGCAACAGCGAGTCCACCAGGTTGCGCAGCAGCGACACTTCGAGCTCGATCCGGGCAAAACTTTGCACCAGCGCGACATTGCCGAGTGCGTCGGCGGCAGTTTCAGCAAGATCCGAATAGTGCTGCTCGACCGTGCGCTGCATCGCGTAGGCCCGCTGCATGACCAGCACGGTCAATGCGGTGAAGCCGACGCACAGCACGATGAGCGGCAGCGCCAACCGCCAATTGAGGAAGAGCGTCGCGGGCAACAGGAGCGCAATGAAGACGAAGGCGGCAAAATGCTCGCGGAAGAACGACACCCAAAGCCACCACAGCGTGTCGGTGCCCGACAGCATGATCTTCATCTGCCGGCCGGAATGCTCGCCGGTGTGGTAGGCGAGCGGGAGCTGCAGCACGTGCTCGAAATAATCCGCCAGCACCAGGTTGCGGCGTTGATGCGCCAGCCGGTCGGCGAACCAGGCGATGACCGTGCCGGCGACGATGATGAACAGCCCGAAGGCGATCCAGGCACCAAGCAGCGGCGCCAGCGCCAGGGCCGCAGGCCCGATGCCGGCCGGCAGCGCGCCTGAGAGCGCATCGACGATGCGGCCGAACAGCACCGGCTCGACGAATTGCGCCGCGGCGAGTGCGATATTCGCGGCCGCCAATGTCACCGCGAGCCGGGCATCGGCACCGAGCAGGCCAAGCACGCGAAGATAGACGCGGACGAACGGCATGGTGGGTGTTCCAGCCTGAATCCGTGGCAGTCTAGCGCCGCGGTGAGCAAATTATGACAACGAAAGTGCCGCCAGCGATCGCCCGGATTTCCGGTCGCACAGCGGCCCAAAAGGTGAGACTATCAACCTGCGGGCGATCCCGGCGGCTTGCCGCAGACGGTCCGCAGGCCGGGGGCGGCATCGGATTTGAGAAGCGAACGCGCATGACCAATATTCCGACCGACCTCTTGCGCACATTTGTCATGGTCGTCGAGCAGCGCAGTTTTACGCGCGCCGCCAGGGCCCAGGGCATGACCCAGCCGGCGATCAGTGCGCAGATCAGGCGCCTGCAATCGCTGCTCGGCGTCGAGCTGTTCGACAAGAGCGCGCCCGGCGTCGCGCTCACGGCGATGGGCCAGCATGTCATCGATTCCGCCCGCCGCATGTTGTCGGTCAACGATCACATCATGCAGATCGCCAGCCCCAATGCGGCGGCGCAACTCGTCCGCATCGGCGTGCGCAAGGATTGCATGGGTGAAGAGCTCACCGCGATGCTGGCGTCGACCCGCGCGCGCTGGCCGAACCTGCGCTTCGCGGTGCAGGGCGCCGGCCAGCGGCGCTTGCTGCAATATCTCAAGCAGGACGAGCTCGATATCGTCGTGGCGCTCGTTCCAGAGGAGCCGGAGGGTTCCGCGCGCCATTATTGGCCCGAAGAGCTCGCTTGGGTGCGCGGCAAGACCACGACGCTCGATCTCTCGGGCCCGATTCCGTTGATCGGCTACAAGGATCGCTGCATGTGCTACCGCGTCGCCATCGCCACGCTGGCCAAGGCCGACATGGCCGGCGAACTGGTTTTCCGCGGCACCAATGCCGAGTCGCTGCGCAGCGCCGTCACCGCCGGCGTCGGCG
The DNA here is from genome assembly GCA_035317145.1 of Xanthobacteraceae bacterium. Lineage (GTDB taxonomy): Bacteria > Pseudomonadota > Alphaproteobacteria > Rhizobiales > Xanthobacteraceae > BOG-931. The sequence goes on along the minus strand of DATHHM010000228.1, from coordinate 4,459 downwards.
TGATGCTGGCGCCGAGGAGCCGCATCCCAGCCGGGCTCGAAGCCTGGGACGACGGGCCGCTGCCGCCGCCGCCCGCGGTGTATGGCGGCGTCTTCGTGCGCGAGGGCGCGGCGAACGACACGCTCGATCAACTCGCGGACCGCTTTGCGGAAACGCTGCGCCCGGCCGCGGCCGTGCCCGGCGCCGCGGTGTTCGCGACGCCGCGGGTTCCGGCGGTGCAGGGCGCGCGGCGCTCGGCTTAAAAGTCATCGCATCACCGAAACGGCTTGACGCGCTTTGCCGCATTCTGTATTAAACCATCCAGTTATTTAACCGGATGGTTCATGAACCTCGACGCCTCCTTCTCCGCGCTCGCCGATCCGACCCGCCGCGCCATCCTGGCCCGCCTGGCGCTCGGCGAGACCTCCGTCATGGAACTGGCAAAACCATTCGATATGAGCCTTCCGGCGGTCTCCAAGCATCTCAAGGTGCTGGAACGCGCCGGCCTGATCACGCGCGGCCGCGAAGCGCAATTCCGCCCCTGCCGCATCGAGCCGAAGGCGCTGAAGGGTATCGATGACTGGCTCGAAAACTATCGCCGGTTCTTCGAGGAGAGTTTCGATCGCCTCGACGCCTATCTGAAAGTTCTGCAAGCTAAGTCGCCGAAAGCCAGAGGTAAAAACCATGGCCGTAAAAAGTAGCCTCGACCTGCAAAGCGACCCGCGCGCGATCATCGGCATCCGCGAGTTCGACGTGCCGCGCGAGCTGGTCTTTGCGGCGTGGACCGATCCAAAACATCTGGCGCAGTGGTGGGGGCCGAACGGTTTTGCCACCACCACGTCGCGCTTCGAATTCCGGCCGGGCGGCGTCTGGCGCTTCGTCATGCACGGCCCCGACGGCCGCGACTATCAGAACCGCATCGTCTTCGACGAGATCGTGCCGCCCGAGCGCATCGTCTATCGCCACGACGGCGGCGAGGACGTCGAGCCGGTGCGATTCAGTCAGACCGTCGTCTTCGAGGATTTGGGTGGCCGGACCCGTATGACCTGGCGCGGCGTTTTCCCGTCGGCAACCGAGCGCGACCGGGTGATCAAGGAGTATGGCGCCGGCGAGGGCTTGGTGCAGACCATGGCGCGGCTTGGCGATTATGTCGCGGCGCAGGGTTAGGCGGGTCCTGGAACCTCACGGGTTTTTGTCAGCGGGCTTGTCGGAATGAGGCATAGTCTTTCGTCATCGGGTGTCGGAACGCCGTTCCGCCCTTCGTCCTTGGAAGAGACGCATCAAACGACCGGACTTGAGTTCGTAACGCCAGGAGAGAGCCATGCAAGTTCAACCGTATCTGTTCTTCGACGGACGCTGCGACGAGGCACTGGAATTCTACAAGAAGGTGCTCGGCGCCAAGGTCGACATGATGATGCGTTTCAAGGACGCGCCGGACCAGTCGATGATCTCGCCGGGCAGTCACGACAAGGTGATGCATGCGGCGGTGCACGTCGGTGACACCCAGGTCCTGATGTCCGACGGCCGCTGTCTCGGCAAGCCGAATTTTCAAGGGTTCGCACTGACCATCACCGCGCCCGACGCCGCCGAAGGCGAGCGCCACTTCAACGCACTGGCCGAGGGCGGCCAGGTGCAGATGCCGCTTGCGGAAACGTTCTTCGCGTCGCGTTTCGGCATGGTCGCCGACAAATTCGGCGTCGGCTGGATGATTTTGGTCGAAAAGAAATAGTTACGGCGAACCGACGAGGAGCTGAGTGCCATGGCGTCCCCAGATACGAACAGCGCCGACTTCGTCATCTCGCGCGTGTTCGATGCGCCGCGCGAACTGGTGTGGCAGGCGTTCACCGACCCGAAGCACATGAAGGAATGGTGGGGCCCGAAGGGCTCCGTCGTTGTCGCCTCGAAAATGGATTTCCGCGTCGGCGGCACTTATCACGGCGCCATGCGCGATCCCGCCGGCAATGTCATGTGGGCAAAATTCGTCTATCGCGAGATCGTCGCGCCGGAACGGCTGGTGTGGGAGCACTCGTTCTCGGATGAAAATGGCGGCCTGACGCGGCATCCGCTCAGTCCGACCTGGCCGCTCAAATTGCTTACCACCGTCACGTTCGACGAGCCGCTCAAAGGCCAGACCGGGCTGACGCTGCGCTGGTCGCCGATCGATGCCACGGCCGAGGAGCGAAAAACCTTCGATGCCGCGCACGACGGCATGCGTGGTGGCTGGGGCGGCACGTTCGAGCGGCTCACGGCATATTTGGCTCGGTCGTAGCCTGGATTGAGCCAACGGGTCCGGCCCGAAGTGGCCGGCCCGATGACAGGCTCCGCGAAATCCGGGAGGGCCGTTCCCGCATTCCGCTTCGCGGAACACGGGCTACGACATGGAGGAACCCATCATGGCGACGATCGAACAGAAGATCGGCCCCTGCCTCTGGTTCGACACGCAGGCCGAAGACGCGGCGAATTTCTACACTTCGGTGTTCAAGAATTCCGCGATCAAGCAGATCAGCCGCTACGGCAAAGCTGGGCAAGACGTGCACGGCAAGGAAGCCGGCTCGGTCATGGTCGTCGCGTTCGAGATCGAGGGGCTGACGTTCACGGCCCTCAACGGCGGCCCGCATTTCCAATTCAACGAGGCGGTGTCGTTCCAGGTGATGTGCGAGTCGCAGGACGAAATCGATTATTTCTGGAGCAAGCTGTCGGAAGGCGGCAAGGAAGGCCAATGCGGTTGGCTGAAGGACAAGTTCGGTCTGTCGTGGCAGGTCGTGCCGTCAGAATTGCCGCAGATGCTGACCGGCACCGAAGGTGCCAGCCTCGACCGTATGATGACCGCGATCATGGCGATGAAAAAATTCGATCTGGCAGCCCTCAGGCTGGCGCGAGCCGGGCAGGCGTGAGGATCAAGCACAGTCGGAGGAAAACATCATGACCGCTACCGTTCCGACAGAAGTTTTCGCCGAACGTGAAGTGACAATAACCCGCGTGTTCGACGCCCCGCGCGCGCTGGTGTTCAAGGCTTGGACCGATCCGCAGCACTTGGCGCAATGGTGGGGTCCGCATGGCTACAGCACGCCGGTCTGCGACATCGAACCGCGCGTCGGCGGCGAGCTTCGCATCCACGTACGTGCGCCGGACGGCGCCGTGCACTGCCTGGAAGGCGTGATCCGCGACGTCGTTGCGCCGGAGCGGCTGGTGTTCGAGAACACCGTCGTCATGGCCGGTCGGCGTATGCTCGAAGGGCTCGTCACGGTCACGTTTGCCGAACGCGGCGGGAAGACCACGATGACGGTGCACGCGCGCGCCGCTGCGGTCGCCGACGAAGCGGTGTCGTGGCTCCGCGGCATGAACGAGGGCTGGACGCAGACCATCGAGAGGCTGGAAGCATTCGTGGCGCAGGCCGTTTAGCGTCGCGCCGTTCGCCTCTCTGCGGTCTTTGCTTTTCGCGATATTATGCGCGCGAATCCGGCGGGCACACCATATTTATGGGGTGATGGTTGCCGAAGAAGTGCGCGATGACACCGCGATGACCATGGCTGCTCCTGATCTGCCGACGTTTCGGTCGCCATTCGCGCCGCCCGAAGCGAACCTTGCAGCGCGTCTCTTGGCGGATGCCAGCCGCGATCGCGCCGCCGAAGAGCGCATCGATGCCCGCGCCACCCGGTTGATCGAAGCGATCCGCGCCAAGGCCGGCGGCTTGGGCGGCGTCGAGGAATTCCTGCACGCTTATTCACTCTCCACGAAAGAGGGCCTCGCGCTGATGGTGCTGGCCGAGGCGTTGTTGCGCGTGCCCGACGCCGCCACCGCCGACCGGTTGATCGAGGACAAGCTCGCCGCCGGCCGCTGGCGCGACGGCGATGTGAAATCGACGGCGCTGCTGGTCTCGGCCTCGGCCTGGACGCTCGGCATCGCCGCCCGCGTCATTCATCCCGGCGAGACGCCGGAGACCATCCTCGACAGCATCGTGCGGCGCTTAGGTTTGCCCACGGTGCGCGCGGCGACGCGGCAGGCAATGCGGCTCCTCGGCTCGCATTTCGTGCTCGGGCAAACCATCGACGAGGCGCTGCATCGCGCCCGCGGTCACGCCGAATTCCGCTATTCGTTCGACATGCTCGGCGAGGGCGCCCGCACGGCCGCCGATGCCGACAAATATTTCGATGCCTATGCCGGCGCGATCGCGGCGATCGGCGCACAAGCCGGCAACGCTGAGTTGCCGCAGCGGCCCGGCATCTCGGTGAAACTCTCAGCACTGCATCCGCGCTATGAGGCAATCTCGCGCGAGCGCGTGCTCAAAGAGCTCGTACCGCGTCTCATCGCGCTCGCGCAGCTGGCGCGTGACGGCGATCTGCAATTCACCGTCGATGCGGAGGAGGCCGACCGACTCGAGCTGTCGCTTGAAATCATCGCGGCGGTGCTGGGCGACGCTTCGCTTGCCGGCTGGGACGGATTCGGCCTCGCGGTGCAGGCCTATCAGAAGCGTGCGCTC
>DATHHM010000227.1:0-18622 GCA_035317145.1 Xanthobacteraceae bacterium | reverse complement strand
TGTTCAGCGCGCTGCTCGACATCTCCAAGCTCGATGACGGCGCGACCGCCATCAACGTTACGGTTTTCCCGGTCGCGCAGCTGTTAGCGCACGCCGAGACCACCTTTGCCGGAGCGGCACGGGAGAAAAAGCTTTCGTTCCGGGCGTTGCCGAGCGACGCCTGGGTGCGCAGCGACTTCATCTTGTTGCAGCAGATTGTTTTCAACCTGGTTCACAATGCGCTGCGCTATACGCGTAGCGGCGGTGTGGTAGTCGGCTGCCGCAAGCGCGGCGATCTGCTGCGCATCGAGGTGTGGGACTCTGGCATCGGCATTGCCGCCGATCAGCACGACAAGATATTCGGCGAGTTTTATCGCCTGGCCGAACCGGATCGCGACCGGCGCGCCGGTCTCGGCCTCGGCCTTGCCATCGTCGACCGCCTTTGTCGCCTGCTGGGTCACCCGATTAAGGTCAAGTCGACCGTAGGCAAGGGCTCCGTCTTTGCCGTCACCGTCCCGCTCGCTCCGGCCGACAAGCGAGCCATCGAGGCGTCCATCGTGCCGCGCGTCCAGCCGAGTCTGGTGAACGACAAGCTCGTCCTTGTGATCGACGACGATCCGCTGGTGCTCGAAGGCATGAGCGGGATTTTCCGCAAATGGGGTTGCCGGGTCGTCACCGCCGATAGCGACAGCAAAGCGCTCAAGGCGGCGGCCGAGCAGGACGATGTGCCGGACCTGATCATCTCGGATTATCACCTGGCCAATGGCCGGACCGGTATCGAGACCATTGAATGGCTGCGTGGCGAATTGTCGGCGCAAATTCCCGCTTTTCTCATCAGCGGCGATACCGACCCGGCAACGCTGCATGAAGCGAAAGTCAAAGGGTTCCAGCTGCTGCACAAGCCGGTCAACCCGATGGCGCTGCGCGCCATGTTCAATCAGGCGGTCAAGCCGGTGCCGCGAGCACTCGCGCGCAAGCTGCCCGATGCGGAAGAGTCCAGGCCCGACGCAACCTCGCCTTGAACAAGGGCGTCATTCTTTTGGCGGTGTCGGCGGCGTCGGCAGCTTCCAGCCCAGGTCTTTAACGGCGATCACGGCCGCCGTGCGGTTGGATACTTTCAACGCCCGCAAGATCGCGGTGACGTGGTTTTTGACCGTCGGCTCGGCGAGATTGAGCATTCGGCAAATGACCTTGTTGCTGTGGCCTTGCATCATTAGCGCGAGAACGTCCTGCTGGCGTTCCGATAGCTTGAGATCGGGGAGCGAGACGATCGCGCGGTTTTCACTTGGGCGGTTTTCAAACGGCTGGCTCGGCGCCTCGGCAAATCCCTCCGGCGCCAGAATCTCCGGAGGAATGTAGACGCTTCCGGCGAAAACCAATTGCAGCGCGCTCAACATGACTTCACGCCGCGCCGACTTCGGAATGAAGCCGGCGGCGCCGAGATCGAGCACCTTTTGGACATTGGCGCGATCCTGCAGCGCCGACAACACGACAACCGAGATGGTGGGATAACGATCGCGCAATTCGGCAAGCACCAAAAGTCCGTCGCGGTCCGGCAAAGTCAGGTCGAGCAATATCAGGTCGATATCGGGGTTGCCGGCAATGATGGCAAACGCCTGCTGGCTGTCGGCCGCTTCCAGCACCACGACGCCGCGTTGCAGTTTCTTCAGCACGCCCTGCATCGCATCACGAATCAAGGCGTGATCGTCGACGATCAGAATCTTCATCCCCAACAGCCCCAACCCTAGCCGGCGCAAATGCCGTTCGACGCAGGCCCCAGCGCTGCGTTGACAGCCCCCGCGCCGTGGCCGGCGTCCCTCAGTACCACCCCGCAAGAGTTTAATCCCCGACCCAACCTACAAGACAAGGATTATCGTCCGCAAATCCGGAGTTGAAATGGGTCACTTCGGGCACCCGCAACCGATTCTAGGTCCGCCGCCGCGGCACGACAAACGGCGGCGTCCGGCGAAAAAGCCGCTGTTCTCAGATACAAACAAGCCCTGGATGGGAATGCGCGGCGCCTTGGGCCGCGGTTCTCGCGGCGGCTGCCGTTCAATCGGCGGTTGAGCGGCGACTATTTGTCCCGCTTCTGCGCCAGGTAGCTGACAAGCTCGACGATGGAGCGGCGGAGTTTTGCCGAGCGGATTTTTACGAAGCCGGCGACCAGCGTCAGCCCGTCGGGCGAGGCCAGGAATTCCGAGACATGGGCGAGCGACGGCGCGTCGGGGGCGTCCGCTTTCGCGCCCGGGACGCCGGGCCCGCCTTCAAAGAAAAACTCCACCGGCACCTTGAGAATATGTGCGATCTGCTGCAACCGGCTGGCGCCGACCCGGTTGATGCCCTTCTCGTATTTCTGGATCTGCTGGAAGGTGAGGTCGAGGCCCTGGGCCAAGCCGGTCTGCGACATGCCGAGCATCAGGCGGCGCATCCGTATGCGCGCGCCGACATACTTATCGGTCGGGTTGGGCGTTTTGATCGCCATCATTCGGCAATTCCACTTGCAGGAGCGTTGCGCATTTCAACGGGCCAGCAAACGCCGCCGCGCCGGATGCCGCCGGCGCGCGTGCCACAACGCGCAAGCATATCGCGAGGGCGTGCGATCAACCGACGCAATCGGCGGCTGAATTTTGAGATTAGGACACGCGCGCATATATGCTGGAACGGCTTTCGTTGGATTTTGTGACCCAGCAACAGCAACACAAAGGTCGGAAAGAGATTCGATCAGCATTCACATTGCCGGTCCGGTGGTCAAGCGCGACGACGATCTCACGACCATCCTGACCTACGTGTCCAGGGGCTACGGTATCGGCGTCATGCCGCAGACTATGACCAGGATGAATATTCCGAATGGCGTCTTCCGCGAAATCGCGACAAGCTCGGTGCCGAAATAGGCGATCGCCTTCGTCTATCGCCGCAACGATTCCTCGCCGCAAACCGACCTCTTGATCAAACACATGCGCAGCCATGCGCTGCGGCGCTGAACGGCCTGCACGTTCTTGTTCGCTATAGCTTGCGGCCGGTTATTATGCGTCAAATGCGCGACGCGTAGGGAGGACTTATGAAACTTGGCATTGTCGGCCTCGGCCGCATGGGCGCGGCAATATCCCGCCGCCTGCGCCAGCAGGGATTTGACGTAACGGGCTGGGACCAGAGCGCCAAGGCCAACCAGGCGCTGGCCGCCGACGGGTTGCGTATCGCCGCCGATGCCCGCAGCGTTGCCGCGACCGCCGAGATCGTCATTTCCAGCATCACCGAAGACCACGGCGTGCGAAAGATTTTCACCGGTCCGGCCGGGTTCCTCGAAGGCGATATCAAGGGCAAGCTGTTCATCGAGATGAGCACGCTGCAACCGATGACCGGCCGCGAGCTTGCGCCGCTGGTCGAAGCGCGCGGCGCGCGGCTGATCGAGGCACCGGTGCTCGGAACCATTCCGCAGGTCCAAGCCGGCACGCTGTTCGCCTTGGTTGGCGGCAAGCCGGAGGATCTCGAGCGGGCGCGGCCGGTGCTGGAAAAGCTGACCCGGCGCATCGTCCATATGGGTGGCAACGGCAGCGGCTACGCCATGAAGCTCGCCGCCAATCTCGGGCTGGGCGCCTATATCCAGGCGGTGGCGGAATCGCTCGCGCTCGGCTTGCAGCAAGGCCTCGCGCTCGATCTCATGGTCGATGTCTTGCAGGAGAGCGCCACCGCATGCGGCTGGCTCAAGAGCAAGGCCGAGGTGCTCAAGGGCAACCAGGGCGACATGACGCTCGACATTCGCACGCTGCGCAAAGACATCATGTCGGCGGTGGCGACCGGCGCGCTCACCGGGGTGCCGATGCCGTTGGCGGCAGGCACGCTGGCGTCGCTGTCGGCGGCGGTCGACGGCGATTACGGCGACGGCGATCTCGCCGAATTGCCAAAATTCTTTCGGGAAGCCATGCTGCAAAAATTCGATCGCTGAAGCGACGGGAGGAATTCGTGCGTCTGACACATTTTGCGCGTCTTACACTAAGAGAGTTCGCGGTTTTGAGCCTTGGCGCACTGGCGGCAGGTTCGTTGTTCGCGCCGCATAGCGCGGTGGCCGATCCGATTCCGCCCGGCGCGCAGGCGGAGCATGTCAAGCAGATCGGTTTCTCCGCGCTCGGCGGTCGTTTCGGCGCCTTCAAGATCGCCATCAAGCACACCGCCAACGACAAGTGGTATCTCTACGCGGGCCATTCCTTCAATCAGGGCTGGAGCATCGTCGACGTCACCGATCCGGCCAATCCGCGCTATGTGAAATTCATTCCCTACGAGACCGACGACAAGAGCATCATCACGTCGCAAGTCACCTTGCACGACAACCTGATGCTCACCTCGCTCAACAGTTTTACGCCGCAGAAGAACCCATTGCCGGCGGTGCTATTGTGGGACATTTCCGATCCGGAAAATCCCAAGCAGGTCGGCTCGTGGATGGGCGGCGTCACCGGCGCCCACCGCAATTCCTATCCGGGCGGCAAGTACGCCTATCTTTCGACCAGCTATCCGGGCTTCACCGGCAACATCATGGTGATCCTCGATGTCAGCGACCCGGCGCACCCCAAGGACATCGGCAAGTGGTGGCAACCCGGCCAGAAGGAGGGCGAGCCGGCGTTGCCTTATCCGGAAGGCTTTCATGGGCCGGTCAATGTGAGCCCGGACGGCAAATGGGCGTCGCTGCCCTACACGCCTGACGTGGTCAATCTCGACCTGACCGATCCGGCCAATCCAAAACTCATCGGCAAGCTGCATATCACGGAACCGTTCGCCAGGGTCGGCATCCAGTCGGTCCATACCGTGCTGCCGCTGTGGGACCGCAACCTGCTTTACGTCAGCTCCGAAGCGCAGAAGGAAAAATGCCAGGATGACGGCTTCAACTTCGCTGGCCTGATCGACAATGCCAACCCGGCGCATCCGCGGCTGATTTCGGTCTTTCCAACGCCGGTGCCGCCCGCGGACGCGCCTTACAAGGATTTCTGCGACAAAGGTGGGCGCTTCGGCCCGCACAATACCAGCCAGGAAATCCACAATCCGGCGATCGAGCAGCCCGGCAACCTGATCGACGTCGCCTGGTTCAACGCCGGGCTGCGCATTTTCGACATCGGCGACCCGCGCCTGCCGAAGGAGGTCGGTTATTTCATGCCGCCGGAGCGGGCCAACATGCCGGCGCAAGCCGGTGCGCACGCGTCTGACATCAACTGGAGCGAGGAACTCGCCGTCGACGCCCGCGGCAACATCTTCATGAACGACGACAAATGGGGATTGTTCGTGTTGCGCTATACCGGCGAGACGCCGAAGTAGCCGGCGGCGCACACCGTGTTGTGCGCCACCGACATCCAAGATTGACACCGAGACAAGTCCAACGACGACGGCGCCGTGATCATGGCGCCGTGCTTGCCCTACCGATCAAGGGGGCGCCAACTGCGCCTTCTGCGCCATCAGCCAGGAAAAGTCGGCGGTCAACGGGCCGGATTGCGTATTGTGCTTCGGGTCCGTGTAACTCGTATAAATTCCGGCCGAAGAGTGGCATCCCATGCAGCTTTCGGTCGCCATGATCTGGGTGGTGATGCCCGGCTTGACCGGCGTCGTGCCGCCATTGAGCGTGGAATTCCAGCTCACCGGATCGGGCGTGTAGGCGGCGATCGCGGTTCCCGGCGTGAGCCTGTTGTAAGGCTTCGGGCAACCCGGTGGATTGTTGTTGCCTTCCTCCTGGTTACAGGCGGCCTGATTGCCGGCCTGGAAATAGGTCTCCATCGTCACATTGGTCAGGTTCACGGGCGTCGGATTGCCACCCGGCTTGTTGGTGACCGCGTCAGGTAGACCGCCATTGGGATCCGCCGGAGGCACCTTCGGCTGGGTCGGCCATTGGGTGTCGATCAGCTGGTAGTACTGCCAGACCGAGCCTATCCGGGCGAGCGCGGCCGCGGCCTGGGCATTGAGAGCCACTTTGTCCGCCGGAATCGGGATCGTGCGCGAAACCTGGACCGGGATCCGCGGATAGATTTTCTGCGCGTTTTGCTGCGGTTCGACGTCGGTCGTGCAGATCTGACAGCCGGGATTGTTGAACGAGGCTTGCAATTTGGGATGCGCGACCTGATCGACGTCGAGGTTGTCGATCTGCTCGAACGTCGCCCAAATCCATTGCGGCGAAGTCTCGCTCTTGTGGGCAATATGCATTCCCACCAAACCGACTTTCACCCTGCGCTGCAGTTCCGCTCCGTCGGGTCCCAGGTCCTTGATATAGGCGTCCTCGACAAAGAACCGGCTCATGTCGTCGCATGGATCTTTCGGCTTTGTAGGATCACACGGCTTCATGATTCGCCATGCGAGCTTAAGCTCGAATGAGCCGCTCGAATCCTGGTCCGGATGCCCGGTGGGCATGTCCACCTTGCCGCCGGCTTTTGAAAATTCGACTTGGCCGTTGATATTGTAGAGCTTGGAATTGCACAAATATTTCACTTCATTGGGATCGATCATGATCTCGTAATAGACGAAATTGCCGTACTGATCGATCAGCGGTCCGGTGAAGGCCTGCTGAATGTCGTCGCCGACATTGGCAACGTTCAGCTCGCCGACTGCCGAGATCACGCCGAGAAAGCGAGTCGCACGCGTGTTTGCAGCTTCAGCGGTTGACAGATTGAACGGTGTCAATCCCTTACTGACCGGATTGCTCAAATTGCGGCTTAGGGCAAGGAAGCCAGTGGCCGGCGATTGGCCGCAAGCCTGGGGTGGCGCGCCGTTGACCTGGAAGATCGTGCTGCTGTTGTGCCACAGCGTCCAGCGCGGCGCGCCGAAGCTCGTGTCGGTAATTCGCAGCGCCGGCCGGCCTTGGTTGTTGGTCGGCCAGTTGACAGCGAGAAACATCTGCCAGGCATTGAGATCGAACTCGCGCTGCACTTGCGGGAATTGACCGGCGTTCTCCAGCTTGGTCTTGAGCGCGATGTCGACGTCGCCGGGCAATTGCGGTCTCGGGATCGGCGCGAAATTCGGGAAGGTGGCGAGATAGGGCGGCGTTATTGGAGGGGCGCCGAACGCGACCGTTTCCGCCAGGGTCGCGATGGCGGCAATTGTGCTGGCGACGGTGACAACCAGCAGGCGTGGCAGGCGTTCGCTCAAACGATATCTCATGGGTGATTCTCCAACAGCGTGTGCCGCAGCGTCAGGGCAGGCGCCAACATGATATGGCAATCAGAAGGAGAATAATCACATGACAACCATATGATGTTGTCAAGACGCCTCACAATTTCCAGCGAATCAATTCGACAAGGGGCACTCGCGCATAGAGTACACCGAGCGCAAGTCGCCACTCGAAGAATTTAGCGAAATGCACGTGCAATAGTAGCGGCCCGGTGCGACGTCACTCCGCCGCCTGCGCCGTCACGTGCTGGCGGAATTTCGGCATCACCTCTTGTGCCAATAGCCGCATCGAATCGCGCTCCCAGGCGCGGTTCGGGCCGCTCCAGTCGAGACCCGTCATCAGCAAGGTGCCGAACGGGCCGACCGCGTCGCGGAAGGCGACGAGCTTGTCGAGGAACGTTTTCGCCGAGCCATGGATCATGCAGCCTTCGGTGATGGCTTCGACGGTGGCCTCGTCGTCCGACATGTTCGGGTCGGGTTTTAGCACCGACAGGATGCCAACCCGGGAGAGCACCTCGCGCATGTAAGTGTAGAAATAGTGGTTCGAGCCTTGTTCGCTGTGGATTCGGTCGCGGGCTTCAGCGTCGCTCGGCGCCACCATGATGCTGCGCGCCACGCGCCAATTCTCACCCTGTGGGGCTACTCCCATTTCCAAGCACGCTTTCGAATAGGTCTGCCAATGGGACGCGATCGCGCTTGAAGGCACGTTGTTGCCGGAGATGATTCCCCAGCCTTGTTTCGCGGCAATGCGCGCGGTCGGTGAATCGCGGCTCGACAGCGAAGTCGAGATCGGCGGTCCGGGCTTCTGGTACGGCTTCGGCATGTAACCGATGCCGAGTTTTGGAATGATTGCTTCTTTGAGGCTCACGCTGCGGAACTCGCCCGGAAAATCGTAGGGCGGATCCTGCGCCCAAATCTGCTGGATCATCTTGATCGATTCGACGAACTTGCGTGTGCGCACGCCGCGGTCGGCATTGTCGAACAGCTCGAAGTCGGACAACAGCCCGCCCGGCCCGACGCCGAGCATGAAGCGGCCGCGGGTCATGTGATCGAATTGCGCGACTTCGGCCGCGACCTTCACCGGATCGTGGTTCGGCAAACAAATCACCGCGGTGCCGAAACTCAAGTTCTTGGCGCGTGGCGCCAGCGCCGCCATGAACATCAGCGGCGAGGGGATCGGCTCGGTGGTCGCCGAGAAATGCTCGCCGACCCATAATTCGTCGAAGCCGAGCTCATCGGCGTAGAGCGACTTCTCCTCGTCCTCGGCCAGCGTATCGGTGAACGAGCGCGTCGGCGGGTGCACCGGCATCATGAATATCCCAAGACGCATCGCGCTTTCCTTCCGGGTTGCCGCCGCCGTGGCCGCCACGATAACGCCGCCGTTTCCGGGCGCAAGGCTTGATCCGCGCTGATTGCCGGCGCACTCTTTTGCCAACAGGAGGAAATGCCATGAGCGTCGCCGAGCTGCGTCCGGCCGCCGCGCCGGGTGCCATTCCGACCGCCGAGGAGTTGGTCGAACGGGCGCGCGCGTTGGCGCCAAAACTGCGCGAACGCGCGGTACGGGCCGAGCGCGACCGCAATATTCCGCAAGCGTCAGTGGACGAATTCATCGCCGCCGGCCTGATCCACACCCTGCAACCAAAGCGCTGGGGCGGCTACGAGCACGACCATGAAGTGGCGTTCGACATCGCCGTCGAACTCGGCAAATCGACCTGCGGCTCGTCGGCCTGGTGCCTGAATTATCTCGCCGATCCCGCCTGCATCCTGGCGCTGTTTCCGGAAGAGGCGCAGCACGACGTCTGGAGCCGCGACAAGGCCGCCTGCATCGCCACCTCGGCGGCACCGACCGGCAAGGTTGCGCCGGCGCCGGGCGGCTATCGGCTCGACGGCCGCTGGTCGTGGTGCTCCGGCTTGCGGCACTCGCACTGGATCATGATCGGCGGCCTGGTGCAGCGCGAGGGCGAGGATCATCCCGACATGCGGCTTTATCTGGTGCCGGTGTCGGAGGTAAAACAAGATGACACTTGGTACTGCGCCGGCTTGCGCGCCAGCGGCTCGAACACCTCGGTGCTCGATAACGTCTTCGTGCCCGAACATCGCAGCGTGTCGTTCTCGACCTTGCGCGACGCCTGCTCGCCGGGGTCGAAGGTCAACACCAATCCGATCTTCAATACGCCGTTCATCGCAGTACACAGCTATGCGCTGCTCGCCCCGGTGCTCGGCCTCGCGCGCGGCGGCTATGCCGACTTCGTGCAGTGGACGCGAAAGCGCTACCTGACCTACACGGCGCTCAATATCGCCCAGCACGTGCCGGTGCAGATGCGTGTCGCCGAGATCGCCGCCGAGATCGATGCGGCGGAACTGCTGGCGCGGCGCGCGTTCAAGCTAGCGCGGCAGGATTATTCCGGCATGTCGCTCGAGACCCGCACGCTGTTGCGTCGCGACTTCACCTTCGCCGTGCGCAAGCTGCGCGAGGCGATGGACGATCTGGTCAAGATCTCCGGCTCCAGCGGATTGATGGACGACAATCCGATCCAGCGCTGCTGGCGCGACGCGCACGCCATCTCCTCGCATGTGGTGATGAACTGGGACGTGCCGGCGGAGAATTTCGGGCGGATGGAGTTCGGCCTGGGCCTCAATCCGGCCTATCCGATGTTTTGACGGTCAGTTCCATCGCCATACGCCGTAGGCGTGGCCGTTCTGCATCTGTGGCGCCACATAGGTCGGCTTGCGGTTGCCGATGGCGCCCAGCATGGCGATCCAGTTCAGCAATTCGCCGCCGACATTGCCGGCCTTCAGCATCCGATGCTCTGTCGACTCGGCGATCAGCTGGTCGATCTTTTGTTCCTCAAGCAGTTTGATCACCCGCGCCGCCCAATCCGGGTCGGGCACGCCATCCGAGCGGCTCGCCGCCATGCGCGGGCCGCCGACTTCGAGCGAAAAGCTGCCGCTGCCCATGACGACGACGCGCAACGGCGCCGGCCACGCTCCGATGGCGCGCGCCACCGCCTGGCCGAGTGCATAGCAGCGTTGCGCCGGCGGCAGTGGCGGCACATGGCCGCTGATGAAGAACGGGATGACCGGGATTTTCATGTCCGGCGTCAAAAAATGCAGCGGCACGGTGACCGAGTGATCGACCGAAAAATGCTGCGTCATGGCAACGTCGTAGCCGGCGGCGACCGCGGCGGATCGGATATGGGCGGCCAGCGCCGGCAACGACGGCACGACGTAATTCGGCACGTCGCGCGGCTCGTCGTTCGGCGCCTTGAAATTCTTGTCGATGCCGACGGCGAAGATCGGCAGCGCGTCGAGGAAGAAGGTGTTGAGATGATCGGTGTCGAACATCACGATCAAATCGGGCCGCGTCGCGGCAAGCTGTTCCTTCTGCGCGCCGAACAGCTTTGCGATCTCGCAATCGGGCCCGTCGCGCTTGACGAAATGCGGGAAGATCGGGGTGTGCGGTACGCCGAAACCGGCGACGATCTGGGCCATGGAATGCGCTCCTCTTGCTGGTTCCGCCTCACGCCACCGGTTGGCCGATTTCGTCGACCTTCACCGCGCGCATGCGCTGGTTGTAGGTCTCGGCGTTCAGCCCGCAGACCTCGAAGCGGGCCAGGTAGTTCATCAGGAAGCCGTTGGTGCCCATGCGGTAGAGCTGGCCGACGTCTCCGGCCAAGAGGCAACGGCGCTCCTCGTCGGTGAGGTCGAGGGTTGCCAGCGCCTTGGCCGGATCGGCCTTCATGGCGGCGCGGAAGGCGTGGTTGCGCAAAACCTCGCGGCAGAGATAGTTCACGGCAAAAATCGACATGGCCGGCTCCAGCATTGAACGGCGATATTTTGCACGATCGCGCGCCGATTGCCACAGCGTGCTTGCATTCGTAAGCTTTCCGCACACGCGCGGGAGGAATGTCAATGGAGCGCCGCAATACCAATCCGGTTTTCAACGACCGCAAGCTCAAGCTCGGAACTTTTGGCACCAATCTCGACCGCGGCTGTGCCATTTCCACCATCGACGGTGTGCTCGAGATCAACTGGCCGAACACGCTGGAACTGGCGAAAATCTCCGAGGCGATGGAGTTCGAGGCGCTGGTGCCGATCGGACGCTGGCACGGCTTTGGCGGGGTCACCAATTTCAACGGGCCCGGCTTCGAGTGCTTTTCCTGGGCCTCGGCGATCGGCGCCTCGACGCATTATTCCGGTATCTTCGCCACTTCGCACGTGCCGACCATCCATCCGGTGATGGCGGCGAAGCAGGCGGCCACCATCGATCATGTCACCGGCGGCCGCTTCGCGCTCAACATCGTCACTGGCTGGAACCGGCCCGAGATAGAGATGTTCGGCTCGCCGCTGATGGAGCACAACGACCGTTACGATTGCGCCGCCGAATGGCTGCACATCTTGAAAGAGCTGTGGACGCGGCAGGAGCCGTTCGATTTCGAAGGCCGCTTCTATACGATTAAAAAGGGGTATCTTGAGCCGAAGCCGATCCAAAAGCCGTTTCCGCCGGTGATGAATGCCGGCGGCTCGGACAAGGGCCAGCATTTTGCCGCCAAATATTGCGACATGGTCTATGTGGTGTTCGGCTCGCACGATTTCGACGATTGCAAGGCCAAGGTCGACTCTTATCGCGAGCTCGCCCGCAAGGAATACGGCCGCGACATCCAGGTCTGGAGCTACGCTTATGTGGTCCAGGGCGGGACCGAGAAGGAAGCGAAGGACTATTTCGAGGACTACGTGAACGCGAAAGGCGATTGGGAGGCAGTCTCAAATCTGGTCGAGACCATGATCGCCAATGCCAAGACGCTGCCGCCGCCGGTGCTCGCCGAGATGAAGAAGCATTTTATCGCCGGCTGGGGCGGCTATCCGCTGATCGGAACGCCCGAGCAGATCGTCGATGGGCTGGTGCGGATGTCGAAGATGGGCCTCGACGGCACGCTGTTGAACTGGCCACGCTATATCGAGGACCAGCGCTGGTTCAAGGACAGGGTCTATCCGCTGGTGCAGCAGGCGGGGCTGCGGTGATTACCGCGACACGTCTCCCGGGCGCAGCGCAGTTTTCCGTCATCCTGAGGTGCGAGCGAAGCGAGCCTCGAAGGATGCACGGCCAACTGATTTCGGCTTTAGCCGAAATCAGACTCGTTTTAGTAGTCCAGGTCGGCAACAGCCGACCTGGATGCCGTCGCCCTTCGAGGGCCGCTTTGCGGCCACCTCAGGGTGACGGAAAACAATTAGAAATACGGCCGGCTGGCGTCGCGCCCCAGGCCGAGCTCCATGCGGCCGTAGTGCGAGAAATTCATCTCAGTGTTGACGGCGATGTGCATCGACATGAAGTGGATGTCGCGCCAGGCGCGCTGCAGCGGGTGCGAGGTGTTGAAGCTCGCCGTGCCGCTCAACGCGACCAGCGTGTCGATCACCGAAACCGTCAGCTCGGATACCCGGGCGAAGTCGCGCACCGAGCGCGCCAGATGATGCGGCGAATAATCCTGCGGCGCGTCGGTGACATTCACGGCGCGCCGCAACAGAAGATCGGCGGCATCGAGATCGGCGGCGGCGCGCGCCATGCGCACCTGCACCGAGGTTTTTTCGGCCACCGATGAGCCGTCTTGCGCTTGGCGCGTCTTGGTCCAGTCGCGGAAATGCTCGTAGGCGCCTTGCGCCGCGCCCAGCATCGGCGTCGCGAACGAGATCGGCGCGTAATAGAAGAACGGCGTATGGAAGATGGTATCGCTGTGCATGGCGCCGCCCGGCGTTTTGGCGTCGCGCAATTCCGCCAAGGTCAGCACCAGCCCGCTCGGCACGAAGGTGCCGTCGGTGACGATGGTCTTGCTGCCGGTGCCGCGCATGCCGGCGGTGAACCAGGTGTCGCGGATGGTGTAGTCGCCGGGCGCGACCAGGAAGAATTTCCACTCCGGCGTGGCGCCGTCCTGCGCCATGCCGCCGAGCATGACCCAGGTGCAGTGATCGACGCCGCTGGCGAACGGCGAGCCCTTTCCGGAGACGCGATAGCCGCCGTCGACCGGCACCGCTACTGTCGCCGGCGCGAACGACGCCGCCACCGGCACGTCGAGACCGTTAGCCCACAGCGTCTTTTGCGCAGCCTGCGGATACTGCGCGATCAAATGATTGTGGTGGATGATCAGGCTGGCGCACCAGCCGTGCGAGGCATCGGCCTTGCAGAGCTCGCGCGTCACCTCGAACCAGGTGTCGAAGCCAAGCCCGTAGCCGCCGACGCTCTTCGGCACCAGGATGCGGGCAAAGCCGGCGTCGAGCATGTCCTTGACCGACGCTTCGGGAATGCGCCGCGCTTCTTCCGCCACGGCGGCGCGCTCGGCAAAGCGCGGCGCCATGGCACGGACGCGATCCATGATCTCCTGCTTGGTCGCGCTCTGGGGAGGGGAGGGCGGCATGCGCTGCTCCTATCGCTCGGATGTTTGCGGCGGCGTCGGGGGCGCCAGCACCAAACGCCGGCCGACCGGGAAAAGCTGCAAATCGTAGCGCTGCACGACCCAGCCCCAAATCCCCGACGGCGCTTTGAGCATCACTGCGATCGCGATCATGCCCATTAGGATCAGATAGATGGTGCCGTAGTCGGCCAATAGCTCGCGTAGCGTAATGTAGACCAGCATGCCGATGAACGGCCCCTCGATTGTACCGATGCCGCCGATGACAACCATGAAGATCACCACCACGGTCCAGTCGTTGATGCTGAAACCTGCCTCGGGCGAGATGCGCAGCTTCTGCAAAAAAATCAGCGCGCCGATCAGGCCGGTGCAGGCGGCGGTGGCGACATAGATGATGAATTTGGTGCGGAAGGTGTTGACGCCGAGGCTCGCCGACGCCGGCTCGGAATCGCGGATTGCGGTGAGTGCCAGGCCGTGGCGCGAGCGCAGCAAGAGATAGACGATGGCGCAGACCACCACCGAGATCGCAAGCGACATCAGATAGAGGATGGCATCGCGGCTGCCGCGGTCGGGCGAGATCTGCCGCAAGATCGCCGGCGTCAGCGACAGGCCGGAGCCGGCGCCGAGCACCGCGATGAGGCTTGCCGACAGCGCAAAGACCTCGGACATGACCCAGGTACCGACGGCAAAATAGGCGCCGCGCAGGCGGAACACCGCGAACGAGACCGGGATCGCGATCAGGCCCGCGAACGGCCCGGCAATCGCCAGCGCCAGATAGACGTTCATGTTCTGCGCGCCGGTCAAATAGAACAGCGCATAGCCGCCGAGCCCGACATAGGCCTGCTGGCCGACCGAGACGAGGCCGGCATAGCCGGCGAGCAGATTCCACAACTGCGCGAGCGCGAGATAATAAGCCATCTCGGCAATGAGCCGCATCCAGCCGGCGTCCCCCCACCACGGCAAGGCCACCAGAGCGGCCAGCGCCGGCGCCGCGACGACGGTGAAGGTCCGACTCGCTTTCGTGCCACGCTCGACGCGCTCGGGCTCCATGTCAGTCCCTCGTGCGCGGAAACAGCCCGCTCGGGCGAACGATCAGGATGACCAGGAAGGCGATGTGGCCGGCCAGGATTTGCCAGGTCGGCGACAGCGCGGCGCCGACCGCCTGCGCCACGCCGAGCACCACGCCGCCGATCAGCGTGCCCCACATATTGCCCAGTCCGCCGATGATCACGGCCTCAAAAGCCAAAATGAGCCGGATCGGTCCGGCCGCAGGATCGAAGATGGTCCGGATGGCAAACAGCACGCCGGCGATGGCGGTGAAAATCATGGCGATGCCGAGCGCCAGCGCGTAGAGCTTGCGGTTGTCGATGCCCATCAGTTCCGCGGTATCGGCATCGTCGGACACGGCGCGAAAGGCGCGGCCGAGGCCGGTGCGGTAGAACAGAAGCTGCAAGCTGGCGATGGCGAACACCGCCACGGCGAACACCACCAGAGGATAGACGCCGATCGAGATGCCGCCAAAAATCTGCACGCTCGCGGTTTCGATGGCGCCTTCGTGCAGCCGCTGCGTGTAGGCGCCAAAACCGGCCAGCAGGCCGTTCTGGATGATCACCGAAATGCCGAAGGTGACGAGGAGCGGCGGCAACAGTCCGCCGCTGAGCGTGTGGTTCAACAAGCCGCGCTGGATGGCATAGCCGACGACGAACATCACCGGCACGACGATGATCAGGCTCGAGATCGGATCGAGTCCGGTGCCTTGGGTGACCACCAGCGCCACATAGGCCGAGAGCACGATAAAGTCGCCGTGGGCGATGTTGACCAGCCGCATGATGCCGAACGACATCGACAGCCCGATGGCGAAGAGAGCATAGATGCCGCCGAGCAGGCTGCCTTGAATAAGAATGTTGAGCCATTCCATCTTGGCTGCCTTACAAACCGAAATACGCAGCCGTGATCGCTGAGCGATCGAAATTCTTGGTCGGCGCGCTGAGCGCCAGGCGGCCCTCCTGGAAGCAATAGAAGCGCACCGAAGCGTCGAGCGCGCGATTGATGTCCTGCTCGACCAGGACAACCGTGATGCCTTCCGCGGTGACGGCGCCGAGGCATTGATAGATGTCGCGGATGACGACCGGTGCCAGGCCCAGCGACAGCTCATCGCACAGCAGGAGCCGCGGATTGGCCATCAAGGCGCGGCCGATCGCCGCCATCTGCTGCTGGCCGCCCGACAAAGCCGGCGCCGGCAGGTGGCGCAATTCCCGTAAGCGCGGGAACAGCTCATAGACGCGCTTTAAATTCCACGGCCCTTTGCGCTCGCTATGGCCGCCGAGCAGAAGGTTTTCCTCGACCGAAAGGCTCGGAAACAGCCGGCGGCCTTCCGGCACCATGGCGATGCCGAGCCGCACCACTTCGTGCGGCGTCAGGTGGCCGATCGGTCGGCCGTCGAACATCACCATCTCGGGCTTGGTCGACAGCGCGCCGGCGACGGCGCGCAGGAACGTGGTTTTGCCGGCGCCGTTGGCGCCGATGATGGCGACGGTCTCGCCTTGCGCGACGCTGACATTGATATCGAACAGCGCCTGGAAGTCGCCGTAGAACGCCGAAAGGTTGTTGGTCGCGAGCAGGCTCATGACACCGGCATGCCCATATAGACTTCGCGCACTTTGGGCTCGGCCATGACCTCGCGCGGATCGCCTTGCGCCAAAACTTGCCCGAAATTCATGACGATTAGCCGGCTTGCCACCGACACCAGCGCATGGACGATATGCTCGATCCAGACGATCGTCGTGCCGTTGGCGTGGATGGTCTTGATGGTCTTGACCAGTTCGCCGCACTCGAATTCGGTGAGCCCACCGGCGATCTCATCGAGCAGCAATAGTTTTGGCTGGATTGCCAGCGCTCGTGCCAGCTCCAGGCGTTTGCGTTGGAGTAACGTCAGCGTCCGCGCCGGCACATTGGCCTTGTCGTAAAGTCCGGTCAACCGCAGCACGTCGCAACAGCGTGGGTAGCTGTCGCGCTCGCTCTTGCCGCCGCCATAGATAGCGCCGACCAAAAGGTTCTCGAACACGCTCATATTCGCGAACGGATGCGGAATTTGATAGGAACGGCCGATGCCGAGCCGCGACCGCGCGTGCGGCGCCGTGGCGGTCATGTCGGCGCCGCCGAACACAATGCGGCCCTTGCTCGGCGCCACGTCGCCGGTGATCAGATTGAACAGGGTGGTCTTGCCGGCGCCGTTGGGACCGATCACGGCGAGCGCCTCGCCGTCTGCAACGGCAAGGCTCACGGTGTCCACGGCTTTGAGCGCGCCGTAGGATTTCGACACTCCGTCAAGTTCCAGAAGAATTGTCATGAACGACTTTGCTGACGACCGCCGCGCGTCGGCGCGGCGGCCTTACTTCGCTGGCCCGTATCCCGTCAGGAATATTGAATGGGCACGAACGGGCTGTCGAGCGGGATATTCGGCGCGGACTTATTGAAGACGACGTTCAAGTCGTACTTGAACTTGGTGCCCTTGACCCATTGCCCGCCGACCAGCGGCGTGGTGCACACATTGGGCACCGGATTGGTAGGCCCGCCCTTCCAGGTGATCGGACCGACGATCGACTGGTAGTCGGTCGCCGCGATGGCGTCGCGGATGGCGCTGGCTTCGAGCGTCTTCGCGCGCTTGAGTGCGTCGATCGCGACTTCGAGATTGGCGTGCTTGAAGCCGAGCGGCTGGGTCCATTGTTTGCCGCTCGCCTTCTCGTAGGCGTCGCAATATTGCTGTGCCGTCTCGCTGGTCAGGCCCGACTTGAACGGGTGATGGTGCGACCACCACACTTCCGTCGACATGCCGGCGCCGCGATCGCCCAGCGCCTCGACGGCGGTGGGGAACAGCAGCGCCTTCGGCGGGGTGACGATCTTCGGCCGATAGCCCTGCTGCGCGCACTGGGTCCAGAAGATCGCGAATTGCGGCGGATTGAAAATGCCGCAGGCGATGTCGCAATTCGCCTTCTTCAGCTCGGCGATCTGCGAGGTGAAGTCGTCGGACAGCGGCGGATAAAGGCCGAGGAAGTGCACGTCAAAACCGTGGCCCTTGATGGTGGCCGGCAGCCCGTGCACCGGGTCGCTTGCCGCAACGCCGTCGGGATCGTTGGTCAGCATCACGCCGACGGTCTTGTTGGTCGGCAATGTCAGCCACATCTCGGCGAACATGTTGGCGACCATGTCGAAACCCCAGAAGAAGTGGTAGGTCCAGTCGAACCCCTTCTTCGGATCGCCCTTGCGGCCGAAGAACCAGGCCTGCCATGGATCGTCCGAGGTCACGCAAGGTACGCCGGCAAGCTCGCACTGGTCGGCCACCGGATTGGTGGTGTCGGAGGTCGACGAGGCGATCATGATGTCGACCTTGTCGTTATTGATGAGCTGCGCCGCCACTTCCGAGGCGCGGTTCGGATTCGACTGGCTGTCGCGGTTGAGGATTTGCACCGGGTGCTTGTCGCCGGCGACCATGATGCCGTCGCCCAAAGCCTTGCTCACGCCCTCTGCCACCCACTTCGACGGCTCGCCGAAGGCGGCGATTGGTCCGGTCTCCGGCGTGATCATGCCGATCTTGATGGTCTTCCCCGCAGCGCGCGAGGATTGAAACATCCACGGCGAGGCGATGGCGCCGGCGCTGCCCGCCGCGATCAGCTTGACCAGCTTGCGGCGTTGCCGGTCGACTTTTCCGCTGTGCTTTGCCTGCGGTGCCCCCGCTTTTGGCGTCATGGTCGCTCCTCCCTTGATCGCTTGCTTCGTGACTTTGCCAGCCCACCTCCGCGCACGGGTGGGACCGGCCCCAACGCATCATCGCAGACAAAGTGCGGACCGGAAACGGTCTTTTCGTCGCCGGTTCAGGCGGTCCGTTCCTTGTATGAGCCGCCGGCGATCCAGCGCTCGATCGTCGGGCCGATGGCGGTGCCGGTGACCAGGCCCGTCTTCCAGTCGTCGTGGGTCGGCCGCACGATCAGCATCCAGCCGTCACCAAATGCGTCGCTGGTCAAAAGCTCGGGCTTGGCGACCAGATCTTCGTTGTGCGCCACCACGGTGCCATCGAAACCGGCGCGCGCCGCGCCGACCCATTTGCC